>JAAAOT010000223.1 GCA_009908725.1 Bacteroidota bacterium | reverse complement strand
ATGGGACGCTCGACAAGCTCGGGCTCGAGTTTGACGAGTGGCGGTTTTTCGAGTATAAATCGGCCGCCGAAACGCTGTCGCGAACCGGTTTCTCGGAAGCCGATAGCACGCAGCGGGCTGAATATCTGGATGACGTCTACGCGACCGTCGTTCGCGGCATTGCAACCGACCGCGGGCTGTCGCGCGACTCCCTGAATGCTCTGGTTGATGAGAAAACGATCCTCACGGCGATGGAAGCTCAGACGGCCGGACTGGTCGATTCACTGGGTCGCTGGCACGACCGCGACGAGTTCGTCGATGATCTCCTGGATCGCGGCACGCGCACGATCGACCCCGACGACCTCGACGAGGTGGCGACCGCAACGCGGGCGTGGAGTGAGCCGGACAAGATTGCGGTCGTCTACGGCATCGGTCCGACGTCGATGGAGTCGGGCATTGAGGCGCGCACCCTGCACGAATCGATCCGGAAGCTGAAGGACCGGGGGGATGTCGCGGCGGTCGTCTTCCGAGTCGACTCTCCGGGTGGGGACGGCATGGCCTCCGACCTCGTGGCGCAGGCGCTGAAAGAGGTGGCTGCGGAGAAGCCGGTCGTTGTGTCACAGGGGCAGGTGGCCGGCTCTGGGGGATACTGGATCTCCGCCTACGCCGACAGCATCCTCGCCACGCCGACAACCGTCACCGGCTCGATCGGCGTAATTGGCGGATGGTTGTATGCAGACGGCTGGAGCGAGAAGACGGGGCAGACCTACGATGTGGTGCAGGAGGGCGAACGCGCCGACCTGTTCACAGGATATCAGCTGCCGCTCATCGGGACGCAGATCCCCGCCCGGCCCCTGCAGGAGGACGAGCGCGAACGCGTTGAGGATCTGTTCGAGTCCTTCTACAGTGAGTTCGTCGAGCTCGTAGCGGAGGGGCGCGACACGACTGAGGCGCACATTCGCGAGGTGGGCGAAGGGCGGATCTACTCTGGCCTCGACGGGCAGCAGGTCGGCCTTGTGGACGAGATCGGCGGGATGCTCGACGCCATCGATCTTGCGCGCCGGGCCGCCGATGTGCCAGCTACCCGCGTTGAAATCGTGGAGGTCAATCCGGCCTCCGGGTTCTGGAACTTCGGGCGGTTCCTGCCGGGGCCGCTGCGTCTGCTTGTCCAGGGATCAGAGGAGGAAGAACACCTCCCGCCCGCGGACGCCTTCATTCGAACCGTGCTCCGACATCAGCCCGCGCCGGTTGTGATGATTCCGCCGGGCCTTTATCCGGTGAACTGACGCGTTCATACGGCCGTCCGGCGCGGAAACCCGAGACGGCCGGGGGGCAGAACGGTCACGTACTGCGAAGCGCCTCGGCCGGCTCGATGCTTGCAGCGCGGCGGGCGGGCACGACGCCGGCGAGCAGGCTGATGAGGACGGCGCCGGCAAAGATCACCGCCATCGTGAGCGCGGACGTGCTAAATACCGAGATCGGAGGCACGCCGAGCGAGTCGAGGTACATGTTCACCGCGGCGTCGAGCCCGAGCACGATGAGCCCGCCGAAGATGAGCCCGGCGATGCCGCCGAGAGCGCCGAGAGATGCGGACTCGATGACGAAGAGGCGTTGCAGGTCTTTCGCGTCGCCACCGACAGCCATCATGACGCCGATCTCGCGATAGCGCTCCCGCACATTCATCATCACCGTGTTAGCGATCCCGATGGTAGCGACGACCATCGCGATGAAGCCGATGATGCCGAGGGCGAGGTCCATGATGAGGAAGAGCTGCTCCAGCCGGTCGAACTGTTCCCGGAAGCTGGTGGCATACACGCCCATTTCCTCGATCTCCTGTCGCACGTCGGGAACGCAAGAGCATGGCGAGGGACCGTCGGAGATTCAGTATAGTGGCCGCACGAGTTACCCGGATGGCGCGGGCCGCTTCGTCGTCAATCTTCGCTCCTCGGAGATGGTGGCCGATAAACGTCGACATGGAACCGTCGAGCTACTGGCGAGCAATGTCGCCCCCCCGCCCTCAAGCGACAGCATGCAGACCGGTGAGACATCCATACTTGCCAGCGGGACCCGGTCCGAGGCGCGCCTGGAGAGGTCGTACGACGATGGCATTGCGGACGCGTACAGTGGCAGTGCGTCGTATTTGCTGCTTCCGTCATCCGACCAGGGGGTTGGACTGGCTTTCGGGCCTGAAAGCACAGACTGGCTATACGGGGTGTCGGTCAAAGGTCTATTTGCTAGCGAAGTCGAAGGCACGGGTGTACCTCCCGGGGCTCCTCGTGAGATTACGCTTCGCATTCGTGAACTCAAGAACGGCCGTCCAGGTCAGCCTCTAACCCCACCGATCACACGTCGCCTCCACCGCCCATTCGCGAATCCACGCGTCACATTCGTCTCCCTCCAGTCGCGGTACGACGATCTGTCGACCCTGCGTGATAGTTTTGTCGTCACGCTCCGGTCCGCCCGAACCGAAAATCCGCTCGCCGTCGCGCTTGATGAAACCGCAGGGGCGGTCCGCGAGGAGGCGGGGAGCGCGTTCTATACGGAGGGGGATCGATGGACGCCGATGCGGACCGTTCGCGCAGAAGGTACTCGCTTGCGCGGATACCGGCCGATTCTTCGTGCTCATGTGGCTGTATCCAAGCAAAACCTCCCATCCCACCGCCTTCAGGCCGACGTGAAGCGGGACTTTGACCGTGTTTTTGTGCGCCTCCATGCCCCGTTCCCGCTGCAAGCCGACCAGACCCGCGCTGCGGCCAAGCTTCCATCGGGGCGTCTCATCAACGGCGAGAAGCTCGACTACCTTCCGAGAGCGTACGCAGAGTCAGATACGACGGGGGCGGTTTTCGCATTCCCGCTAGAGGGTGGGAAATACACCATTCACGCCACCGCTGAAGCAGAGAATGCTGCACTGACAACGGTTCAGAATACGTTTTACTGGGAGCCTGTCATCGACAACGGTATCGAGATGGGTCATTGGTATCCGAACCCAACCAGTGGCGGCGCTCCTGCTCGCATTCGTGTTGTGCTGCTTGACGACGCGCGTGTCAGCATGTCTCTATACGATGTATTGGGACGTCGTGTACGGAAAGCAGTTCAACGTCGATTACTCACTCGTGGGACGCACCGGCTACGTGTGCAAACGGATCGTCTGGCTTCCGGGGTCTACTTCGCCCGGATCATGGTTCGCCGAGAGCGAGACGGTCGCGTCAGCACCGTTACACGCCGTCTCGTTGTCGCGCGTTGACGCCTAGCGGCGTCGATTTCCTTCCTCTGACTGCTGCAGCTCCCCTACCGCCCGCGTCTTCCCCTTCTTCTGCCTACGATCTCATGCAACGTTCACCACGAGCCGTTGCCCACGCTGTCTGTCGTCGCTCCCCGTCCATCCTCGGCGTCGCTATAGCAGGCGTATGTTTCGCGCTCTTCCTTGCAAGCTGCGATTCTCCATCGACGGGCGCCTTCAACGACGAGTCGACGAATTCGTCGTCTCTTGCGCCCAACGTTCGGATGAAAATCTCCTACGACGAGACCGAAACCACCTTCTCGACGGTCCTTCCGCCGAATGTGGTCGGTCAGGTTGGTATGTCTGGACGTTCGTCAAAACAAAAGCTGGAAAGCAAGGGCATCCTGGAAAATCACGAGGCCATACACGAAACCAAGACCTACGACCAGGACGGCTACCTCACGAGAACGTATACCCACACGGACGGTCATGCTCGGCTCAGGCTTCCCGAGAAAGACTATGAGGAGTTCAAGGACCGCATGCCGAACCGCGCCACGGATAGTCCAATCGTCAAATTCAAGCTCGAAGGTAGTTCCATTCGACTCATTCGCGAAAACGGAGAGGTTGCTGCTGAGGGATCGGTCGATCCTGAACGGTTTCGCATGACGCCCGAACAGCTCGACAGCCTGGAATCAATGCAGCAAAACGCGTCTGCGGAAAAACGTGCGAGACGCACGCGCCAGCGCCTCAAGGGGATGGGGGTTTCACTCCGGTCGCTGAGCGACTATCACGTATCCTTCACGACGGAATCAAAGGAGAACGGACTATCCTCCGTCCGCCGCGTCATCGACCTGCGTACTGGACAGCCGGTCTACATCGTCTATAAGAACGAGGACGATGAACGGTCTCGCGTCATCACGCGCGTCTACGGGCGCTATAACGGCGTGCCCGTAATGCGCCGCGAGGTTAGCTATCAGTACGGTCCAAAGGGAGGAAAGCGGGCCGTCGTCTCGCGCACCGAATTGCAACGGTCGAACATTTCCGTCCAGTTTAACTGACGCGGTGCCCCCCTTTCCGTAGCTGGTGGATGGTTCGGCCCAAGTGCCTTCCACCTGAGTTCTTCGTTTTCTTTGCTCGTTTCATTCGTTACGACGCAATGCTTATGTCCCGTTCACGTCACGACCGCTTCTCCGCACGTTCTCTGCTCACCGGTATGCACGGTCCGTTTCACTCTGTCTGCAGAAGCGTATGTGCCGTCGCATTTCTCGTCGGTTCGATTCTTTGCGCATTTTCTCCTCAGGTCGCCCAAGCGCAGAAGCGGTATGCTGCGTTTGCACATGGGATCAGCTTCGGAGACGACCGTCCCTCCGGGGGCGAATCGGTAGCTGAGGTCCGCGCTGAAAAGGCCTCGCGATGGGAAAACAGCGGCACTCCGGACGACTGGAAGAGCACGGGGCTGATTACAGACTTCACCCTCCTCCGATACTTCGACCGCGACCTCTATGGTGGCAACCGAGACAAAACGCTCGACAATACCCGATCAGCGATGATGGAACGGTTTGTCAACCAGATGCGGGACAAGACAGCAGGTGTATCCGATGCAGAATGGGTCCTCGTTGGTCACAGTCAGGGAGGGATTGTCGTGCGTCTCCTCTACAAGTATATTCAAGAAAATCACTCGGACATTGACGTTGCGGGAGTGATGGCCGTCGGGTCTCCCTTGCAAGGAGCCCGCGCGGCTCGGATGGCCTATTCCCCCAGCCGTCCGAATTACTACGACGTTGCACCCGAGATGAGGAACTTTTTAAAGAACGTCCTCCGGGGGCCTATCGCGGACACGATTGAAGACGGTATAGCGCGGATCGGATACCAGCCGTACGGAGGATATAGCTGGGTTGAACTTGGCTCGAACTTCATCGACTACTACGGCTTAATCGCTGACGGCATCTCTCGAATCGCCGCCGACACGAAGATTGACGATAGAATTGATGCGATGTCGTACGACAAGCGCGGTGCCGAGGCAATCGGCCCGGGCGGGAACTTGATCAACATGATCAACAGCGGTCAGCAGCCGGACCGCTACCGATCCATCATCGGCGCCGAGCGCCATCCGATCCCCGCACGCGTAGGAAGCGGTGCGGTTACTGGAAGTCCTCTTGGCTTGGCCTGGCTGCCTCCGTCGCTGATCGGCGCCGGGGCGCTTGCGTCAGACCAGCAATTGCAAAGCCTCGGACTGCTTTTCATTGGCGTCGGCGCAACGACTCCCGATGAAGTCGCCCCAGGCGACGAGCCGACGACCGTTCGTTTCTACTACAACGTGATGTCGATGTACAACCTGCTTGAACAGTTTTACGACTCTGAGCAGGGCCCACCACTTTACCTTGAATGCTGGGACGGAGATGGCTACAACCCCTGCGCCCGGGAAGATCGATGGAACAAAGGGCATGATGCACTAAAAGCCTTCCCGGATACCTATTCCGAAATCATTGATTCGTATAAGCTGGAGTCGAGAACCGGGTATCGAACGGTCTGCCCCAACACATACGACAACGGCACGAACCTACGCCAAAACCATCGGTTTTCGCCTCCGTCCGCGCAAAAGTACGTTGACTACTACCTGGAGCCCCCCGACAACGACGATCCAAACGATCCGAACCAGGATGACGATGACGGCGTCTCCGGAAATGAGTGCTATGAAGAGGCGTATACCTACTACGTCAGTGTCCCCGACGACAGCGACGGCATTGTCACGGTAGAGGCGGGCGTGTGGAGCGAAAACGACCGTCCCAACGATCGTAGGCACAACTTCCTGTTCGGGGATGGCGGGGGAAGTGCAAACAAGACGGGATTCAACCACGCAGAGGTCGTTTACAACGAGCGCCGGTTTAATTCCTATCAAGACCCGGACCCTTACAGCGTAACCTTCTACAGCGGACAGGAGAACCCACCCATGCAAAACGCGGAAAACTGGGTGCGGGAGACCGGGCGGTCGCGAAATTGATTCTTCGTTGACGGATGCCTGGTCGAGACGACAGCGCAAATGAAGGCTGATGGGGGATGTGGGGCGTCTTCCACATTCCCCATCACTCTTTGCGGTCGCCCCCGGCGTCGAATCCATTTCTCAGACGGTGCCTAACGTTACGCTTCAGAAAAGGACACGGTCTTTTCCTCGCTGTATCGTAAACGGATATTTTCAATATGAAATATTGTGCAGCCCTCATCCTCTTCGTGCTCATGGGCGGTGCCGGGTGCGACGGTCTCTCCGGCTCAACCGACACGCCGCCATCTGATTCCACGGACGCGTCTTCGGTCCTGAAAATCGACTGGATGCACGACTACCAGTCGGTAGACGGCATTCAGTTGTCGCCAACAACGGTCGGGGACTCACTCGTTCTATTCAGCGGCGCCGGACGACTGCAAGCGCTACGCGTAAAGAACGGGTCCGTGTTTTGGAAGAGCGACTCTGTAGACCCGAAAAACGTTGAGCTGCGCGGCCACGACCTCTTGCTTGGGCCAAAGGCGGCGTATGGAGCTCACGTCCGAAATGTCTATGCCTGGAATGTAAGCGACGGGTCGCTGAAATGGACGCTTAACCGACCCGCTGACACGGGCCTCTACGAACTCGGTCGGTACGCCCTGGGACCGAATCACGTCTTCCTCTTTGGCAACGGTCCGCAAGTCCTGCGCGTCGACCAGGCCAGTGGTGCAATCACGGAGGTTTGGCGATACACCGAGCCGATCTTCGGAGCAACGTATCGCGACAACCGGCTATACCTGGGCCAGGCATGGGTACCGGACGGTGCCGAGGGACAGGCTCGAGGGGCTCTTACGAAAGTCAACGCCACCACGGGAGATACGCTCTGGACGTTCGAAACCGAGAGAGGGGGCTTCTACGACATGCGCCCGATCGTGCATGATGACCGTGTCCTCGCCGGCACGCGCGAAGGGGATGCGGCGTTCTTCGCCGTAGACAAGGAGACCGGCGAGGAGATCTGGCGGAATCGACAGGGGTTTACCTTTGCCGCCGATCACGGCGATGGGTACGTCTATCTGAATACGAGTGCTGAGTTGATGAGCATCTCCGAGGAAACGGGGCGCACCGTGTGGAAAACGGACATGCCAGGTGGAAGCGGGTTTGGCGGCGTAGTGTACCACGACGGCTACGTTTATCATCCGCGAGGCAGCGCTCTCATTGTCGTTGACGCCGATGACGGAACGATCGTCCATCAAGAGCCCTCCCCAAGTGGGTACTTCTGGACGCTCCACGCCGGCGCCGGTCGGATCTTCGCTCAGTCCTCCGGGCACCTCATTGCCTACAAGCCCTATCAGCCGTAGGACCCACGCTGCGGCTCGTCCCTTCGCAGCCGTTTCCCCATCTGCGTCGATCCCTGCCAGCCGATGCGACGCCCTCCCGGTATCTTCCACCCGCATCCTGTCTTATTGTGATACGGTTCTATTTTTCGTAGATGGAGTTCTTGCGGAGGGTAGAGGTCGGGCAGGTTTCAGAAGCTACAGTTGGTCGGATTATCTGACGTCCAGATGGTCACATCGGGGCCCTGTTCTCCGCGATCTCCGACCGTGGGTCGGAACGGCGATAACCGCTCTTTCGCCCATTTCTCCTGCTCGGCGGACTACACCGTCCGATCGGAGAAGGTTCGCATCCGGACACGGTCATCTGGATTCAGGATTCGAGGTTATCTTTGTCATGACAGGAAAGCACCGGACTGGGCGCGTCCCGGGTCAGATCAGAATTGCGTATAGGCCGGTGTGCCGGGAAAAATTCTGGTGTACGTAAACACGTTCAATACGTCCTGTCGTGCAGGCATGTCTGTGTACGTGTCGTACGGATCCATACGCCAGGTGCCATGGCTCTCTCCATTCGATGTCCGTTCGATCATTGCTCTACGGCTTTCTTCCCGTCGCATTCGCTGGCGCCCCTCCGCCTGCCGAGACGCCGGCCCGCGCGAGGCCCGGGAAAAACCATACGTCGCTCGACGTTACCGCCGATGCACGTCCGCATTGCATGAGGACGAAGACAACAGAGATGGAGCCATGCAACCACGACATCATAAATCAGGGTTGACACAGCGCCAGAACGTCGAACCCAGAACCCAGAACCCAGAACACAAAACTCATCCTACAACCAGCGACGGCGGAATGGGGCCGTCGGCCATGTCGGCGGTGAGGAGGGCGAGGCGTTGCTGCTCGGGCCAGCGGAGGCGGCGGTGGGCCTCGGCGGGAGCGAACCAGCGGAAGGCGTCGTGCTCCGCATTCAGGGTGATGTCGGCGTCCGACAGGTCCGCGGCAAACGCAGGCGTGAGGCTGATGCGGTCGCTTTTCCACTCGTAAAACGTGTTGACCGATGGCAGCGTCCACAGCCGGTCGGTGCTGCATCCTGTTTCCTCGCGTAGTTCGCGGCGCGCGGTCTCCCACGCGGCTTCTCCGTCCGCGATGCCGCCCCCGACCATTCGCCAGTTGCCGGCGTACGACGTGCCTTCTGCTCGGCGAAGAAGCAACAGCTCCACGCCTTCCGGCGCGTCCGGGGCGAGGCGATACGGATACACATCGACGACGCGGATCGTTGCGTTAGGCATGAGAACCAGTAGTCAGGACGGTACGTAGTAGCCCGTACAAAGGTACGTGTACGTGGATACGCCGGGGGTAGATAAAGCTACATCCCGCTCGGACCAAAGGCGAATATGCAGGCGTACGCCGGAGAGCGACCGGCGCCTAAAAGACATACGTTACATTTGCGCCAAAATAATAGGATCGATCGAAGTCCGTTTTCTGATCTCGTCGCTCGCTGAAGTCTGCGGAGTATTCGTAGTCGACGACGTTCTCGCGTCCCAGAATATTGCTTGTGGAGACATAGAGGACCAGACTGCTTTCCCCGACCAGCGGAAGGTAAAAGTTGACCTGAGAGTCGAATCGGAGGTAGTCGGGAAGCCGAAGGGCACCGATGGGTCCTTCGACGGGAAGAAAAAACGAGCTGTCCTGCATGCTTGGAACGGCATCGATGATCGGGGTGTGGGGAGCGCCCGTTGCATATCGAGCTGTCACGCCTGCGCTCAGGTAGCCGCCGATCAGCTTGGATGGATACGTCGTGTTGGCGACGACCGTCAAATTGTGTGTGATGTCGAACGGCGTCGGACCGAGTTCAAGCGTTTCGTCCTGCCCCTGCGCCCGCAATTGCAGGCGGTTCGATTGAACGTATCCATATGCGATGCGGCCATAAACCGTTGTTTCGAGGAATGCGCCGTACTTCAGAAATCCGTCTACGCCCCACGCAGTGCCATACCCCTCATTCGACGTGCTACCGGCCGCGTCTGAGCCCTGGATGACGAGGTCGTCATACGGTTTGTAATATCCCTCGACGCGGAACAGGATGGGCGACGTTTCGCGCTCGATACCGGCGATCCAGTGTTGGGCTCGTTGGGCGATCAGATTCGGATTGCCGGTTGTTCCGTTGAACGCGTCCGGAGCGGGAAACTGGTGGTACACGCCCCATGATAGCTGCACGTGGGTGTCTGGGTCGAGCAGATAGCGAATGGATAATCGTGGATCGACGACCCCCTCTTGCGCCAGGGAATGGTAGTCGCTTCGCAGACCGACCCGCCCGACGACGCGGCGCAACGGTCGGACCTCGATCTCGGCGTATCCTCCCGCTCGCGTGCCCTGGTACTGTTCGCTAAGCGAGATCGATGTGCCGTCAGGGTTGTTGTCGGACGGGGGCACGCCTCCGGAAATTGACAGCGAGGTCCGCTGCACCTCGGCTCCGATATTCAGCCGGGCGTCCCGACTGATCCGGTACGTTGCGTCTATTCGGCCCAGATACGTGGTCTGGTCGTCACTCAGATCAAGCGCCCCGAATTGGGTTGCTTGATCGAATCGGCTCCACGCCGCGTTGGCCTCAAGGCTCCAGGACCCGATAAGATCCGTCCAGTAGAGGTTGTGCAACTGGGTGGTACTGTTTCCCTCAAAGATCCCAGAGAAGGACGCTTCACGCGTCCGCACGCCGATTCGATCTGTGGATACGAAGTTGAAGAGCTTGAACGTCCCCGTCGGGGAGTATTGATAAATGACGTTGAGATTGCCCTCGGTGCTCCGGGGCGTGAGGCTGAACTCGTTGTTCGTTCCGTTTACCCAGAAGAGAAGATTGGTGAAGCTATGGTTTCCGGACGAGCGGACGCCCCAGGCGTCGTTGATGGGGTGATCCACGCCGATCGACGTGCCGGCGAGACTGAGGTTCGCGTATACTTGCGAGTTCGTCGGCATCCCGAGGCTTGTCATATCGAGCACGCCGGAGAGAGCGTTCCCGTATTTTGCGGAGAAGCCGCCAGTTGAGAAGTTGAGTCCTTCGATGAGAAAGGTTGGCAGCGACCCGAACAGCGACGTAGTTGGCGATTCGAATTTGTAGGGGTCGGCAACGGGAGCGTTGTCGATCAGCGTGATCGTTTCCGACAGGTCCCCACCGCGTACGTACAGGCCGGCGCCCTTATTGATGGAGGTGACGCCGGGGAAGGTGCTTGTGGCCCGGTAGATGTCGCCGGACGAACCGGCGGTGGTGTATATATCGAAGGAACTCAGGGTCCCGGTTTGCGAATCGTCCACGGTGAAGGCACTCGGCGTGACCACGACCTCTCCCAGTTCCACGATTCGCGACCGCAGCGTGAAGTCAACCCGTACCGTGTCGCGTGCGGACAAGTCGACAGGGTGGCGACGCGGCGTATATCCCAGTGTATTGGCAACCAGGACCTGGCGACCGGTCATGGAAGTTCGGAAGAGGTAGGAGCCGTCCGCGTCGGTCGCGCCTCCACTCAGGGTGCCTTCCACTTGAACGCTGGCGAATTGAAGCGGCTGGCCCTTTCCGTCAACGACCCGCCCGGTGACGACGGTGATTTCGGCCTTCGGCACGTCTGCTTCTCGCTCCGTGGCCGACGGCTGAGCCGCTGCGGAGGGGGCGTGGAGCGAGAGGGGAGCAAGGCCCAGAGCGAGGAGAAGCATCGCGATGCAGAGCCCGGGGAACGGGGTCGGCGCGATAGACGCGTCATTCCGCAGCGGACCCCTGTATTCCCGGGATCGTTTTGGCTCGGCTCGGTTCGGCGGCATGGTGAATCGTCGGTCTGATCAGGGGCGGGCGGAAGGACGAAGGAGCGGCGACGCGGTCGTGCATTCCGGGGCGATCGTAGGGGCTGATCCCGTGGGGCGGGGGAGGACCGGATCGCGGGCTGCATCCGTGGCCGGATCGGGGCCGGGTCCACCAGAGGGTCAGGAAAAGAGGGCGCCGATAATCTCACCGACGATGAGGGCTCCGACGCCACCGCCAATGCCGATCCGGATGTAGGGTCCGCGAGCGGTGAGGTCTGGAGCGCCCTGCAGATGGACGCCGTCGGCCGTAAGCGGATGATCGACGGGAGCGGTCATGTAGCCCGCTTCCACCTTCACCACGGCGAGGATCCCCGGGATGTCGAGTTCGCCGGCCACGCCGAGGCCGATGAGAAAACTTCGTCCTTCGAAGCGGGTTCGTTGCGCTGGTTCACGCAGAGCGGCGTCAGCGTCGGGCCCGATCCCTTGAGCAATCTCCATGGTGAGCCGTCCGCCCCCAAGGCTCGTCGTCGGATAGATCCGCCAGCGCCCGCCCCGGGCGACCACGTAGCCGACGTGCAGAACGCCGTAGGTCCCGCCCGTCAGGGTGGTGCTGGACGTGGCGCCTGCGTTCGTGAATCCCCGGAGTCGATGTCCGGCGCCTCCGATGACGACGCGTCCTAATCGCATCTGGCCGCCGCCTCCGTAGCTGAGGTACGCTTCCGGGAGCGTCGGCACGTCTCCGGCGGCCAGAACCCGGTTGATGGAAGACGCGTCGACTCGTCCCGCGCTGCCCATCAAAAAGGACTGGCTGTAAGCGGGCGTCCCCATCGGTATCTGCAGAAAGACCCCGGCAGCAAGAAAGAAGAGAAAGCAGCGGGCGGAGTCGAGCATCGGAACGTTGGGTTGGGGCCAGGGCAGGAAGAGAAACCGTGGGACAGGTCACGTTTTCCAGCGGAAGTATCGGCGGGCGGTAAGCAATCCCAGCGGCACGAGGGCGATCAGGATGCCGATAGAAAGGAGGTGATCGCTAAGCGGATCGCCGAGCCACACCCCGGCCAAGGGCTGTACGACATGCGTTAGCGGCAGCGACATGCTGGCAGTCTGAAGCCAATCGGGAAACAGCGCATGCGGGATGGCCGCGCCGGACAGGAAGAACATGCTGAGAAACAGAAAATTGCCGATCGCTTGTCCGGCCTGCGGAGACGACACGGCCCCGCTAAGAGCGAATCCGAACGAGAACAGGCCGGCGACGCTGAGGAGCCCGATGAGCAAGACCGATGCTGGGTTGCCGGGAAAGTGCAGCCCGAAGAAGGCTGCTGCCACGCCCGCCATAACAAGAGCCATCAGCAGAAGAATGCCGAAGTGCATCACTACGTGAGAGATCAAGTACGTGGTGAGCGACACGGGACTGGCATGATATCGCTTAAGGATTCCCTGCTCCCGGTATGTCGCGAGGAAGACAGGGAGGCTGACGATGCCCGCCTGGCCGATGAATGCACCAATGAGGGCTGGCAGCGAGAAATCGAACGCCGTCAGTTCGGAGGTGCTCGACAGTGGAACGTCGCCGAAGAGGGTGCCAAAGAGTGTCAACAGCAGGACCGGAAAGGCGAGTCCAAAGAAAAAGGCCGCCGGCTCCCTTAGGAAGAGTCGCGTCTCCGTCAGCGTCAGGCTTGCGATTCGTCGGACATTCGCACGCATAATTGATCTGGAAGATAAAAGAATGAAACAGGTGGAGTCGGTGGCCCGACCGAAACTCTCTGCGAACCGGGGAGGCATGGCATCCGGCCCCCATGGCGGACATCGGCAGCGAACATCGATCGTGAACATCGCCGGTAAGCATCGAGGGCGTTATTCCTGGCGGTGCGGCGGCGAGTTGTCCGAATCGGTCGACGAAGATGTCATTCGGGTGTGGTTTTTCGCGTACGGGTTACCGGTAACGATGAGATAGAGGTCTTCGAGGCCGGCGGGGCGGACCGAGTATTTCCGAAAGCCCTCGGCCTCTAGAACATCGGTGAGGGCCGGTACGAACGCGGACCCCGTTCCGTAGAGTCGGAGCGAACGGTCGGTTTGTTCGACGAGCGAGAGCCCTGGGACCTCATCGAAGCTGCGTGTGACGACGTGACCGTTCGTCTCGACGGCCACTCGGGTGCCGAGTTCGTGGTCGGCGACCAGCTGGGCCGGCTGGCCTGTGGCGAGGATGGTGCCCTTGTCGAGCATGCACACCACGTCGCTTTCCTCTTCGGCTTCCTGCAGGTTGTGCGTGGTCAGCAAAATGGTGAGACCTTCGCTGCTTAACCGTTGCAGGATTTCCCAGAGTGCCTGACGCGCGTGGGGGTCGAGTCCGCTGGTGGGTTCGTCAAGAATGGCCAGTTTGGGTTGTCCGATCAGGGCCAGGGCCACGCAGAGCTTTCGCTTTTCCCCCCCGGAAAGGCTCTTGTAGGCGGATCCGCGACGGTGTTCGAGGGCGAACATGTTGAGCAGCGCGTCGGGGGATAGCGGGTCTTCGTAGAAGCGGGCGAAATGATGCAACGCCTCGCTGACCGTGATCCGAGGGTAGAGGCTGTTTTCTTGAAACTGAACGCCAACCGTCTCGAACAGATGCGACCGTTCGACGGCAGGGGGCGCGCCGAGGACACGGACCGTCCCCGTGTCCGGCGTCTCCAGGCCGGTGATGCAGTTGATGGTGGTCGTTTTGCCGGCGCCGTTCGGACCGACGAGGCAGAAGACCTGGCCGCGAAGCACTTCGAAGTCTATTGAGCGAATCGCGTCGACCTCTCCGAACGACTTCGCGAGTGACTCCACAATGATGACGGGCTCGTCGGTGGAGGAATCTTGGGCACTCTGCGCCGCCTCGGTTGCCGATGACGGCGTGGGGGGCGGGTCCGATGCGGTCGATTTCGTGTTTGGGCTCATAGCGCTTGCACCGTCGTTTGGATAGGCTCGAATAAGGTATGCCGGTCGACTGCGGATCCGCGTTTGTAGACATTCAGCACGTTCCGCGTGCGGCTTATGTCCTGCTGCGGGTTGCCGTCGATCAGAAGCAGGTCGGCTCGGGCGCCTTCGCGGACCACGCCGACATCTTCGTCCGCCCCGAGAAGCGCTGCGGCGTGGCTCGTTGCGCAGGACAGAGCCTGTGCGGAGGAGAGCCCGCTCTCGACCAGACGTTCAAGCTCTTGATGGAGGCTGAACCCGGGCACGATGGACGGACTGGGTGTTCCCGTGCCGGCCACGACGCGCACGCCCGACGCGTAGAGGTGAGCGACAAACGCTCGGAGGGTTTCCAGTCCGTCCTCCACTTCGTCTCGTTCGGAGGCGGTAAGCGAGGGAATGCCCAGATTGTCTCGGATGGACCGTTTTCCCATCATCATGCCCATGGGCGTGCGCATCCGTAGCAGCTGTTCGGCGAAGGGCATGATGGTCGTCATGTACTCCAGGTTCGGCTCGTCAATGATTGCGTCGATCGAGCACCACCGCTCGGCATAGAGCAGGGTGGAGCAGACCGTCACGTCTGTCTCTCGCAGTTGGTGAACCAATTGATCGATGCGAGGTGACGCCAGGTCGATGGAGGCCCAGCGACGCATGCGGGCTGTCACCGTCTCCGGAACGCCGTCGTCGTCGCAAAGCAAGAGGTGGGCGTGTTCGATGCTCGTCGGGCGGAGGTCAACGAGGTCTTCTGCGGACATCCGTTGGGTATTGGCGGCGATTTTCATGCTCCGCTCGCGGGCTGCAGCGGTGGCGGCTTGCGCGGTCGAGGGGCGGACGTTGTGGTACAGAGAGGTCCACGTAGCCCCCTCGGCATGCAGGCGTTCGACCTCACGCCGGGCGGTGTCCGGGGTGTCGATGACGCGCGAGAACCCCCATAGCAACGGCGGTTCGTCGAGGAGCGGGCTGGTGGGGGCAACATGCGGTCCGCCGTGTTCGGCGCTCCACCGTTGGGCAAACTGGATACTCTCCAGTGCATTGCCGGCATCGCGAACGGAGGTGATCCCGTTGCACACAAAGAGCCGGAGGCCGTTGGCGATCAGTCCGAACGGAGGGCCGGGCGGGCCGCTGGGAAAGCCGACGAGGTGAGCATGGGCATCCATCAGGCCTGGGAGCAACGTTTCCCCGTGCGTCGGTTCCGACTGCCCCTTGGAGCAGGCCGCTTGAAGAGCGTCGTGGGTAGGCTCAATGGATGCGATCCGCCCGTCCGCCAGGACGACGGAGGTGGGCGTAGCAGGAGATCTCGCCCGGTAGTGCCTGCAGTTTTGCAGCTTGCCGGTTCATTTTCGCCGTGGCGAGTGGACGATCGATCTGGATCTGCCGTGCGGGAATGCCGCTATACCACGATGCCATCATGCCGTCCCGTTCCAGGAGCTCCGTGATGCTGCCGTAGAGAGCAAGGGCTTCGTTCACATGACAGGCGAGCCCGGCAGATGACGAGTACGCGATCAAGTCTTCCTGGTGGCTGCTCAGATAAAAGAACAGCGCAACCTGTGCAGGAAGCCAGATCTGATCCCCACTGACGAGTCGGCGGCCCTGGACCCAGCCGATCTGCGAGTTCTCGTCGAAGCGGGAGTAGACGAAGTCGGGGTTTTCGTACTGCTCGTCTGCAAATAGAGGCAACTCCGCCGGGCTCAAACAGTGAAGCCCGTCGCTAGTGAGCTCTCCGTACGACCCGTAGCGAACGTCCATGTGTTCATCGAACGGCTTCATCGTTCCGGAGAAACGCTCCACGCTCTCTCCCATGGCAGAGAGAACGGAGTTGGGTATTCCGAAGCCCTTTCCCCCCGCGACGATGCTCTCATCCAGGCCGGTCTTCAAGGACGGCGTTCCGAGCATCTGCTTGTGGACGTGCTCGATCGCATAAAATGCGTTGTTGACAACCGGGATCTGAGAGATGCCGGATCCCCCAAAATATGCGATCGACTTTCGGATCGGACCGTTTGGAAAATACATGGCGAAGAGATCGTCGATCGACTTCCCCTCCTGCTCATTCAGCGTGTGTGGAAGAAGCTCGTTGCTGTCGTTTACAAAGGTCGTCGTTAGGCCTGGTTTGTCCATCTCCCCCCTTCTTTTGCCTCATTTTCGCTAACTAATAATACTACGGATACAAACCAAAGTCAAATAATTGGAATATAAGCGTAGTCAGGTAATATTTAACACCTATATTCAGCCTTGGTGAAGCGTCGTCCGTCGGGGCCCGGAGCGTGGTCGGCACGTCGGAATCACTCGGTGGATGGACGAGCCTGAGATGCCTGCTGGGCGTGGGCTTCGTGGACCTCCCGAGCGGTTCGCATTCCGGACCGAATTGCCCCCTCCATCCACCCTTCCCACCGAGAGGTATGCTCACCGGCGAAGTGGACGCGGCCCTCGGAGGGAGCCACAGCGGAAGCGAACCGGCGGGTCTGGCCTGGCTCGTAGCTTACGTAGCCCCCCCGTGACCAAGGCTCCTCGTGCCAGGCCGTCATGACGCCCCCCTCGAAGTACTGGGCGATCCCAGGATACTCGGCGTCGAGCTCACGCAGAACGTACTGCACGGCCTCCGCTTCGCCGAGGCTGGACAGCCGCCGCGCCTTCCGCCCCGTGATAAATGCAGAGAGCAGGATGCGCGAGCCGGTTGCATAGCCGTACGAGTCATCGCAGATTACCATGAGCGGGCCGGTCGTCGGGGCCCACATGCCGGGACTCTGAAAGCCGGGAGGACGTTGAAACTGGAGATACACGCGGGTTGCCCCGGTGTACGGCAGGTCTTGAATGGCCTTGCGCTTCACATACGAGAATGGAGGCGATACCGAGATGCCGTCGAGCACCGAGAACGGCACGGCGCTGATGAGGTGGCTGGCTTCAACCACCACCTCGCCTGCCCGACGGTTGCACACCGCGCGTACGACATCCTCGTCTTGCTCGATGCGCACGACGGGATGGCCATAGCGCACCTCCGCGTCCAGAGCCGCGGCAAAAGCCTCCGCAAGCTGGGCATTACCGCCGGGGATGCGGTAGAGATTCCGCCCGGCGAGATAGATCATTTGCTTGAGAATAAACAGTGCAGAGGTGCGGTTGGCGTCGCCCCAGGCATTCTCAAATCCCAACTCGATGACACGAACCGCTCCGCGCGACGCGCCCTGCTGCCGGAGCATCTCGGTGAAGGTGACATCGTCATAGCGGAGATCGGCCTCCGACGGCCAGGCGTCCGTATCCGGATCCCCCAGTTGATCCACCAGCGGCATCAGGTACTTCATCTGCAAGCCCGCTAGGCCAAGCTCCCGTTCTTCCGGCGTAAGGTCGTAGGGCCATTCAATCGACGAGTCGTACGGCGAGATGCGCTTTCCATCCACAAGGTAATACTGAATGGTGCCGGACTCCATCGCTTCCACCGGCAGATCGAACTGCCGAATATACCGCATCACTTCGGTATGTGTGCTGTGAATCAGGGCGGCCCCAGCCTCGGCGTATAGATCGCCGGCAAAGGGCGCGCTCACCGTCCGAACACGTCCACCGGGCGTGGTTCGGGCTTCCAGAAGCGTCACTGCGTACCCCGCGTTCTTGAGCTCGTAGGCCGCGGCCAGGCCGGCCAGTCCCGCCCCGACGACGATGACGTCCGCGTCCTCGGATGTGCCGGGCCTGCTCGTCCCCGTGCGTTGCTCTGCCTCCGATGCGATTCTCCGGACGCGAGGGCTGGGTTCATGGGAGGCCCGCGGCGGTGTCTGCCCCCAGGGCGGTGATGCGAAAGGGACCGTGGACCTCCCGGTTGAGTCCTTAATATTGTGTAATCCGGATGGCGACTAGAAAAAGCCATCGCGTTCTGTCAGGTTGAAGGAGAGACCAATCAACGTCAACCGACATACTTGCGATG
>JAAAOT010000224.1 GCA_009908725.1 Bacteroidota bacterium | reverse complement strand
TGAAGTAGAGCGTGTTCTCGAAGTAGATGGGAGTGGCTTCGAACGTGAGCTTGTCCGAGACCGGGCTTCCCTGGCCGAGCTCGCCGCTGCGATAACTCCATGCAAGTTCCAGCCGGTCCACATTCCGACCGGTAATCTGATCGAGCGGGGCAAATCGCGTCCCCCCACCGTTGCCCCCGTACGCATGCCACCCGGAATACGGCTGGGCGTTCTGCGCCTGGCTTTCGACAGGAACGTGGAAAAGCAGTATGAGCACCACCGGGAGGATAAGCGTTCGTCTTTTCATAGCGCGTTTTTTAGTCGTACAAGCCAGTGGGCGGCATGCCGCATGAACTTATCGGCGGTGGGTGCAGAGTTTGGACCCGCTCGTCGCTCAACCGCATGCTCGGCGCGTTGCGGCTCCTTCCGTGTCGCTGGCTATACCGCCCGGACTCCAGCGGAGCACCCGGTCCGTCATGTCTCCACGTTCGGGCACGGGTCCTCTTTGCATCCAGACGGGGCGAAGCGTCCAGCGGGGAATGATCGAATGGCGTTACGTGCCGGCCATAATACCGGCCATCTGCTTCGATTCGGCTTCCATGTTGGAGATTGTCGTCGTCATCATGTCCCGAATCTGATGGGCGATTAGCGGCGCCAGAATCTCGCCAACAACGCCTCCGCGCATCGTATACTCGTACCAGACGGTGACGTCGGCGCAATCGCCGGCCGACTCTATCGTCCAGCCTCCATACATTTTCTCGAGCGGAAGCGGGAAGTCGGGGGCTTCGGCGTCGAACCGGAGCGTGAGGATGCGCGCCTGATCGTCCCATTCGATCACGTCCTCGGACCAGCGCTGCCCGCTCCGGTTCTCGCATGTGCGACGCGCTCCGCCCTGAACGCCCGTTACCTCAACGCTCTGAATGGATGGCGAGAACTCCCCAATGCGTTCCAGGTCGCGAACGAGGTTCCAGACGACCTCCGGCGGGGCGTCCACTCGCTGAGTGATCGAAAACGCGCTCCGCGCCGTCGTGTCCCCGCCACGATTGCGTGTGAGGGCCCACAGGCCGGCAACCTGAAGGAGGGCGAAGACCAGCACCACGCAGGCGACGCCGGCAACGACGCCGGTTCCCGAGGCGGACAGGGGCGTGGACGGTATCAGCATGAGCACGACGCTACCTGCGACCCAGCCCAGATCCGCACCGGTTATGAGCAGCGCGAAGACCGGATGAGGCGTTGGTCTCCACGCGTTCCAGAAGAGAAACGCAGCAAACAGAAGCAGCCCAATCCCGAGCAGGCGCAGGATCCACGGGTCGACGTCCCCAATCACGGCGGTTAAAGGTTCGGTGGCGCTAACCAGAATGAGGCCGCATGAAGCGGAGAAAAGGGCGTTGCCACCAAGGGCGAGACGCAGCAGGGTGGGGTTCATCGTCGATCATGGATTGGGGCGTGATGGTTCGTGTCGGCTGTAAGGTCGGGCCGGAACATAATGGGGTCAATTACCTCTGAAGTAAGCATCACGCTGTTCTGGACGCGGTCGAACCTCCACTCCCCGTTCCTTCTCCACCTGCGCGTGGATTACTCAGACGATCAGCTCCCCGTAGGCGCTATGCTTCGGCGCTGGCGAACGCATCGAGGGATGAGTCAGATAGACCTTGCCCTCGACGCTGATTTGTCGGCACGGCACGTCAGTTTTGTGGAAACGGGCCGCTCGACTCCGTCCCGGGATGCGCTTTTTTCGATCGTGGAGGCTCTCGACGTGCCGCTTCGTGAGCGTAACGCCCTGTTCGAAGCCGCTGGATTTGCGCGACCGTACTCCGAGGCCACGCTGTCAGAGTCGGAGCTGGCGCATCACCGTCAGCTGGTCGCGTCGATTCTCCAACGCCACGACCCCTTCTTCGCCGTCGCGATCGACCGCCACTGGAATGTGCGGATGGCCAACCGTCCGGGCGAGGCATTCCTGGATGCGTTTTTTGGGCCGGGCGGCATCGAGGAGCCACCCGAACCGAACCTCGCTCGGTTGCTGTTTCACCCGGCCGGACTGCGGTCCTGCATTGTCAACTGGCGTGAGGCGAGCGCTCATTTCTGGGATCGTCTTCACCGCGAGTCGGTCCACAATCCGCTCGACGAAGATCTTGCCTCGCTGCTTGAAGAGATCGCGTCGTACGGCGATGTTGGCACCCGTTCCCCCATGCTGTCTCGCCGCCCTGCGCTGGAATTGGAATTGGCGATGGACGGGAGGGAGCTCCGCTTGATCGGGAGCGTGCTCGCCTTCGACTCGGCACGGTCGCCCGCCTTGGACGAGCTACGGATTGAAACCTTCTTTCCGGCAGACGACCGAACAGCACGTCAGTTGGAAGCGAGGTCCCTGTCCGGGGCGTGATTAGGTTGCGCGCTGTGAAGCCTACGTGGCTCCAGAAGGTGACTGAGCCCGCTCTCATCGACCACTGCTTCAACCGTTTCCAGCCTGAATTTCTTCAACGCTATTCAGGTTAGAAGCTAAGCATGTTAGCCCGTTCGGAGGCGAGTCGGTTTGCTGGACACTACTCGTAGTACACGGGAAGCATCCGCGTCGGACGCTGGAGGTCAGCAGCCTAACCTTTCTTTTCAGACGGCTTGCTGCAGCACGGAAAGAAGCGATCACACATGCGATCCGCTTTCCACTACGTACCTTCCCGCCCGTCCTGCATGGAAGCTCTGTCGTCCGCGTCGTCGTTGCCAGAGAAAGACGCGTGTGCCTAAATGTTGCCGCGGGCGATAACAGTCGACCGGTTCGAGTTGCTCTCGTACACAGCGACGTGCCCTTCGAGGTCGGTGAAGAAATCGAACCGTTTCCGAAGGACTTTCGAGCTTCTCGCCGCGGGGTCCCTACCGCTGATCGGGCTCAGTGAGAGCAAGATGTCGCCGCCCCCCGACGCACTCCGCCCGCGGATGGAGACCGGATGAGACACATCGGCTCCGGTCCGGCTCGAGGACGGCGCAGGGTCCAGTGCGACCGTTACCAGCGTTTTTCCAGAGGTCAGCTCTTGAAACCGGACGGTCCCTGCACGTCCATCCGGCACGGTGCGCCCCTCGTTCGGCACGGTGCGCCCCTCGTTCGGCACGGCGCGGAGATCGATGACCTGCGTCCGCGGGTCCGTGACGAGGTCCAGCCCCGGGTCTCTCGTGGTGCCGTCGGCGTTCGCCCCGATGTTGCCCTCAGCTATCACCGTGGAATCCCCGATGCGTTCGCGAATCTGGACGTGTCCATCGAAATCAAGAAATGCGTCGATCGGTTTCGGTATCAGGCGGGCGCTCTCGAGCGTGGTTGTCCGCGCATC
>JAAAOT010000362.1 GCA_009908725.1 Bacteroidota bacterium | reverse complement strand
AGAGTGAAAGTGCGTCTCCTTCTCCTCCGCGGACGAGAGCCGGAAATTCCTCACGGACGTCCTGGGCGATGAGGCCGATCTGCTCACCGGCGGGATGCGTCTTCTGGTTTTTGAACTCGTATCGCACAGGGCGAAGCCGGGAAAGCTTTGCCAGCGTCTCGCCCTTCAGTGGACGGATCGAGGTCTTTAGCCGGCGGTCGGAGCTTTCGGTGAGGGTGCCGCTGATCACGAGATCGCCATCCTGCTTCAGAACGAACGCATCGGAGCGACTACCCGACGCGCCGTTGCCGGCGACCAGCAGCGTTCCGTCCGCCGAAGTGTTGGCGCTATTGTATTCGCCTATGGCGAGGGACTTTTCAGTGGCCGCGGTCGTGTTGAAACCCATCGCCGTTGCGGCAAAGCTACTGGCAGTCGTTCCGGAGCCCATCGCTGTGGCGCTTATGCCGTTAGCAGTCGTGCGGTCGCCCATCGCCGTGGCATTAGCGCTGCTGGCATTCGTGGAAAAGCCCATTGCTGTGGCGGCGTCACCACTAGCGGTTGGGAAGCGGCCCATTGCCGTTGCCCCTCGTTTACTGGCGGTCGTGGATCGGCCCATCGCCGTGGTGAAGTCGCCGCTGGCTTCTGTGTCGAAGCCCATTGCCGTGGCCGAACCGCCGCTGGCGGTCGTACCGCCACCCATCGCCGTGGCATTCGGGCCGCTGGCGGTCGTACCGTCGCCCATCGCCGTGGCATTCGGGCCGCTAGCGGTCGTACCGTCGCCCATCGCCGTGGCCTGCGCCTCACTCGCGACTGTTTCTGCGCCCAGTGCTGTGGATTCGATACCGCTTGCCGTTGTCTTAGCGCCCATTGCCGTGGCGTTTGCTGCACTGGCTGTTGTCTCGTTCCCCAGTGCCGTGGCGGCCTCGCCGCTCGCCTCCGTTCCTGCACCGAAGGCCGTCGACTTTGTGGAGCTGGCGACCGTATTGATGCCGGCCGCAAACGAGACCTCGCCGCTCGCGGTCGTGTTGTTGCCGAAGGCGACGGAGTAGTTGCCCACGTTGGCCGGGTCCCAGAACGTGCGGCCGTCGACCCCGAATCCAATCGCGGTGTTGTCGAACACCCGTCCGGCCCGGAAGGCGGCCTTCGCCGGGTACCACATCAGG
The DNA here is from genome assembly GCA_009908725.1 of Bacteroidota bacterium. Lineage (GTDB taxonomy): Bacteria > Bacteroidota > Rhodothermia > Rhodothermales > Salinibacteraceae > Longibacter. The sequence goes on along the minus strand of JAAAOT010000362.1, from coordinate 2,157 downwards.
CGGGCGCCCGCACCCGTGGCCGGGATCGAGTCGGCCGGCGTCGTGGGGCCGAACGCGCCCGGGACGAGCAGGCCGCCGTCGTAGTTGAGCCTGAGGCGAGTCTCGCTATTGCTGTTCTGTATCGTAGTCGTCGGCGTCTGCCCGTAGGCAAAGCCCGTCAGCAGGATGGAGAGGGAAAGCCAGAGGGATGTTCGAAGGAGGGTATGCATGGGGCCAGGGGGGCAAAAAAGAGAAACCGAGGGGCGGGCGCTGGAGCTACATCCGCCGGCGGTGCCAGAGCAGGCCCGCACCGAGGAGGCCGCCGAGCAGGAGGGCGATGAGCAGATTCCCTCGCGACCCTGTGACACCGGCGATCACGGATCCATTCGTATCGGCCTCGACCCGGGACAGGCGCGCCTGCAGCCGTTCGATGCTCTCCTGCTGAGCTTCCAGATTGCGAACACGGTTGCTCAGCGAATCGACCACGGACCGTTGTTCCTGAAGCCCCTTCAGGAGAACGGCGGTGAATTTCGAGTAGGAGAGTGAAAGTGCGTCTGCTTCTCCACCGCGGACGAGCGCCGGGAATTCGTTACGGACGTCCTGCGCGACGAGGCCGATTTGCTCACCGGCGGGATGCGTTTCCTGGTTTTTGAACTCGTATCGCACAGGGCGAAGCCGGGAAAGCTTTGCCAGCGTCTCGCCTTTTAGCGGACGGATCGAGGTCTTCAGCCGGCGGTCGGAGCTTTCGGTGAGCGTACCGCTGATCTTCAGATCGCCAAACTGGTCCAACACGAGCGCGTCGGACGGACTACCTGCTCCGCCGTTGCCCGCTACAAGAAGAGTGAGGTCCGACGAGGTGTTGGCGCTATTGTACTTGCCGATCGTGAGGGACTGGTCGCTGGCGGCGGTTGTGTTCTTTCCCATCGCCGTGGCATTAATCCCGCTGGCGGTCGTCTCCCGGCCCATTGACGTCGCGTTGAAGCTGCTTGCGACCGTACTTCTACCCATCGCCGTGGCATTAAACCCGCTGGCGGTCGTCTCCCGGCCCATTGCCATGGCAATGGCACCGCTGGCCTTCGTATCCAAGCCAAAGGCTGTCGAGTAATCGCCGACCGCTGCCGCATCCCACTGCGTGCCGTCGGTGTTGAGACCGACTCGGCCCACACGAAAAGCCCCCTTCGCGGGGTACCACATCAGGCGCGTACCCGCGCCCATGGCCGGGATCGAATCGTTTTCCGTGCCGTCGGTGACAAAGGCGCCGGGGATGTAGAGGCCCCCGTCCGAATTGAGCTGGAGGCGAGTGTCGGCATCTCCGTTTTCGATCGTCGTTACTGGTGCCGGGCCCTGGGCCGCTGCTGTTGATGTCAGACATGCCGCCCACCCGATGACGATCAGCAGAGCTGAGATGGAGAGCCTTGTGGCAGCCTGTGCAGAACCAAGTGAACGACGCGGTTGCGGTACTTTCATGACGAACGGGGGCGGTTTGAGGGAAGAGAAGGCAAGGTAGCTCTTCCGGATGCACCAGAGCCGGCCACTTTTCCGATCGTCGGGACCTGTATTCAGGTAAGGCGTCCTTTACGACGACCGCTGACCACCCGATGGAAAGGATTGCCATCGGCGGTCTCTGGCCAGGGAGTATGCATCGGCTCGCGCGCACTCTTCAGATGCGCACAACGTGCCGGAGTCGGGGAGAGACCCCTTTAGCACGATAACCGCCATTGGATCATGCGTGACTTCCCGTCGACCTGTGTCACGCAAAATGTAACGCGTGTGTTTTTTTGCGACCCGGTGCCCATTGTGGTAAACGCCCTGTTCGTCCAGCCCGGACGAGCCCGGTGAGATCCGCATCGGACGAACGGGAAGGGACGACCGTTGGGTGAGACGGATGCAGGACTCGTACTGAGACGAGATCAATGAAGACGCACGGATAGAAGTGGAGATAGCCGCGCCGGCCTTATCGTCGCAGAAGGTACGCCAGAAAGACATCCGGCGTCCATCTCTTGCCTACCTGTAAACTTTGTAGCGGGTGCTCACATCCCCGGTCGCGTGTGGCGTAGCAGTACACCTGAGGTTTGCTCTACACGCAAAGGCTCGTCGTCGACCCGCTGGGGCATGCACCGGCCAGCGTTGAACGACGACCGGCGATCAGTGGGTCAGTTGCCGTCCGTTCTCCGGAGG
>JAAAOT010000181.1 GCA_009908725.1 Bacteroidota bacterium | reverse complement strand
CGGTCCATCGACCGGTCGGAGCCGATCGCGTCGGGTTCGCTGCCGGGAAGGACCGCGATTCGCACGCGGCGGTTCTCGCGTCGACCATCGGCGGTTTCATTCGTGGCGATGGGCTGGTACGGCCCAAACCCGACGACCTCGAATCGTTTTGGCGAAATGTCGTGGGTCCACTGAAGATGGCGTACGACAGCAGCGGCCCGGCCGGTCGATAACTCCCAGTTGCTCGGGAACTTCGATTTGAGTTTGTCACCGATCGGCTGATCGTCGGTATAGCCCTCCACACGTACGATCCGATCCGGAAACTCTCGTTTGAGCGTGCCGGCCACGCTTTTCAGCTTTTCGACGCCTTCCGATGTCAACTGGGCACTTCCACTCTCGAAGTAGAGGTCCGTCGAAAGGACTTCGACTGTTTCGCCCCGGCGCATTACACCGGAATTCGCCCGTCGCCGGGCGTCGATCAAGTCCTGCCGCAGAGCTTCGTTTTCATCCTCGAGGCGCTCCACTTCTGCCGACACGTCAGATCGAGTGTCGTAGTCCCGAGTCTCCGGCGTTCCCGAACACCCGGCTAAAAGGCCCAGGAAAACGGCAAGAAGAAGGGTGGTATACGGCTGGTGCGTTGCAAACGAACGTTTGAGTACGGAAGTCACAGGACGAAGCAGGAGATGAAACGGGTGGTGGGGGCACGCCGACCCGGAGCAATCCGGTGACGACGGCAATACAATATGGACCGACGTCAGGTGCGGATCAAGCCGTGAACCAGATTGAAACGCTCTCCATACGGCTTCAACAGGGCTCGGCCTCCTGAGCAACCTGTACCCGCCCTGCAGCGTATGCATTATTCCTTGTTTCTGTGATCCGGCGCTCCGGTCCTACCGTTATCTCCCGTTGACGCATGCCCACTCCCATCAGTGCCGGCGACCTGTTTCAAGATCACATCGGTCCGTTGATGCTCTCCGCCGGGTTCATCGGCCTATTCATCATCAGTGTGCCGATCATCAAGATTTTTGCTGTCTCGGCGGAGGGCGAGGCAATTCTTTTCGCGCTTCTGTTTCTCTTCTGCCACGTCGCCAACTGGCCCATGCTTCAGTTACGCTGGACGCTCTGGTGGCGCGGCCGACTGACGCCCTACGCCGCATGGTGCCTGACGGCCCTTCTCCTCGGCTCGTTCGGTATCCCGCTCATCCTGCTGGCGGATCTTCTCCACTAACGGCTGTCGAGCTTCCGTGAGGGCAGCGCATCCGTCTCCTGTCATCGCCCGCCGTCGTCATAGCGGTCGTCGTCGTCTCGATCGTCATCGTATTGCGGGGCCCGATACTGGTCCCGATGCAGTCGCTCCGGCTCATAGACCCAGACGTCATCGATCCGCCGATCGCCGTTGCGGTCGATCATTTCCGCCAGGGGAAATCCGTCCTGACTCACCTGGAGCACCCACCCACGCGCGCCAAACGGTACCCAACGTGCAACCGGGTCGCCGCGAAAGCCGGATCGCTCTCCCCAGCCGCGCACGTTTCTGTAGAGATCGCGCCCGAGCAAATCGATCATCACATCGGCGCGGAAAACGACGCGTGAACGCACGACCTGACGCGGACGGCGATTCACGACGACGATCTGGCTCGGCCGGTACGGGCGCCACGCGTGCCGTGCCTCCGGGCGAACGAAGCCTTTCTCAATGCACCAGCGCCAGCCGTGGACGGGGTGGCCCTGGCGGTTTCGGCAAAACGGGGGTGCATCCTTGCGGACGGCCCGACGCGGAGCATACCCCTCCTGTGCGTATGGTCGTGGCGCCCACCATTCGGTCGCTCCCGGGCGACCGGACGTCGGGCCCCGCCCCTGTGCGGCACTGATCAGTGGATCGGCGCACCAGAGCAGACCAACGGCAACAACGAGCCAGGCAAAACGAGTGGATGCCAGCATGGACCTGTAGCTTCTTCGAGGCGGAGACGGCGTTGCGGCAATTTCGCGCTCGGACACGTCAAGCGGGACGAATGAACGCCTGATTGTACTAACGGAAAGAGCCGCTCCTGCCGAAGCGAAGGTAACAGACGCACGCCCGCGCCCCGGACCGTACGAATGAACACCATAGCAAAAGGGGCGCCGGGATGCACCCGAACGCCCCTTTCTTGCTGTACAAACGCGGCATCCAAAAATCCTTGGACGCTCCGCTCGAACTGGTCACGCGAATTGAGCAGACTCCGTCGAGCCTTCCATGGCCCCCGTCGACGCGGTACCGTCCGTGATCACGTTCTTCACCTCGTCGAAGTACCCCGTGCCGACTTCCCGCTGGTGCTTCGTCGCGGTATAGCCGCGCTCTTCGGCGTCGAACTCGGCCTGCTGCAATTCGGAGTAGGCCGCCATGCCGCGATCGCGGTAGCCCTCTGCGAGGTTGAACATGCTGAAGTTCAGCGCATGGAATCCGGCGAGCGTGACGAACTGGAACTTGTACCCCATTGCCCCAATCTCGCGCTGGAAAGCTGCGATCTCATCATCGTTCAGATGCGCGCGCCAGTTGAAGGACGGTGAGCAGTTGTACGCGAGCATCTTGTCCGGATATTCCTCGTGGATCGCCTCCGCGAACGCCCGCGCCTCTTGAAGGTTGGGCGTCGACGTCTCGAACCAGAGCAGGTCCGCGTACGGGGCGTAGCTGAGGCTCCGATTGATGGCGAGCTCGAGGCCGGCATTGACGCGGTAGAATCCCTCGCTCGTCCGCTCTTCATCTTTGATGAACGGCCGGTCGCGGGGGTCGACGTCGCTCGTCAGGAGCTGTGCGCTGTCCGCATCGGTTCTCGCAATCACGAGAGTCGGCACGCCCATCACGTCCGCGGCCAGTCGTGCGGCAATCAGAACCTGCTCGAACTGCTGCGTCGGCACCAGCACCTTCCCGCCCAGGTGGCCGCACTTCTTCTCTGCCGCAAGCTGATCTTCGAAGTGAACGCCGGCTGCCCCCGCGTCGATCATCGACTTCATCAGTTCGAAGGCGTGGAGGACGCCGCCGTGTCCTGCTTCTGCGTCTGCCACGATCGGCGCCATCCAGTACACGGAGGCGTCGCCCTCCGCATGGTGGAGTTCGTCGGCGCGCTTGAGCGTGTTATTGATGCGGCGAATGACGTCCGGAACGCTATTCGATGCGTACAGACTCTGGTCCGGATACATCTGCCGGCTCAGGTTGGCGTCTGCCGCGACCTGCCAGCCGCTCAGATAAATGGCCTTCAGTCCGGCCTTCACCTGCTGCATGGCCTGATTGCCCGTCAACGCGCCCAGTGCGTTTACGTAGTCCTCGTCGTGCAGAAGGTGCCAGAGCCGTGCGGCTCCCATTTCTGCAAGCGTATGTTTGACCTGGAAAGACCCGCGCAGGCGGACCACATCGGCGGCTGAATACGGACGCTCGATTCCCTGCCACCGCGGGTCTTCGGCCCACGTGGCTTCAAGATCAGCGATTTGTTCTTCCGTGGTTGGGGTGCCGTTCGGTTTTACGTCCATCGTATGCCCTGTCGTTATGGTTGGGACCGAGCTGCTCGGATAGGTCCCACACCGCCTCGGTCCGGACGCTGTGGGACGCTGGGGTGGCGGCCGATCAACGATCAGCAGCCGGAGTGCTTCAGCAGGAATTGCTTGTGGTCATCCACGCCGTAAAGTTCGGACTCGCAGGCGAGGAAGGGTCGCATCTCGTCCTCCGTGAAGATGCGTTCTGCGTCGTCTGCCGCTTTGCGGAACCGCTCCACGTGCGTCTTGACGGCCTCCTCGCCGTAGGAGGCGAAAAACTCTCGCGCCTCCTCCTCGATCTTTTCCAGTTCCTCGTCGAAAACGCGGGCGATCAGGTCCTTCGTGACGGCGGTGCCGTCGTCCAGCGTGACGCCGTGACGGAGCCACTGCCAGATCTGAGCACGCGAGATCTCGAACGTCGCGAGATCCTCCATCCGGTTATCCCAGGCCACGGCGCCAATGTCGGAGTTCCAGCCTTTCATGTAGCCGATGGAGACGCGCACGTTGACCCGGATGCCGTCGAGCGTCTTCGGGCCGACGCCGCCTTTCGGGAGCAGGTCCGGCTGGGCCGGGATATCGGGAATCACATCGCGCTGATTCTGCTTGTCGTCCGCGTCGAGCGTTTCCTTAAACGGCCGCATCGCCGGACCGATGAAATACGGGTGGGAGACCCAGCACCCGTCGTGGCCAATCGACGCCTCGAATTCTTTGTCCGCGACAACGCCGGCAACCTGCTTTTCGCGAAGCTCTTCCGTTTTGCCTGGCGTCTGCGGAGCCATTCCGCCCATCCCGAACGCGTTGTGCTTGTGGCACACGCGGATGAGTTGTTTCACGTACATCTCCATCCACGGCCGCTGGATGTTGATCCAGTTGCGGTCCGCGAGGACACGGTCATCGTGCTCCTTCAGTACTTTGATGTCGCTGAAAATCTTGTCCCATCGTCCCCCGTTGAGACCGGCTGCGTGATCGCGGTACTCGTACAGAATCTCTTCCATCTGAAAGGCGGCGGTCAGCGTTTCGATCAAAAACGTCGCCTTGAACGTCTTGTGCGGGATGTCAAGTGCATCCTGTACGACTTCGAAAAGCCGGTTGAACCAGCGTGCCTCGAGGTAGTGCTCGACTTTCGGAACGTAGTATTTCGGCGTTTTACCCTGATCGATCAGCGTCTGGGCCGTGTGGTAGGCCACCGCCGCTAGATCCAGCAATGCGCCTGAGACGGGAGTCCCGTCAACGCGCACGTTCGATTCGTCGAGGTGCAGACCGCGAATGCGGACCATCAGCAGCGGCATGTCATCCGGGTCAAGGCTGTAGTCCTTCGCCGGACGACCCTTCCCGGCCGGCCGCGAATAGGTCAGCGTGCCGTCGGCTGCCTCTTTCACGTTTCGCAGGCCGGCCAAAACATTATCCCACGCCGGCTTCATCGAGTCCTCGAAGTCCAGCATCGCTGCGTCGGCCATCTCTCCGTCGTCGTTCCGACTGAGCATGTTAATGACCATTTTCGCGTTGTTGACCGGCCCCGTGATCTCAACACGCCGCTGAAGCAGATCCTCCGGGAGCGGCGCGACCTGCCAGTCGCCTCTCGCCTCCGGGTGTTCGTCGTCGGGGAGAAACTCGGGACATTCACCCGCATCGAACGCGGCCTGTCGGTCTGCTCGCGCCTCCAGCAGATCCTGGCGCTCCGGTTCCATCGACCGGTGAATCGACGCAATGATCGACAGGAGTTCGTCGGGGAAAAGCTCGCGGGCCTCGTCCGTCCAGGCGTTCGCGTTGATGTCCACGCCGTCCGTGACGGTCGTCCATTCAACGCTGGAGGTGTATGCCGCGGCGTCGGGCGTTGAGAGTGCCATGTCGTAACCTGGGGTAAAAGAGAATACGGGCGGAAAAAAACGGGCGTCTCCAAAATGGCGTGTCGCCGAGGTCGAAGATCGTGGAGACGGAACGTCATCGACCGGGAGCGGCCCCGCAAGGTTGGAACCGCTTCCATTCCGGTCTGCGGCACGTGAGACCGTTTGACCCGCTTCAGCATGTACGTGTCCTCACGCGGTTCAAACAATACAGGTTCACACGATCTCTGTCAAGCGAAATTTCGCTGGCAAAGGAAATTCGTTCAATTCGTTGCTTTCTTCACGTTCGCTTTATATACTTTCGCTGTGAGCGAACGATTTTCGCAACGGTCGGTGTGAAAGGCGCTGTATCACGACGGTCATTTCCCCGGGCCGCCCTTCAGCGTCGGCTTCCGTCCGATGCGCCGCATGCGTTTCCTGCTCCACCGGCGTCATCCATCGATACCGCCTCATCGCGGCTCCCTTGCATCCCCGTCACGATCGCTCCCCACGCCCCACCCGCGCATGGCTGTTAGCAGTGAAAACCTTCGATTCATCCTCGGCTTGAAGCTTCGAACGCTTCGGCAGGAACGGGGGGCCTCGCTCAAGGATGTAGCCGAGCGCTCCGGTCTCAGCATCTCTTACCTCAGCGAAATCGAGAAGGGCAAAAAGTACCCGAAGCCAGACAAGATCATCGACCTGGCGAACGCCCTCGGTGTTGCGTACGACGACCTGGTGTCGATGTCGGTGACGGACGAACTCGATCCGATCAAGGAGGTCTTTTCCTCGACCTTCATCCAGGAATTCCCCTTCGAGGTGTTCGGCCTGGAACCACAGGACGTTTTCGCCCTGGTATCGGACCGTCCTTCCCGCGCCGGTGCCCTTATACGGACCTTTCTGGAGATCGGGCGCACCTACGACATGCAGGTGGAGCACTTTCTTTTCGCCGCACTTCGGTCCTACCAGCAGCTCCACGGCAACTACTTCGAGGAGCTCGAGGAGATGGCTCAGGTCTACCGGCGTCGGAAAGAATGGGGCGCCGGCACGTCGATCCCTCACGAGGCACTCTACGCCGTGCTCGTGGACGAATACGACTACAGCGTGGATCTCGACACCCTCCCGGACCATCCCGAGTTGTCGGGTTTTCGGTCCGTGTACGTGGACGGTACGTCCCCGACGCTGCTTCTAAACGGGGATCTGATGGACATACAACGGGCCTTTATTTACGCCCGGGAGATCGGCTACTGCCTGATGGACGTAGACGAACGCGCGCGGACGTCGTCGTGGCTGAAAGTTGAAAGCTACGAGCAGGTTCTCAACAACTTCCGGGCGTCCTACTTTGCCGGCGCGCTCCTTATCGACCGCGACCCGCTGCTGGACCATCTCCGACGGATCTTCTCGCAGCCTCGCTGGGACGGCGACGCGCTGCGCGAATGCATGGCGCGCTTCGATGCCACGCCGGAGATGTTCTACTACCGCCTGACGGAGGTCGTCCCGCACTTCTTCGGCCTGGACGACATCTTCTTCATGCGCTTCCATCACGAAGCCGGCTCGTCCGACTTCCAGCTCACGAAGCTCCTCAACATGTCTCAGGTGCCGGTCCCACACGGCATCGGCCTCCGAGAGCATTACTGCCGGCGCTGGCCGGCAATGCGTTTGCTCAAGCGATTGTCCGACGAGCAGCACAATGGCGCGACGAGCCGTCAGCCCACGGCCCCGCCTCGCATCCGGGCGCAGCGGTCGCACTACCTGAATGACGACGCGGACTTTTTTGTCTTGTCCTCGGCGCGCCCCCTCGCCCTTCAGCCGACGACCAATTCGTGCGTCTCTCTGGGCTTCCTGATCAACGACGACTTCAAGCGTCACGTCCAGTTCTGGAACGACGATACCATCCCGCGCCTGGACGTGAACCTGACCTGTGAACGGTGCCCGTTATCCCCGGCGCAGTGCGAAGATCGGGTCGCACCGCCCACCTTGCACGAGGCAGAACGGTCGCAGCAGCGCCGGGAGGACGCCCTGGCCGAGCTGACCGCCTCCATCCGAGACGCGTAATGCACCCCGCACGGCTGTGCATTCTCATACTGCCGTGCATCCTCGTGCACCGGAAGTATGCGATTCACCGATCCGAGCCGGCGTCTCCGGACACAGATGGATCCGCACTGCAACCGACGGGCTCTCCTGGCGAGGCTAGTACCGCTTCAAACGGGCCCATACCCGACCGATGATTTCGATATCCAGATCATCGTCGTCCACAAAGAAATCGTAGGTCTCGTACTTCTCGTTCGCGGACACGACCCTCACTGTGCGCTTGGGCTGGCGCATCAGGCGCTTCACCTGAATGCTCTCCTCCAGCCGGTAAAGGTAGACCCCATCGCTCGGAATCAACTGGTGATCGGGCGTCGACACGGGCTGAATGATGAGCCGGTCCCCGGAGCGGAATTCAGGATCCATTGAGTCTCCAACGACGGGAATCACGAACAGCTCTTCCCGATCAACGTCCGCATTGTTCACTTCGGCCGGATCGACGTGATATCGGCCCTTCTCCATGCGCTCTGCGACGTACTGACCGTTTCGTCTCGTCACCTCGAAGCTGCAGTATTCCAGGGATACGTCCCGAAGCGTGTATCCGGCGGATTCTTCAGTGACGGCAGGCTCCAGGAACGTCACCCCCTGGTTTTTCAGATATGACTTCAAATCGTCGAGAAGCGCCGCATCGATCTTGACGGTCTTCCCTTTCAGGATGCGATCGAGCTTGCTGCGACCGGCGTCGTCATAGCCGAGAGACGTGGCCATCTTCCGGACATTTCCTCCAAACTGCTCCTGACAGACGTGATTTAACCATTCGCGGGTCTCCTCCCGGACTTCCTTGATCGGACGTGGCGGACGGTACGTTGATACTGACATAAATCAACACGGAAACGAGTGGGGCTACTGGCGTCGTTTGTCCCATCCGTTGCGAAAGAAGGTTGACGAGGCTCCGGCAGCATACCTGCGCCGGGCGGGCGTCCTTCACACGCGCAGTCGAGGTCCTGCTGCGTGCGAGTGGCACGTGGGAGCGGACGAACAGATAATGTCGTTCCCATCGGTTCTTCTTTTAGACGGATACTGTAGTATACAACATGGCATCCGATTCGGTCAATATTCCGGGCGAACGCGTGCAAAAATCTCCATGCTCCGCCCCTCAAACGGGGAGACGAACGGCGAAGGAATGTCTCAACCAATGTGTGCCCAAACCGAGCCTCATGGACGCAACGCGGTAAGACGCAGCGATTCCGCGCGTCGTCCAGCGTACGGTTTTGCCTGCGGTGCCCCTCAGGGCGCATCGGGAAGTTCATCCCCTTTCTCGATATTCAGCGATCCGTCCCCTGCAACGGTCGCGCCCGTCGACGCGCCGTCTCCCTGTGCGAACGCGGGCATAGCGGACGCGTCGGGCCGATCCTCCGCCGCCTCCGGGTCGAGGCGCGGATCGTCCACGCTCGACAGGTAGTCCCGGGCATCCGAGGGTGTCTTAATCCTCAGGTCGAAGTGTTTTTCGCCGTATTCGACTGCCTTCGCTCCGGACGGGTCGTCCAGCAGCGGTAGCAAAATTCGGCTCGTCGAATAGTCCACGAGATTGTCGACGAACTCGATTGCGCTGGATCGGAGCGTCCGATCGTCGCTCGTGAGCCCGATGTAGGCATCGTAGACGTCCCGCTGGTCGTATTGCAACCCGAGGAGTCGGAAAGTCCGTTCCAGACTGCGCTTCCGCGCTTCCCGTATGTCCGATCGATCCACCGCACCGAGCGCATCCCGGTTCCTGCGCTGAAGCAGGTGCAGGATCTGCCCGAATGCAGCATATCGCTCGATTTCGCGCCGCACCGCCTGTGCGATGTCTTCCGTCGAAAACGACTCGTACCCCGATGCGTGAAGGCGGCTCAGCGCACGCACGATGGCGTGCTGAACCGGCACGGGAACGTCGGGCAGCGCGGCCACCAGTACCGTCATCGCCAGGTCGTTCTGCAGGTCGGTCAGGATCCGGGGCACCTGAACGCGAACGTCCATGCTGACCCGGGCGTCGACCATCACGTCGTACAGCGTGCCGAGAATTCGGTCACCGAAATTCGCAAGCGCCTCCCGGGCCGCTTCTTCAAACCGGTCCTGCTTCAGTCGGACGAGGAGAGGATGAACGAACGCCCGCTCCCCACTCCGCCCGGCCGCCTGAATCGCGCCTTCGATGACCTGGTCCGATGAGTCGAACAGAAGCGCGTGCAACATTTCGATGCGATACGGACGGTCGATGACGCCCAGAATGCGGGCGACGTGGGTCCGGGCATCCTCCCCGGCTGCTCCTGGCACATCCATCAGGTGCCGGAGGGTTGCCTCGGTGATCAAGCGATACGTTTCCGGACTCCCTTCCTCCGCGATCAGGCCGACGGCTGCTGCTCGGATGCGTACGTCGTCGTGTGCGAGTGCCTCCTTCAGCCGCTCAATCCGCTCCCCGCTCTGGCAATACAGGTACCGCGCTGCTTCAAGTTGAACATCCGGGTCCGGGTCCGTCAACGCCTCCACGATCTCAGCGCCAAGTCCCTCGACGGTACGTACGCGGAGAACACGAATGGCGTGGGCCCGGACCTCGGCGGAGTAGTGATCCAGGAGGCATACAAGGGCGTCGACCGGGACCGTCTCCTCCCCTTCTTCCAGCTGCGTCAGCGCCGCACGCGTTTCTCGCTCACTTCGGCTGCAGAGCGACTCAAGCAATTCGTCGAGCGTTTCCGAGACCCGCGTTTCCGCCTCGTCGGATGAATCGTTTTCCTCCTGACGACGAAGGCGCTTCCGAAACTCATCCACGTAGGATCTCCGCGCCAGATAGGCGATGGTGCCCCAGCCCATGATAAGCAGGGCAACCACGCCCCCGAGGTCGGCGGTCGAAAAGCCGAGGACGGCGGTGAAGAGCAGCAGGAGTGCACCGGCCACTCCCTGCGCGCCCTGATCAACGAACAGATCGACGAATACCTTCACCTTTTTCTTTTTCTGCAGCGACACCGGGACGAACAGCAGCTCACGACCGGTCTTGTCGATGCTATGCTTGAGCGTCTGGTCAGCGCCTCGAAGCGCTACGCCGGCCACGAGCCCCGGAACGAGCACCATCGCGATGGTGCCGCCCGCGAGCGCGAGCGGAAGAACCGAGAGCGCGCCCCCGATGCCAAGGACCCGGATGAGCCGGGGCGCGATGAGAAACTGAACGACCAGCGCGACCAGGCTCACCCGGCCGTAGAACCGGCCCATGAAGGATGTCAGGGCATCCTCGGCGACAAACGCCTGCGCGGCCACGGTCTTAAACTGAAAGTCGACGAACGTGGAGGTCACCACCATAATCGCGATCACCCCGACGATGAGCCGCAGGTGCCGCGAGTTGCGGATGATGCTCCAGGCTTCCCAGCTGCCGGAGGGACGCGCTGCCATCTGTGTCGATGCTTCATGCTCTTCGGCTGTGTGCGTCGCCTTCTCCGGGTCCGGCTCGCCGTCCGTGGCGGCAACGGCCCGCGTCGGTTCATCCGTCCCGTCGTCAAAGGCGGTGGTGGACGAAGGATCCGTGCCGCCGTCGACCGTCCCCCCGCGATGGCGGTGGCGTGCCCGAATCCACCGACTCAGCACAACCGATCCGACCAGCAGGAAGGCGGCGACGAACAGCAACGTGCGGCTGTGGATCTCCGCGACATTGACCAGCAGACCCGTCATCTCCCCGCCGGCGACGGCACCGAGTATAGCACCTGCGCTGAGAACCGTGAAGACCCGCTTCGCCTGGGAGGCACCGAAAATGGCGTTTGCGAGCAGCCAGAACTGCGATGTGATGAGCAGACTGAAAATGCTAACCCACGCGTACAGAAGATACGGAACCCAGGAGGCATCGGTCGTCAACAGCCAGTACAGTCCGACCAGGTTGGCCGCTAAAAACACCGTGACTCCGTCCACCAGACGGCCGATCCGCATGGCCTGCCCGACCCGCGTATGGAGAATGACAACCGGCACGACAAGCACGGTCGTCAGAATGAACACGTAAGGCAATTCTTCCGGTCCGCGCCCCGCCAGGAACAGGCTGTCCCGAACCGGCTTCAGCAGGTACAGGATGATCAGCAGCAGAAAGTGATAGGCGGCCATGAGCAGCGCCATTTCCCTCTCACCCTTCTGGAGGCCCAGTAATGATGCGAGAAGGCGTGCCATGGTGCGAGCGGGAGTCGAGCCGGTACGAAGAAGACGCTGCTTGAAGGCAATCCAACGAGACCGCTGCAGGAAAAGGTTTCCCTCGTGCGTGACGAAACGGTCTCGCGGCGGGGACGGTCGCTACTGCCGCTCGATGCCGACCACCCGGGCTGCGTTCGAATTGATGTCTGCACGGTCAAACACAGACCGGACGTTCGGTGGGGCCGCAGGAGACGTGGGCAGGTAAACGTAGACGTGGACGGGCGGCGGCCGCTGGCTGTCGCACGGATAGAGCGGTTGAATCTCGACCTTGACAACGCGCCGGTTCGGGTCGTCCGCCCCCCGGTCGTCCAGCCAGTCCGCCATCGATCGGCTATCAGCCCACAGAGGAACGACCGGCTCCGTCGCCTCCCCCTGCGCGATCACACGGTCGCGGTACCGGACGCGGTACCGGTACGTTGTGCCAGCCGATTCGTGCAGACCGCCGTCGACGGACAGGTCGCTGAACCGAAGGATCGGCCCCTCTGCCGTTGTCAGGGAGAGCCGGAACCGGTCAAGCGGAGCCACACGGTGAAACCAGTACCGGCCCGTCATGTCGCGACGTTCGGCCAGGATGCGGAGCAGGTAGTCTTCCGCCTCCGGATTAGACATCTCCGCCGCATCGACGACCGCATCGAGATCCGCGTCGCTGAAGGCCATTACCTGCTTCGCGCCCCAGAAGGCATCGCGGCGCGTGAGTTTCTCGAACGCAGGATTCGGATACGTGGGCACCCACCGGCCCGGTTTAAATACGTCGGACCGCCAGTACCCCACGGACGGATACTGCGCCGTGCCGTCCTTATCCCACCACCAGAACGGAAACAATCCTCCGCTGACGAGGGCAAGCGGAATGAGGCGATGATCAATCATGTACGCCTGACCGTGGATCGGGCGATGCGGCGCCCCGGTGTTCGCTCCGAGCGTGGAGCTCATATCCTGAACGTAGTGCTTGATGTATTGCTCGTCTGTGTAAACGGCCAGCGTGTTTGCTGCCCGTCGATCCGTATCGTTGAGCCAGGCGCTGAGCACCCGCAGGCCGCGAAGCTCGCGACGATCCTCGTGCCGAACCCGGTCGTTCGGATCGTCATCCCGCCGGCCCCGAAAATTCCACGGTCCCAGCACCTGCCCGTCGACGAAACGACTAGCCATCACGCGGATCTTCCCATCCGCGCGACGCGGCTGGCCCTCGAGCACGGACTGGACGTCATCCGGGCGCATCGGTCTGCGGTCGTTTCCGTCACGGACCGTCGCTTCCTCTCCGATCTCGATTTGATCCGGGTGGAAGTGAGCGATCGTGTTTTCCGGAACGTGGTAGCCGGCCGCATGGAAGATCTTGGTCGCAATCACCTCGGCGGAAGAGGCCAGCTCCGGGTAGGCCGGCTTGTCGAACTTGAGCAGGTAGCGGACGCCTCGCGCGTCCTCGATGAAAAAACCGGACGCCGCACCGACGGATTTTCCGCGCCAGATGGTCCACGTCCCCGTCGTGTCGGGACCGGCATCGGGGCGACCGTCCGTGTTCGGTCCGACCGTGAGTTCGTCCGGACGCATGGGCCGGTAGTAGTGACGTGGCTCCCACCAACTGGAGCGGGGAGGCTCGTCGAAAACATTGACATTCACTGCTTCCGTGCCTCCATCCGTGACGCCGGCGAGCGCGCCAATTTTCCGCCCCGTCCACGCCAGGTTGAGCGGTTTCTTGACCTGATGGAAGAGCGTCAGATCGACGCGATCCCAGTAGAAGTTCTGTTCGATCTCCCGGGGTTCAGGAATCGGCCGGCGATCGGGGTCTTCCGTCTTGACCGGGCCGAGCGTGTACGGTCGCGACGAGCCGCAGCCGCTCGCGGTCGCCGCAACGAGGACCAGCACGAGAAGCCAGCGGCCCGGCCCGACCGGCAGGCGGCGAAGAAGCGAGGAAGCCATAAAGGGAGCTGCAAGTGAAAGGAAAATCAGAGCGCGGCAATTCTCGCCACCCCGGAACGGGGAGGGACGAGGTACTCAAAACATTTGATTGACCGTCAGAATCGTTCGAAGGCCCTCCTCCCCGGTGGCGACCTCAAAACGAAACGCGAGACGTCCTCCACGGATTACGCGGACACCACCCCCGTAGCTGTAGTGGAATCGGTCGACCCCTATGCCTTCGAATTCGTTGAAGACCTGACCGGCGTCGACGAAGGCCACGGCATCCATCCGGTTCCAGATGGGATACTGGTACTCCGCATTGGCCACGAGGGCACCTTCCTCGACGTATCGCTCGAAGACCAGGCTACGAACCGTGGTCTGCCCGCCGATACCCGGCAGGCGAAAGAACGGGACCGCCGCGCCGCCCCGCGCGGGCTCCACTTTTTCCATCCGCACCCTGAGGGCAAGACGGCGCGTCGGTGGAAGGAACGGGAGCGGTAGATACTGCTGGATTTCCGCCGCATAGCCGACGTACCGGAAGGTACCGCGACTCAGGTCTTCGGTCGCCTCTCCTTCGAGGCGAACGCGCATTCCACGTACCACGCGCTGCTGCTCGCGCCCGGTACGATCGAACGTCCACCCGGTGCGGGCCGTCAGCAGGGCAGTTGCGCGGTCGACGCCTGGAAGCGACACCGGCAGGCGATCCCCCAGATTTCCGTCCGCCCGCTTGTTGAAGATCCGGGAAGCCTCCACCTCGACGTTGCCACCAAACCGCTCGAAGGGTTGCAACGTGAGGGTTGCACGGCCGGATAATTGCCGGGTGAAGTATCTCGTTTCGTCCCGGCGATCGGCCAGGTTGCCGCGGAGAAAATATCGCCGCTCTGGATTGGTCAAAAACGTGGCGTTCACCGTGAGCGCCGTGTGCGGACCGAAGACGGGACCAAATCGATAATCGAGGTCCACCTCATAGCGGCTGCGCGACCCGTAGATAAACGACAGACGGGCATCGTGGCCGAGGCCCCACAGGTCATGGTCAAACACGGCGAGGCCGCCCTGCACACCTACCGGCCCGCCAAGTTCGACGAGCGGCAGCACGCCTTGCACCGGGGCACGGGGCTCGAACAGAGCCGGGTATTCCCGCTCCAGATACTTCACGCCCCATCCGATGGGCCGCGTCACGCCGTAGACGAGGTACGCCGGTACCGCCAGCGCATGGGCCCATATGCTTCGACTCGACCGGTACGGTACCGCATTTGGATGCTGCGCTTGCGACAAGGTATCTCCCTCAATGGCATCGACCGTGTCGCGGGCGGTGGGAGACGTTTCCCGGGCGACCGTGGGTTCAACCGTGAAAACGAGCAGCAACAGAATGAGCAGGCTGACCGTGCGGAGTCGGAGCGGCGCACGCTTCACGAGCGACGTCAAACGGGCGCATCGATCAATACCACGACGCAACGCAACGAGACGGAACGCCGATAGGGGGCTTGTTTGCACGGGGAAAAACGAGACAAGTATAGTTGGAACCGGGAACGGTCGGTATCTGCATCGGTGCGTACAGCCGAAGTTCCCAGCGTTACAACGCTTGTACGTCCCGGTCCCTGTACCGTATCCGCGTGCGTGCAAGACGACCGATCGATAGACCGACCCGCCCCCGTATATGTCCTCTTCCGCTGTGCCGCCCAACCCCGGTGAACTCCTCAACCGATTCGCCGAGCGTCACTGGAACCTGGCCGCTCGTCATGCCTGGCGCATGTACAACGAGCGGGGCCGCGGGGCAGTCGTTTTTCGTTCGAACGCGGACGGAGAGCGGGGACGCAAGCTTCCGCTGAATTACCTCACCTTCAAAGCATCGAAGGAGGAGACGATGGGGACGCAGCTGGAGATCGTGCGCCACTTGATCGATACCTACGACCCCGAGAAAGAGGCGGTACTGGCTATCAACTTTCGCGACGGCACGACGGTCGTCGATGTCTACAAAAAAGAGCCGGCACCGCCCGACTGCGCTGTTCAAAACGGCCACTCCGACGAACCCGCGCGGGACCCAGCCGATTCGGACATGGTCGACTCGCCCGAAGAGATTGAAGAGGTAAACGACTCCGATGGTGCTCGGGGCGACGGGGCGGCTGGCGACGAGCCGGGATTCGACGACCAGGGGAATCCCCTCCCCCCCGACGCGCCGGACGACGGCCCCGGGGACGAGCCGGGTGGCTACGATGACGATCACCCGGACTTGCCGGATTTCCTGGGCGACGACCCCGACGGAGGCGCGCTCGCCTGACCGCCGTCGCACGATCTCGCGATCGTCCTCGCGCTGCCACATCTGGCAGAGGGCGGCCTGTCCGGGACTGCCACACCGACTGCCGATTCTGCCGTTTCGTCCGCCTCTCCCGGCGGATGAAACGGTTTTTCTATGTTTTGTGAAGAAATATCGGGGAGTCGACGCCCCTGGATCGGTTGGGTACGCCGTTTGTCTGGGCGCCGAATTGCAACGGTGACGGACGGGCTCCGGCCGTTGCCTGACCTTTTCCCTGTGGTTTCATCAATGAGCGAATCGAAGAATGGCAACGTTCAAACCTCTATCTGACCGCGTGGCTGTTCGCCCCGCTCCGGCCGACAAAAAAACATCGGGCGGTCTCTTCATCCCCGACACCGCCAAGGAAAAGCCGAAGCGCGGAACCGTCCTCGCGGTAGGCCCCGGACGTTTTGAGAACGGTCACCAGATCGCCATGGACGTGAAGGAAGGGGACGACGTACTGTACGGTTCGTACGCCGGTACCGAAATCACGCTCGACGGCGAAGACATTCTGATCATGCGCGAATCGGATCTGCTCGGTCGCATCGACGACTAATCCGCTCGCGTCGCCCGCCCATCGGGCCATCTCCTCTCTATTCCGGGGCCGCTCCCGGAGCGACCTACTCATTTAACCTGACAGCCTGATCCCATGTCGAAGCAGATTCTGTTCGATGCACCGGGGCGTGAAGCCCTCAAACGGGGCGTCGACACGCTCGCCAATGCGGTAAAAGTAACGCTCGGCCCCAAAGGCCGGAATGTGATCCTTGAAAAGTCGTTCGGCTCACCCACGATCACGAAAGATGGCGTGACCGTGGCCAAGGAGATCGAACTGGACCATCGCATCGAGAACATCGGTGCGCAGATGGTGAAGGAGGTAGCCTCCAAGACCTCCGACGTGGCCGGCGACGGAACGACCACGGCAACCGTTCTCGCGCAGGCAATCATCAACACCGGCCTGAAGAATGTCACGGCCGGCGCGAACCCGATGGAACTGAAGCGGGGCATTGACGCTGCCGTCCGGGCCATCGTCGCTGACCTGCACGCCCACTCGCGCGACATCTCCGGCAAGAACGAAATCGCGCAGGTGGCGATGATCTCGGCCAACAACGACGTTGAGATCGGCGACCTGATTGCCGACGCTTTCGACCGGGTCGGAAAGGACGGCGTGATCACCGTGGAAGAGGCGAAAGGCCTCGAGACGCACCTGAAGTTCGTGGAAGGCATGCAGTTCGACCGCGGCTATCTTTCTCCGTATTTCGTGACGAACTCGGAGGACATGGAAGTCATCCTCGAGGATGCCGCCATCCTGATCGTGGAGAAGAAGATCTCTGCGATGAAAGACCTCCTTCCGATCCTGGAGAAAGTCGCCCAGTCCGACCAGCCACTCCTTATCATTGCCGAGAACATCGAGGGCGAAGCGCTCGCCACGCTGGTCGTCAACCGGCTGCGCGGTACGCTCAAGGTGGCTGCGGTGAAGGCGCCCGGCTTCGGCGATCGCCGCAAGGCCATGCTCGAGGACATCGCCGTCCTGACCGGTGGAACGGTCATCTCGGAAGAGAAGGGGTACCGACTGGAGAATGCCACGCTCGGATACCTCGGCTCGGCCAAGCGGATCGTCATCACGAAGGACAATACCACCCTCGTGGACGGTGCCGGAGAGCAGGAGCAGATCACGGGCCGCATCAACCAGCTCAAGCAGCAGATCGAGGCGTCCACCTCGGACTACGACCGCGAAAAGCTACAGGAGCGTCTTGCCAAGCTCTCCGGAGGCGTTGCCGTCCTGAAGATCGGCGCGGCGACCGAGCCGGAGATGAAAGAGACGAAGGCTCGTGTAGAAGATGCGCTCCACGCCACCCGGGCTGCCGTCGAGGAAGGCGTGCTGGCCGGTGGCGGCATTGCCTACCTGCGTTCGCTCGGTGCTCTGGATGACCTGGACGTCGAAAATGACGACCAGCGGACGGGCGTCGACATCGTCCGCCGAGCACTCGAAGCCCCGCTCCGCCAGATCGCGGAAAATGCCGGCTTTGAAGGCTCCATCGTCGTCCAGAACGTACTCAACGGGACGGACGATTACGGCTTCAACGCGCGCACCGACACGTACGGAAACCTCCTTTCGGAGGGCGTGATTGACCCGACGAAGGTCACGCG
This sequence comes from Bacteroidota bacterium, assembly GCA_009908725.1. Lineage (GTDB taxonomy): Bacteria > Bacteroidota > Rhodothermia > Rhodothermales > Salinibacteraceae > Longibacter. The sequence goes on along the minus strand of JAAAOT010000181.1, from coordinate 453 downwards.
GTCCGCGCTGGAGAACGCAGCGTCGATTGCCGGCCTCCTTCTGACCACGGAGTCGATCGTCGCCCGTATCCCGTCGAAAAACAAGAACGACGGTGGCGGCATGGGCGACTTCGACATGGACTTCTAGTCGATCTTCCGAGGCAGTTGCCCCCGAACCCGGCGGGCAATGAGCGGGGCGGCGTCTTCGGACGTCGCCCCGCTTTCTTTTCCCCACTCTGGACGCGTCCGTCAGCAACGGCCGAAACGACGGTTTGCGCAAACGAAAACGGAGCCCCAACCGCGCCGCCCGGCGCCTCGAATGGATCCGTGGTGGACCCGCTCGATGAAGGTTGAGTCTCCGCTTTCCGCGGCTGCGCGCCGGGTCGGCATCCTCACTGCCCATCCGGCGACGCGTCATCGCCGCCTCTCGGTCAACTCTATTGCCTCCAACGACCGTGCCGCCGGACCCAAACG
>JAAAOT010000346.1 GCA_009908725.1 Bacteroidota bacterium | reverse complement strand
ATAACAATAAGCGATTCATTCGCCACGGCGGCCGCAAACGACCGGTCTCGGTCGTTCATCGCAATCGCCGGGCGACCGTTCAGCTCGATCATCCGGCTCCGAAGCGAATCCGTTCCGGTCTCCGCGCGAAGGTGGTCGTTGATGGCCTCGGTGTCGAACGAGCCGTAGACGAGAAACAGCGGTTTGCGCGGTTCGGCGGCCAGGGCTCCGCCGGCGTAGACGCGCGTCACATCCTCTTCGAGGTCGATGTTCATGGCATCCAGGTGCGCCCGGGCTTCCGGAGACTGTTCGAGGTCCGGCAGCAGGTTGTCAAAGACGGCCTGCGCGGCGGGGGAATGATCCCGCGCATGCACCACGTCCACCATCGCGACCATGTCGCTGGACGCTGGGAGGAGGCTCGTCGCCTGTTCGGTGGCGTCCGTGAGGGGGGGCGCATCGTCCCTTCCGCATCCCGTGACCAGAAGCAGGAGAGCCAGCAGCGGCACCACCAAAAGCGAGAGAGGGAAACGGAAGTAGCGGTCGGATCGCGTCATCGTATGGCGACGGGTCGTCAGGGAAGGGAGCGGTGATGGCATCCAGGGCGGAGATTTGTCTTGCCCGTTGTCGTCCTGCATCACGTTTGCGGCAGATCGAGTGTTACGCAGCACGCGGGAGAGGACCGGGGCGAGCCACCGTCGTGAGCGACGGCGATATCCAGAAGCCGGTCGGGAGAGGTATGTTAAAAGTCGCGCCGATAGAATTTGATGCCGCCGATAAGATAACAGGCGGCTCCGAAGAGGATGGAGGACAGGAAGGGATACCAGTCGGATACCGGCTCGCCCTGTGAGAGCTTCGACACGATGGTTGTGACCTCGGTGAAGTTCGGAAGCGTGTGGTAGAGCGTCAGAAAGACCGCTTTGCTGACGAATCCGAGCTGTTCGGTGATCTGTGTCACCGCCGCGAGCCCGAGGGAAGCGACGATCAAGCCATAGGTGACGATGAGGGATAGCGCCGTGCTTCGCGTGAAGCTTCCGATTGCGACGATCACGCCGTACATCACACCGAACATCGATAGAACAATCGGGATGGAAAGCAGAAACCGGGCATTCCACACCTCTGCTTTCAGCGACATGATAAGCCAGATGCCGCCGAGCAGGTACACGCATAGTCCGAGCATTGTGAGCCAGACGCCGCCGACGTGGCCGGTCAGGAGCCGCGTCCGACTGATCGGCTTGGAGAGAAGCAGGTCGATGTGCCCCTTCGTGAGGAGCGTGGTGAAAATCGGTCCAGAGGCGAACAGAGCCAGCAAGATGCCGAGCCAGTACGCCGCGCCGGCCACGATGCTTTGAACGGCGAAGACGAGGTTTTCGAGGTCGATGCCGCCGGTTGCTTCCGCCCCGAAGATGCGGGCACTGGCCAGTGTGCCGTCGACCACGTCGAGATTCAGCGCGAAGGTGACGATCAGGAGGACGAGCGAGCTGATCAGAAAGAGTCCCCAGATCACTTTCTTCGCGCGTAGTTCGCGCACGGTGAGCTGGAGCATGCCGAGGAAGGGGAGCACAGGTCGGAGGTTGGGTCGGGCGAAAAAGGGCGGCGGGGAAAGGGGGGCGTCCGTCAGGCGGGTACGGTGTCCCGGGGGTTTACGACGTCGATGAAGTAGTCTTCGAGCGTCTGCCGAACCGGGGTGATTTCGTCGATCTCGACGCCGTCGCGTCGGAGCCGGTCGATGACGGCGTTCAGCCCGGCTCGATCGTCCGGTCGAACCCGATACCGCCGGAGGCCGGGGGCGCTGGCAGACTCGGTTGTCCTTTTGCCGTCCTGTGTTGTGGAGGCGTCGACGGGCTCGAGAATATCTTTGAGCGCAGCGAGCGTGTCGTCCGGGATCGGCGTGCAGCTAAGCGTGTAGGTTTGATCGGCCGCGGTCAGGCTCTCGATGCTGCCCGTTCGAACGAGCGTGCCGTCGTTTAAGATGGCGATCTCGGTGCACACTTTTTCCACCTCGGATAGCAGATGGGAGTTGATGAGCACCGTTTTTCCTTCCTCTTTCAGTTCGACGAGGATATCCCGAATCTCCCGTCGCCCGACCGGGTCCACCCCGTCGGTCGGTTCGTCCAGGATGAGCAGGTCCGGCTCGTTCAGAAGGGCCTGTGCCAGCCCGGCGCGCTGAAGCATTCCCTTCGAGAAACCGCTAAGCTTCTGGTCGGTCGCGTGCGACAGACCGACACGGTCGAGCAGTTGCGGGATGCGGCGGGAGCGGTCGGTGTCAGATACGCCCGCCATCTGGCCGTAGATTTCGAGCATTTGCGGTGCGGTCAGGAAATCCGGAAATTCGTGCTTCTCCGGAAGGTATCCGACTCGCTTCCTCGCGTCCGGGTCGCCCGGTGCGTGGCCGAAGAGGCGTGCCTCCCCGCCCGTTGCCCGTGCGACACCGAGCAGGATCTTAACCATCGTCGTCTTTCCCGCGCCGTTGGGCCCAAGAAGCCCGAAGACCGAACCGGAGGGAACGTCCATGGAGACGCCGTCGAGGGCGCGGACCCGCTTCGGTCGAATAATGCCGCTCTGATAGGTCTTTTCCAGCGAAGCGATCGAAATGACAGGCGGCATAGAACGGCTATGAATGGTTAGGAAGGGAGCTTTGCGGTGGAGGGAGGCCCGCGCAACGAAAGCGGGACGTCAACTGATGGGCGGGGATGCGGTTCGGCACACGCCACCCACGACACGGTACGGCCGGGACGAGCGTTACAGAGATGGGTGGCAGATTCGTTCGGTCAAGCGAGCCCGGAAGCGTCGCGGCTGCGATGGCCCGCTGTCCCGTCGACTTCTGTCGTTCAGCAAAAAAGCGCGCCTCCCGAAACAGGGGGAGACGCGCTTTATCGGACAGTCGATTCTTGACTCGCCAGACGTCACGTTATGCGTCGGTCAGCGCGTCAATGCCCGGCAATTCTGCGCCCTCGAGAAATGTCAGCATGGCGCCGCCGCCGGTGGAGACGTGACTGATGCGCTCCGTGTAGCCGGACTTAACGAGGGCAGAAACCGAGTCGCCGCCACCGACGACAGAAAAGGCACCGTTATCCGTGGCCTCCGCGACAGCTTCTGCGATTTCCATTGTGCCTTCCGCAAACGCGTCCATCTCGAACACCCCCATCGGGCCGTTCCAGACGATCGTATCGGCATTCATGATGGTCTCGCGGTACGTTTCGACCGTGTCCGGGCCGATGTCGAGCCCCATGAAACCATTCTCGATGTCGCCGTGGACCACCTTGGATTCCGCGTCCGCATCAAGCTCGGCGGCGACCACATGGTCGCTCGGGAGCACGATCGATCCGTCTGCAGACTCGTACAGTTCTTCAGCGGTGTCCAGGCGATCGTCCTCCACCCGGGAGTCGCCCACGTCGTGGCCGAGGGCTTTAAGGAAGGTATAACTCATCGCCCCGCCGATCAGGATGTTCTGGTATGAATCCATTAGCCGGCGGACGGTCCCGATCTTGTCCGAAACCTTGGCCCCGCCGAGGATCGCGACGGTCGGGGGATCCGGGTGATCTCGAACGCGCGTCAGGGCCTCTATCTCTTTCTCCATCAACCGTCCCATCGCGCAGAGATCGACGTGTTCTGCGACGCCGGCCGTCGATGCGTGCGCCCGGTGTGCCGCGCCGAAGGCATCGTTTACGTACACGTCCGCGAGTTCGGCGAGTGCTTCGGCAAACTCGGGATCGTTCGCCTTCTCCCCGGCCTCGAACCGGGTGTTTTCCAGCAGGATCACGCTACCGTCGCCCATGCCGTCGATCACCTCGCGAACGGTATCTCCGACCGTATTGCTGGAGAAGCGGACGCGTTCTTCGATGAGCGTGCCGAGGTGGTCGGCTACGCAGGCCAGGCTCAGGTCCGGATTCGGTTGTCCGCCCGGGCGCCCGAGATGACTGATGAGGATGGCCCGTCCACCGTGATCGAGGATATGGCGGATGGTGGGCAGAGCCGCCCGGATCCGGGTATCGTCAGCGACGGAGGGGCTACCGGTGTCGTTTGACAGCGGAACGTTAAAGTCCACGCGAACGAGCACGCGTTTTCCCCGGACGTCGATGTCGTCAAGCGTCAGCTTTTTCATGCGTAGAGAGAGTTCGGCCTGGCGGAAAAAAGCATGCGGGTCGGCGTCCGCTCGCGAAACTGCGTTCGAGAGACGCCGCGGCCGGCATGCACAGAACAGGAAAACGGGCCGAGACGCGAGGGTCCCGGCCCGTCGGAACGTTACGCCGTTGCCGCTGCCTTCATGAGGCGTTCGACGACGTCAACGGTGCGGTTCGAGTATCCCCACTCGTTATCGTACCAGCCGACGATCTTGACCATCGACCCGGCGGCCATGGTCGACGGCGCGTCGAAGATGCACGAGTGCGGATTGTGAATGATATCGCGGGATACAAGCGGCTCTTCGCTGTACTGGAGCACGCCCTCCATAGCGCCGGATGCGGCCTCCTGATAGGCGGCATTCACGTCGTCGATTGAGACGTCCTGCTCGAGGTTGGCCGTGAGGTCGACGATGGAGCCATTCGGTACGGGGACGCGCATGGCCATTCCGTCCAGCTTGCCGTCAAGGTGCGGCAGCACGAGGCCGACGGCTTTGGCTGCGCCGGTCGTCGTGGGGATGATGGATTCGGCCGCCGTGCGGGCGCGGCGCAGGTCCTTGTGCGGGCCGTCCACGATGTTCTGCGAGGACGTGTAGGCGTGGACCGTCGTCATCAGGCCGCTCTTGAGGCCGAAGCTGTCGTCCAGCACCTTGACCATCGGGGCCAGGCAGTTGGTCGTGCAGCTTGCATTGGAGATAACTTCCTCATCGCCGGTCAGATCGCCTTCGTTTACGCCGAGAACGATCGTCGCGTCGACGTCGCTCTTTGCCGGAGCACTGATCACGACCTTGTCTGCGCCGGCCTGGATGTGCTTGGCGGCGCCATCGCGGGTCCGGAAGAAGCCGGTCGATTCGACGACCACGTCGCATCCGAGCTCATCCCAAGGCAGGTTCGACGGATCCTTCTCCTGCATCACCGGGAAGCGGTCGCCATTGACGACCAGAGTGTTTCCGTCCAATTCCACGGTACCGGGGAATTGGCCGTGGACGGAGTCATATTTAAACAGCGTGGCCAGGGTGTTGGCGTCGGTTAGGTCGTTGACGCCCACGATGTCGAAGTCGTGATCGTCCCGCTCCAGGATAGAGCGAAAGACAAGGCGACCGATGCGCCCGAATCCGTTGATGCCGAGTTTGATAGACATAGAGCGAGTTCGATTCGAGTTGGATGATCAGATGGTATCGTGCACGACGGATCGTGCGCCAGGCACGGGTCCGTCGCGTGCTCTTCAGTCCTGCACGTCGCGTGGTTCGGGGTTGGGCGGTCCGTTTAAACGCGCGGACCGTGATCCCGGCAGCCCGTGGTCGATGGGTGAGGGGGAATCCGCATCCTGTGTGCGGGGCTGCCGGATCTGGCGCCGAGAACGCGGGTCCCGGCGCCGGCGAAAGTTACACACATCGTTGCTGACTTCGTTGGCCATCGCCGAGGACGGATTTCGAACATCATTCCCAGCGGCCGGCTCCGCCGTGTGGGCGAATACCGCGAGCCAATCGGTTATCTGCATGCGCCCGATATATGGACGAACGGAGTGCATGTGCCGCATTCGAGTCGCAGATACGGCTGGCTACGCGAAAAGCGTCTGTAAATAACGAGGCGGGAAGGACACGAACAAGGCGCGGAAGCGCTTTTCCGATGGTCCGGTCGTCTTCTTCGGCTCATTCTCATGCAGTCTGGGACCTCCACGCACGGTGGGGGAACGGAGAGGCCGCTTGACGGGAGACCTCTGCGTAAAAATCACATGCAAAAGGTCCTGCCCGCGCCGAAGAGCGTGAAGGAACGGAAACGATCCCGGGTCCCTGCGTACAACAGCCGCTCTGGATCAGGTAGAACACCGTGCCCGCTGTGCACTTTCCGGCGCTCCTGGCCGACGAAGTGCACCTGCTCGGACCCCGACCGTAATCTCTCGACCGTACGTACTGCTCATGTCATCCGTTCAGACACCGCAACCGTCGTCCACTTCTTCCAAATCGAGCGGTAACGCACTGCTCGATGTGACGGCTCGCGCGGTCATGTACTACCAGGACAACAAAACGACCGTCTACGGTGCTATCGCCGTTCTCGTGCTCCTCGCCCTCGGTGCGGGCGGATATTTCGTATACATGGAGCAACAGTCGGGTGTCGCCGCTGAGCACCTCGGCCGGATCATGCCGGTGTACGAGGCGGGCGATTACCAGAGGGCTCTCGACGGCGTCGAGCGTCTCGACCCGACCGACCCGCGATCGACGCAGCCGGGACAGGCGGACGCCCGACTCGGGCTGCTCGACATCGCTGACCAGTACGGCGGTACGTCCCCCGGAAATCTGGCGGCCTTCTACGCGGGCAATGCGTACTTCAACCTCGGGCAGTACGACGAGGCGCTGCGGATGTATAAGTCGTTGGACAAAGAGTCGAACTTCATCGGCGCAAGCACCTACGCGGCCGAGGCAACAATTTTCGAGTCCCGCGGATCGTACGAGCGTGCGGCTGAACTGTACCTGGAAGCGGCCGACGCGTACGAAAGTGAAACGAGAACGCCGGTATACCTGATTGATGCGGCTCGAGCCTTCGAGGGGGCCGGCAACCTCTCCCGCGCAGAAGAACTCTATCGCCAGGTCGCAGACGAGTACCCGGAGTCCCCCGCTGCTGCAGATGCGGACGTGTTTCTTGCCCGCCTGGAGGCCAAGCGCGCTGCCTCGTCCTGACGAACGCCGGCTGCATTCCAACGCCCACGAAATCAGGACGCACCGTCGCTCCACCGCCGGATCTTGTCGGCAGGGCGGCGGTGTTTGTGGTTGCGGCAGCTGCTGAGATGCCGTCCGTGCCTGTTCGAACCTCTCCCGTGATCAGATCTCCACGCCTGCGATGCCAACCATCTTAATCGTAGACGACGAGCCGAGCATTCGCCGGACGGTCCGGGAAATCCTCGAGTACGAAGACTACGACGTTGAAGAGGCGGAAGACGGGGAGGAGGCGCTCGAGATCATCCGGTCATCGTCACTCGACATGGTGCTTCTCGACATCAAGATGCCGGGCATGGACGGCATGGAGGTCCTGAAGACGTGCGCCGACGAATCCGCCGAGGTGCCTGTCGTGATGATCAGCGGCCACGGCAACATCGAGACCGCCGTGGAAGCGACAAAACTCGGGGCGTTCGACTTCATTGAGAAGCCGCCGGACCTGAACCGGATGCTGGTGACGGTGCGGAACGCGCTGGACCACGGCCAGCTCGAGACGCAGAACCGTCGGATGCGGCAGGCGATATCCGAGCACAGCACCGGCGACCTGACGCCGATCATCGGCGAGAGCCCGGCGATCACGGAAATCAAGGAAACCATCGACCGGGTGGCGCCCACCGAGGCGCGGGTCCTGATTACGGGGGAAAATGGGACGGGGAAAGAACTCGTCGCGAAGTGGATCCACCACGAAAGCCCGCGAGCCGGCGGGCCGATGGTCGAAGTCAACTGCGCGGCCATTCCCAGCGAACTGATCGAGAGCGAGCTCTTCGGCCACGAAAAGGGAGCGTTTACCGGAGCGACGCAGCAGCGCATCGGGAAATTTGAACAGGCGAACGAGGGCACCCTGTTTCTCGACGAAATCGGCGACATGAGTCTGTCCGCGCAGGCGAAGGTCTTGCGGGTCCTCCAGGAAAGCCGGATTCAGCGGGTGGGCGGGGACCGATCCATCGAGGTGGATGTTCGCGTGGTGGCGGCCACCAACAAGGATCTGTTGGACGAAATCGAAGAGGGGACATTTCGCGAAGACCTCTACCACCGGATCGGCGTAATCCTTATCAACGTGCCGCCGCTTCGAGACCGACGCGAAGATATTCCCCCGATCACGCAGCACATCGCCGGTCGCGTAGCGTCGCGGAATGCGCTCCCGAACCGCGAGTTTTCGGACGACGCCCTCGACCACCTGAAAAAGTACGACTGGCGCGGGAACGTGCGTGAACTCCACAACGTGATCGAGCGCGTTCTCATTCTGGCGGACGGTGACCGGATCGAGAAAGCCGACGTGGAGCGGTTCGTTACTCCAGGCGCGGAGGCGAGTGCCGGGTCGTCCGACCTGCTGCACCAGTACGAAGACTGGACGGAAGCTCGTGACGCGTTTGAGAAACGGTTTCTCGAGTACAAGCTACACGAGTTCGACTGGAACGTGACGCAGACCGCCGAGGCAATAAATATTCAGCGGTCGCACCTGTATAACAAGCTGAACAAGTTTAACATCGAGCGCGAGGACTGAATTGTCGCCGACTCGTGCGCTTCCCCGTCCAGACGCTCCACCGTGGTGGAGGCGGGCCGGGGTTCATCGACCTATTTGGAGAGACGCTGTCTACATGTCCGAGTCTCTGCTGCGTGCAGCCGGAGTGACCAAAGAATACGACACGGGAGGCGAGACGCCGCTGCACGTGTTGAGGGGCGTGGATCTTGAGATCCGCGCGGGGGAAATCGTCGCCGTCATGGGGGAGAGCGGGACGGGCAAGTCTACCCTTCTCCACATTCTTGGGGCGCTCGAACGCCCCACGGCCGGGACCGTCACCTTCAAGGATCGCGATCTGTCTACCGCGTCAGACGACGAACTGGCGGCGTTTCGAAATCGGTCGATCGGGTTTGTTTTCCAGTTTCACCATCTTCTCCCCGAGTTTACGGCACTGGAGAATGTGGCCATGCCGGCCCTGATTCAGCACCATGGGATGGAAGAGGCAGAGCCCCGGGCACGCGAACTGCTCGACCTGCTGGGCCTGTCCGGTCGCGCCACGCATCGCCCGAATGCATTGTCGGGTGGGGAGAAGCAGCGAGTGGCCGTCGCACGTGCTCTGATGAACGAGCCGGCACTCGTTCTCATGGACGAGCCAACGGGGAATCTGGACGCCCAGACCGCAGAGCCGCTCCACCGCGAGATCCAGCGCCTGAGCGAGACCATGAACCAGACGTTTGTGTTGGTCACGCATAACCCCGGTCTCGCCAGCATCGCCGACCGCGTGCTGAAGCTCGAGCATGGCATTCTGCACGACGTCGACCTTGAGGACGGCATGCCGCTGATGCCCGGCTCCTCCAACACCGATGACCGGGCCGATCCGTTGCAAGGCTCGCACCCGTAGCGGGGAACATTCGCGCCGTTTCCGCGAACGGATTCATGTGCGATACAGGACTTTGTACCGCGCACAACGCCTCGTTTCACGCAGCGTTCGACCCTCGGGTCTGCCGCTGCGCGCCCCTCACCATGCTGCACCCGATTTCATGACAGAAGTTGCCGTGCTGGACCCCTCGGTCGGTTTCGTCGACGAAGACATCGACCCCACGCTGGACCTGTTCGACGAGATCGAACGGCTGAAATCCGAGAAGAACGCGATCCTCCTCGCGCACTACTACCAGGAGGCGGCCATTCAGGACATCGCGGACTACATCGGCGACTCACTCGGACTCGCCCGCGAAGCATCCGAAACCGATGCCGAAATCATCGTCTTCGCCGGTGTCCATTTTATGGCGGAGTCGGCCAAGATCCTGAATCCGGAGAAGAAGGTCATTCTTCCCGACCTGAACGCGGGATGTTCGCTTGCCGACACGTGTCCGCCGGATGCTTTCAAAGCGTTCTGTGAGCAGTATCCCGACCATACGGTCATCACGTACGTCAACAGTTCGGCAGCTGTAAAGGCGCTTTCCGACATCATCTGTACGTCGTCGAGCGCGGCGCACATCATCAATCAGTTGCCCGACGATGAGCCGATCATTTTCGCCCCCGATCGAAACCTGGGCGAGTACCTGATCAAGGAAACGGGTCGGGACATGGTCCTGTGGGATGGCGTCTGCATCGTGCATGAGACGTTCAGCGAGAAGAAACTCCTTCGGTTGCAGGCCCAGCACCCGGATGCTACCACCCTTGCCCACCCGGAATGCCGCGACGCCGTGCTGCGCCACGCCGACTTCGTCGGGTCAACAAGCCAGATCCGCCGCCACGCCAAGTCCAACGGTCCGGCCAAGTTCATCGTGGCCACGGAGGAAGGCATCCTTCATCAGATGGAGAAGGACGAGCCCGGCAACACGCTCATCCCGGCCCCTCCCGAGAGCGGTTGCAACTGCAGTCAGTGCCCGCACATGCGCCTCAATACCATCGAGAAGCTGTATCTGTGCCTGAAGCACGAGGCGCCGGAGATCACGATGGAGGAGTCGCTCCGTCAGGACGCACTGAAGCCGATTGAACGCATGTTGTCGATGAGCGAGGGCGTGAAATAGTGCCAATACCCGATGGTGACGGACAGAACGCGTGAACCCATCCCGTTACAGCACGGTAAGGAAGTATGTATATCCGGCGCGCCCGCACGGTCCCAACCTCGATCCACCCATTTGACGCGAATCTTATGAACGTCGAACTTCTGGAAAACGTACGGCAGGCGATCGTCTTCTACCCGCGTCGTTTTTCTGCGGCGCAGTGGGCATTTGCCCGTAACGCCGAGGCCGTCATTGACGACGACGCGCACCCAGACGGCTTCAAGTGCTGCATCGCCGGCCACGTTCTGCTCCAAAGCGATCGCATGGATGAGCGCGAACTGCTTGAAGTCGGCGGTTTCCACACCGGAGGTGGCGTGTGGGACGAAGCAGCCGACGCTCTGGGCCTGACGAAGGCGCAGTGCCGCGAGCTGTTCTTCCCGAGTCAGTGGGACAAACCCTATAAGCAGAATTATTATCTCTGCGCAAGCGAGGAGGAGTCCGACGTCGCATCCTCGTACCTTGAATACTTCATTCACAAGTACGGGACGGAAGCGGAACGGGAGACTGCCGAGCGCCTCGCCGCCGCTGCCAATCATCCGACGCCATCGCATGATCCCAATCCGGTGGCGCCTCGCTCTCGCGCTACCGTGTGAGGCGACTCCCATGTGACGTGGTCGGCACGGTTCCATCCATACGCAGCCAGCCTTTCACGATGCCAGCGGCGCCCGTTTATCGAGCCCGCTGGCATTCGTGTGTTCGTATGGCGATGTTCGCGTGTCGCACGGTGCAAAGACGTAGCACGGTTCCATGGCGCGGTCGGTCGCGGATCGGCGTTTGCTGCCGTAAATAACGACGCCGGCACGCGTCGGCTGATACCAACATGGCGCCCTGCAGTGTTCTTGATCGCATTGATCTGGTTTTGCCGCTTCCTACATGCAGACGATCGACTGGATTATCGTGGTCGCGTACATGCTCGGTGCGCTCGGGTTGGGTGCCTACCTGTCGCGACGTGCCTCCGGCTCCATCGAGGACTTCTTCGTGTCCGGGCGATCGCTGCCCTGGTGGCTGGCGGGGACGTCCATGGCGGCAACCACGTTTTCGATCGATACGCCGCTCTATGTGGCCGGGGTCGTCGGGAGCCGGGGTATTGCCGGTAACTGGGAGTGGTGGGCCTTCGGCACAGGCCACGTCGTGCTGATTTACGTTTTTGCGCGATTGTGGCGTCGAAGTGAGATCGTGACCGACGCCGAGCTGACGGAAATCCGCTATGGCGGCCGGTCGGCGGCCATCTTGCGCGGGGTGAAAGCCTTTCTGTTCGCTATCCCGATCAACTGCATCGGCATTGGGCTCGGGATGCTGGCGGCCGTGAAAGTGGTGGGCGGTCTTGAAATCTGGCAGAGCGTTGGATTTCAGGAGGGGCAGCTTGTGCTCGGAGCGGACCCGAAGCTGTTGAGCATCGTCGGCGTTTCGCTTCTCGTGCTCCTGTATGCAGGCCTGTCCGGCCTCTGGGGAGTGGTCGCTACGGACTTCTTCCAGTTCTTCCTTGCGCTTTTCGGCGCCATCGTCGTGGCCATCTTTGCCATCGGAAGTCCGGAGGTTGGCGGCCTGAGCGGGCTGGTCACGAAGGCGCAGGCGTTTACCGATTTCGACGTACTTGCTTTTACGCCGCTGACTTTTGAACCGGGCGCGACCGGCTGGTGGGGGATCGGATGGAGCGCATTCGCCGGAATTAGCGCAACCTCCTTTGTCGCGCACGTCTTTGTTCAATGGTGGACGTTTCGCCGGAGCGACGGGGGCGGTGAGTTTATCCAGCGGCTGGCAGCGTCGCAGGACGAGGCGAGCGCCGAAAAAGCCGCCTGGTTTTTCAACATCATGCACTACGTGGTGCGCACCTGGCCCTGGGTCCTGGTCGCGCTGGCCGCCGTCGTTCTGTACCCGGACATGCAGGATCCGGAGCTGGCGTACCCGCGCCTCATGCTGGATTTCTTGCCCACCGGACTTCTCGGGGTTGTCGTCGCCTCGCTGGTGGCCGCATTCATGAGCACGGTGTCCACACAGATCAACTGGGGAGCCTCCTATTTGACGAACGACATCTACTGCCGATTTCTTCGGCCCGATGCGACGCAGGCTGAACTGGTGGCATTCGGTCGCGTGGCCTCCGTGCTGATCACCGTCCTCGGTGCGGCCGCCGCGTTTTATGCTGAGAGCGTCCAGTGGATCTTCCAGCTCGTGATCGCTGTCGGGACCGGGCCGGGCGTTGTGCTGATCCTCCGGTGGTTCTGGTGGCGGGTGAACGCATGGGCCGAATTGGCTGCAATGGCCGCCGGGATGGCGGTCGGTGTGCTGACCTCGATGGGCCCGGCTTCGATCAGTCTCGTCGGATTGGGGGTTCCTGTCGAAGTGCCCATTCTGGTTGCAGACTTCGGCCTCCGATTGATGATGATCACCGTCATCACAACCCTCATATGGGTCCCCGTCATGTACGCCACTGCGCCGGAGACGCCGGAAACGCTGCGTCGCTTTTACAAGATGGTTCGTCCCGGCGGGCCCGGCTGGCAGGTCCAGCGTGCCGAGACCGGGCTAGCCCCCATTCAGTCGCTCCGCGACAGCCTGATCCGTGTGGCAGCGGCCGTGCTCGTGCTGTACGGACTCATGTTCGCGATCGGGGCAGCCCTGTTGCTTCGCCCGCTTCTGGCGGCCGGAATCGGGGCGGTTGCCGCTGCTGGCGGGGTGGTGCTGTATCGCAGGAGGGGAGAGCAGGTTGCGGCCAGCAAACCCACGTCAGAGCGCGCATCGGGGCAAGGGTAACGAGGTGGTCGGTCTGAAACACCGATTCGCGATCGCTGGTTGTCTACAGCCCCAGTAGAAGTATACAGATCGCGTCTCATGGCAACGTTTGAGTCCCTGCCCCTCTTTCCTCTCGGCCTCGTTCTGTATCCGAACGAGCAGCTACCACTGCATATCTTTGAGGAGCGTTACAAGGACCTGACTGCGTACTGCCTCGAGCATGACGTACCTTTTGGGATCGTCCGCGTCGACGACGGTCGTCTGGCAAATATGGGTACCACCGCCCGCATCGAGCGCGTGGTCAATCGATACGATGACGGTCGCATGGATATCATCGTGCGAGGAGAGGAGCGCTTCGGGCTCAATGCCGTTCACGAGCGCAAGAGCTACATGACGGCCGATGTCGACATCTTCGATATTGAGCGTCAACCGGTCGAGTCCAATCTCCGGGAGCGTGTCATCACGCAGCACATGAAGCTGCTTGAACTCGCCGGGCGGACCGTACGACCGGATCTTTATGTAGATGTCCGTGACCTGAGCTTCGTGCTTGCGCAGAATGCAGGGTTGAGCAACGATCAGAAGCAGGAGGTCCTGGAAATTCGCGACGAGTCCGATCGCATCCGGTACCTGATCCAGCACTTCGAAACGCTGATCCCACGCGTGGAACAGAAAGAGGACCTGAGGCGGAAGATTCGGTCCAACGGTCACTTTAAGGACTTTCCGCCGGAGCAGGTGTGATCTTCACGCGCAATGGCGGTTAGTACTCGGTGTCCGGGGTAGATCTCGTTGATGAAGACCCAGAATCGTCCCGCGTAAACGGGCGAATAGCTCCGAAAGCTGTAGGCGTCTGTTTGGCTTTTATCGCCGGTTTTGGGATGTTAGGCGCGACCGCAGTGTACGCACCCATCCTTCAGCGTTGAGATGACCACGATCGGATCGTATACGCTTCATTCCATCGAAACCGGTCGATTCGGCCTGGACGGTGGCGCCATGTTTGGCATCGTCCCCAAACCGCTCTGGTCCGGTAAGATGCCGCCGGACGATGACAACCGGATCACCCTTGCCATGCGGTGTTTGCTTCTCCAGTCTGAGGAGCGGACCGTTTTGATCGACTGTGGCCTTGGGGATGTGTTCGACGGCACGAAGTATCGGGACATTTATGCCGTTGATACGGAGCACTCCAGTCTGGACGGTTCCCTGGCCGACGTTGGCGTGCAGCGCGAGGAGGTGACCGATGCGATTCTAACGCACCTTCATTTTGATCACTGCGGTGGCGCCACCCGAGAGGTGAACGGCGAGCGGCAGCCGTCTTTTCCGAATGCAACGTACCACGTTCAGAGGGATCACTGGCGGTGGGCTGTGGAGAGCAATCCGAAAGAGCGTGGGTCATTTCGTACGCATACTTTCGAACCTTTGGAGCGTCGTGGGCAGGTCCGAAAGCTGGACGGGGAGGGACATCTCTTTCCCGGAGTGGAGGTAATGTTGGCGAATGGGCACACCCATGCGCAGCAGATGGTGAAAATCGCCGACGGGACGCGTGTGCTCGTCTACGCGGCGGATCTGCTACCGACGTCGCACCATCTGGCGCCGGCGTGGACGATGGCGTATGATGTTCGGCCCCTGGTCACGATCGACGAAAAGCAGACGTTTTTGGAACGCGCCGTCGATGCGGAATGGAACTTGTTCTTTGAACACGATCCGGATGTAGAAGTCGCGTCGCTCGAAAAAACAGACCGAGGCATCACAACCTGCGATCCACGCCCCCTTCGGGAACTGTAGGTTATTCTGGGGACGCCCGGCCTGCTTGTCGGGTGCCCTCGATGTACGATTGTCCTAATTGACTCGAGCAACTTCCGCCTCCGGCCGCCCGTGCCCGGAATTCTCCCGACCGACCGTCGGGTCGGTACGGCCCCGCCCTGATCTTATTTCACCGACGACCCCCATGAACGCACAGGACACGACGGATCCACTGCCGGAAGAGGCGCGTGAAGCTCTTTCGAAGGTGTATCACGACCTGAACAATCCACTTTCCATCATTTCAGGGAATGCTCAGTTCTTGCTAGAAATTGGGAGGGATGCGGATCTCGACGATGCGTTTTTAACCTCGGTAGAGGATATCCGGGAAGCTGCCGACCGAATGGCGGCTGCCCTTCGTCATCTGACGGAGCTCAAGGAAGCGGACGGGCAGGAATAGGTCGCACCATCCGCTGGTCGCCACCGCCGTCGAACGCCAGGATGCAGGACACGTCCGGCACGGCGCGCCTGGATCAGGCATCACCATCAGTTCATCCGAAACGTCGGGTTCTGCTTGTACATGTCCCGGATTTTGGATACCATAAATGTGCGTCGCCATGAATCTCATCTCCGCCGTCTGCCTATCGGGTACATATTGTTACTGATTTCCCGTTGCGGGAACCGTCGTAGTGCAATGCGGGACTGCGGTCTACCAAAACTTGTCTCGTTGATCCGTCGGCGCCCGGCATCGCTTATACTCAGCGGCGTTTTCTGTGTCGAATGAACCTTTGTCCAATGTATCGAGTGGATGCATTGGCGCGATCGCACAGAGCCGCCGTTTTGGGAACGGGAAGTCCCAAGATCCCCATGTACTCAACGAATCACCAGTCTCCATGATGTACGGACGCCTTCTAACCGGGCAGTCGAAGCTTCTCGGAAGCCTAGCTGCTCTCCTTCTCCTGACGTGCGGCCTCGCGCCCTCGGCGCATGCACAACTCGGGGAATCTACGGCCCTGTTCCTTCGGATTGAACCCGATAGCCGCGCTGCCGGCATGGGGAACACCGGTGTTGCACTGGCAGACAATGCGAACGCCATGTTCTGGAATCCTGCCGGTCTCGGTTTTCAGCGAGACATGCAGGTCGGATTCACGCATGCAAGCTGGCTTCCGGAGTTTGATGCAGGTCTCTACTTCGAATACCTCGCCGGAACAGCACACTTTGACGGCATCGGCACGTTTGGCGGTCACGTCACCTTCCTCAACCTCGGCGAGATCGAGGTTCGGGACGGGAATGGCGATCCGCTTGATGTGGAACGGTCGTTTGAGTTGTCGACAGGCCTGTCGTACGGGCGCCAGTTGAACGATAATATTGCTGTGGGCGGTGGTCTCCGCTTCATTTACTCGAAGCTTTCGCCATCGACCGACGATGTTGATGGTCAGGCAAGCACGGCCGCGCTCGATATCGCCGGTCTCTATCGTACCGATCCGTTCGTTGTCAGCGGCACGGACGTTACGGTCTCGACCGGGCTCAATATCTCCAACATCGGTGGCGGCATGAAGTATGACCGGGATCTGCAGGCCATGCCGACCATGCTCCGCGTCGGGTATGCGGTGACGATGGACTTCGACGAATACAACTCGCTTACGATCGCGAACGACTTCACCAAGCAGCTCTCGAACGTGGATTACGTGAACTGCGAGCGCGACTCGGATCCGGAGACGCAGGAGACGTGCTCCGACCCCGACACCTGGTTCACGCCGATCTTCTCTTCGTGGTCTGCTCAGCCGGGGGAGAGAGATGCCCAGGGTGATGTAACCGAGCTTTCGGTTGCCGAGCAGGTGACGATGGGCGTCGGGCTCGAGTACTGGTACAGCCAGCTCTTCGCGCTCCGTACCGGTTACTACTACGAAGACCCGAAAAACGGAAATCGAGAGTTTCTGAATTTTGGAGCGGGTTTCCGATACAACATCATCGGCATCGACGTGTCTTACATTTACACGTTGGAGCAGAATAACCCGCTCGCGAACACGCTTCGGTTTTCGCTGCTGCTCGATATCCGATAAGCTCCATGCGCGTCCTCCGGCATCCTGTGAGGTGCTGGAGGGCCGTCCGCAGTAGCCGCCCCATGGCGGCCTATGTCTGGCATTTGTTTTGCAGTATGACAAGGCACGGATCAATGGAGCTTGCGCGATCCAACCATCGCCGCATACTTGTTGACGGCAGTGAAGCCCGTTTCAGAAAGTGAGACACGCACAATTCCGTGACACAATATCTGGTGATCCGTTGTCTCAAGATGTCAGAGGCTGACCTCTTCATGCGTCACAGACGGACTCTTCGGCCGATCCGAAGTTGAAAATATTCGGTGTGTTTGGTGAGAAGGTGGCACTATCGTTGGATGAATCGTAGGTGCGCCTTGACATTTACGCCCGACGCACGCATCATAAGCCCCGAGTACCCCGTATTCAGACATATGTCAACCACTATGGCGGACATCCGTTACGACCGTTTTTTCTGGACTGTAAGCGCGGCATTATTGCTGATATTGTTAGTCGCGCAGCCGGTGCAGGCACAGCAGGATCGGCAGGATCCGTATTCTCCGCTGGAAACGCAGACGGAGCGTGGGTCTTCGGTCGGATTGCCGTCATGGGCGGAGCCCGGAAACTCGAAGCAGGCGATCCCGCCACCGGGTAACACACCGAATGACACCCCTCCGCCTCCTCCCATCGATCAGGTTCCAGTCGATGGCGGGCTCGGCTTTCTTGCGCTTGCTGGGGCTGGGTATGCCGTCTCCCGTCTCCGTAAGAATGGTGGAGACAGCGACGATCCTGGCGCGTAGAGCAACCGCCGATTGTCTGGTCAGAGCGGATTAATTGCCGTACTCGGGAACGAGAAAGAGGTACATGGCGCGAATCACGCGTCGTGTGCCTTTTTTGCATGACCGGCCATTCTACAAACCGACTCCTTCGTCTCCGACCTCTGCTGCCAGTCTCATGGGTGGGGGATCGGTGCGCGAATGCGCAGCGGTCTATCCCAACGACGTCTCACGGGGCTGTCTCGCCCGAACTCGGAGCCGCTACAGAATCCGGTGGGGTTGTCTGCGTCGTGTCCTGCATCCCCGCCTCCTGATCGAGGGCCGTCTCCGCGACGTCCACGAGAAGGATGCTGCCGACGGTCCCGAGGCCAAAGATGAACACAAACGCCCCGATCACGAACAGCTTGGATGACGTGTTGCTCATCGGCTTGGTCGAGGGATTCAGTCGATTCCGTGGACTCTCCGGGCTCGTTTGGTCCGGCCCGGCCGCATCCGTGGATGTGCTGTCGTCGGTCATCTGATGTGTCGGTCAAATTCAAGTGTGGGCGAATCGAAGCGGCGGCAGATCGATGAGCATCGCCCAGAATCCACTCCGTTGGTGCCATAGCATACGCGGGGACGTCACGATTTTCCCCGGATTCGGCGCAGGCTCAGTGAAAAATCCGAGAGGCCATCGGAACGCGGTCCGGTATTAAACAGTGTGAAGAACACGTTTCGTCGACGAGTCCGAGTGCACATGCCCGTCACCGCGCCGTCCTGACGAACCA
>JAAAOT010000117.1 GCA_009908725.1 Bacteroidota bacterium | reverse complement strand
GGTCAATCTCGGGCGCGTTCTGCAGGTTATTGACCCCGGTGTCGTTGTCTCCGAAGTCGTTTGACGTCTGGCCGTCATCCGCGAGGTCGATGCCCAATTGGCCATTCTCGTATACGAGGTTGCCGCGAACGACGTTGGAAACCAGAGTTCCCGATGCAAAACTAATAATCACTACGCCATCGTTGTTAAAGGCGATGGCATTTCCGCTACCGCTTCCCGGAGACGGATCGTCCGGGATTACGGCACCGACATCGTAGCCAATTTCATTATTGTTGGCCTGTTGCTGGGCATCGATGCGAACACCTGCCCCCGTGTTGCCAATATCGTTGCCGCTGTCGTTTGTCCCAATGTAGTTTCCTTGGACAATCACATCATCTGCGTCGTCAATTTCGATGCCATCGCTGCCGTTGTTGCCAATGACGTTGCTGCGGTCGGCACCGAGACCGATGTTCACGTCGTCTGCAGCTAAAATAAAGACGCCGTCGCCAGCATTTCCAAGGTCGTCGCCATTGGCATTCGTTCCGATATAATTTCGGAAGACGTCGTTATATCGCCCCTGAATCTGCACACCATCGTCACCGTTAAAACCAATCACATTGCCATCGCCGGCATTTAGGCCACCGACTTCGTTTTCGTCGCCGTTTGTGCCAGAGACGGTGGGATCGACATCGATAACTACGCCGTCGTCGGTGTTTCCAAGGTCGGCGAAGCTCCGGTTGGTACCGATGTAGTTGCTTCGCACCAAGTTGCGAAGGCTGTTATCGTTGCGGATGAACACGCCTCGCGTATTACCACCAATCACGTTTTCAGTGATCAGGTTGTCCGAGCCCAGATCGATCCGAACACCGGCCTCATTAGACGACTGACCGTTTCCTAGAGTACCTGAGGCGTCACCGGTAACGCCGATGCGGTTGTACAGAATCGTGTTGTCATCGGCAGGTGTACTGGAACCACCATTCCCCAGACGGATGCCGTTGAACGTATTGCCGGAAATGACGTTGCGCGCCGACGTATCACTTCCAGGACCGATCGTGTTACCGTTGCTCTCAACGGCAATCCCGGTGTCGTTCGGGAGATCGCTCTGGCCGTCAGCCGATGTGCCGACATTGTTTCCGAGAACGCTGCTCGTACCACCAGAAAGAAATATACCATTCTCGGTGTTACCGGAAATGACACTGCCGAGATAGAATGTGTTAAGAAAGCTAGACGATACGAATCCGATATCATTGTCAGTGCCCGACCTTACTTCCACGCCATTTTCACCGTTGCCTACTGCGGCATCCCCATCTGCACTCGTCCCGATGTAGTTCTCGCTGATGGTCGTGTTACTGGCAAATACGTCGACACCGTCGCCAGCATTTCCCGAAATGACATTGCGTCCGTCTACTGTGAATCCCACGATAGCACTCGAGACCGTTGCGCCTATATAGGCGCCATCTGCGGAGATCTCCAAACCGTTGTCTCCATTCCCCGCTGCAGTTGTACCATCGACATCAATGCCAACATAGCAATACGTGACGGTGACATCTGCTGCACTAGAAAATATATCGATACCGTCATCGGGAAAATTGATGATAGCAAGCGCTGAAACCGACGTTCCCGACGCGCCTGAAGTCCGAATGTCAAGCCCGTCGTCGAAATCGCCGCTTATCCCAGTACCGTCCAGCACGACAACGGGCGGACCCGGACTGCTCCAATTTGGTGCAGTGGTACCATCGATGGTCACCTCCTCCGTCACTTGAAACTCACTACTCGGCGAGATGACGGCAAAGCCGCCGGTCGTCGGAATGTTGCCGAACTCGATGGTGTCATCGGCGCCGTCCGCGTTGGCCTCGTCAATAGCAGCCCGTAATGTGCAGACACCACCGGACGTTTCACACGAACCGTCACCAGGGTTTGCGTCTCCGGCGTCGCCCCGTGAGTCCACTTGGAACGTCTGCTGTGCGACAACAGGCGTCGACGTGGTGGACCACGCGGTCATCAGGGCCACGAGCATGGCAAGGAAGGGGATGAGCCGAGCCCTTTTCCTGAGAATGAATTGAGAACTTGAGTCTGTATTGGTCGGTAACATAAAGTTGCGTCTAAAATGACGGAGATAGCGAGAGACCCGTAAGTGGGCAATTACTCCCAAACACGTCTCTACTAGGTAATGCGATAAACCCAGGCGACACCGGACACGCCCAAATTTGCACCTTCATTCACCTCGCGTCGTTATGCCGAATCTCCCCGGCATGATCGGTCTTCAGCGGAGGCCATCGGTCACGTCGTACCCAAACACAAAGCGCCCACCCCCATCCCGGGAGCGGGCGCTTCGTTCGATCAAAGGCGCGATTCCCTGCATCACCACCGCAGGGCCTTTATACGTTCACACCTTCGCACGTTCATACGTTCACACATTCACACACTGACGGCCGCCGCTTTACGCGACCCCATCTTCTGCGGCCGGCTTCGGCTTCTCGGGCGCGCCGTCGCCGGAGGCTGCCTTCTCCTCCAGCTCCTCAACGTCGAGTTCAGCGGTTTCACCCGGCGAGCGGTCGATCTCGCGTGGATCCTGACCCTCCCCCGGGAACTGCTGGATGTGCTCGGTCGGCAGGTCCTTGCCTGCACCTCGACCCAGCGGCGATCCTTCGTGGATGTAGTAGTCCTTGTTCGGCAGCGTGTCGTTGTAGCGACGGGCGGCTTCCGCGGCCTTGCGCATCTTGTCGTCCGCGTTCCGACGCATCTCACCGAAGTTCTGGTGGATCTTGTTGTCGAACCAGTCGAACAGGTACTCAAAGGCAGCGCGGTCGCGCTCGAAGCGAGGACCGTATTCGCCCGTGCGAAGCTGGTCGTCCATCTTGGACAGCGACGCGGACAGCGCGAAGACGTAAATCGCGTTGTCGGCAACACGGGCCTGCTGCGCCTGATGCTTGACGATGTCCTCCCGCTCCCACTTGCTGACGAGCTTGACGTAGTGGGAATGCTTCTGAACGAGCGTGGCGAGCTGCTCTGCCTGCTCACGAAGCGCCGGGTGAATGCTGCGAATGTCCGGCGCACTCGGCTTGTACCCGAGGAAGAGCTGCGCACCGAGCGGCACGGCCTTCTTCATGACGGCCGGATTCGTGGCGGCGCTGAACATACGGCTGACGTTCTGCCCGATCGACTCGTCGGTGTCCCACGTCAGCGCATCCTGGATCGAGATCATCTGCTCGGCGAGCTGCTTGCCGCCGTACGCAAAGATGAAGGACTGCATGACCTCGTTCGAACCCTCGACGATCGCGTGGATGCGATTGTCCCGCCAGGAGCGTTCGAGTTCGTTTTCTTCCATGTAGCCTTCGCCGCCCATCACGGTCATGACGTCGTCGATGACTTC
>JAAAOT010000206.1 GCA_009908725.1 Bacteroidota bacterium | reverse complement strand
GCTGATCGGTGCCTTCGACGTGCGCTCCCGGCAGACCCCGGCGCGCGTTGGTCGCGTCGACATCGGCGTTGTTTTTCAGGAAAAGCGCCGCCATCGGGACGTCCGGCGCCTCGGAGGCTTCCACCGCATCCATGAACGCTTCCTGGTGATTGCGCCACTGTTTGATGGCCTCGGCCACCGGCTCGAGGGCGGCGGTCTTCTTCTCCGCCGGTGCGTCGCTGCCGACGTCCTCGGCATCGTCAAGCGCCGACTGTAGCTGGTCGCGCGCGTCATCGCAGGCGTTCACATGGCGCTCGAGTTCCTGCAGGGTGTCGTCGGAAAGCATAGGTGCAGTAGATTCAGGGGAAGCAATCGGACCGTTGGACCCACGAACGGCGCGGACTTGCGTTCCTTCATCTTCGGGCCGTTCTCAGCGCGTTTTCTTATCCACCCCGCAAGGACATGCAGAAACAATGAACATCGTTCTGGCACTCTGGTGAAACGATACCGGAGGCACCTGCACGAATGCCCCGGACCGGGGGAGCGTCAGACCTCCGACTACGATCGTTTTTCGCCAACACATATCCCGCGATGGCTTCTTCGACGAGTGACCCGTCCCCTGAATCCTTCGATCTGATTGTGATCGGTGCCGGCCAGGGCGGCGGGCCGCTTGCGGGCGCGATGGCCGAGGCCGGTCACTCTGTTGCGATCGTCGAGCGGAAGCACGTCGGCGGGACCTGCATTAACGAGGGCTGCACGCCGACGAAGACCATGGTGGCCAGTGCGCGCGTGGCGCATCTGGCGCGGCGGGCCGGCGACTTCGGGGTCAACACCGGCGATGTGTCCGTCGACCAGTCGGCCGTTCGTGAGCGGAAGCAGGAGATCGTGGACATGTTTCGGGATGGAAGCCGCTCCTCGCTCACGAGCCACGAAAAACTGGACCTCGTCGAGGGGCATGCCGCTTTCGTCGACGAGCGAACCGTTGAGGTGACGCTTCATGACGGCAGCGTGCGGACGCTCGAAGGCGATCGGGTCGTTATCAACACCGGCGCCCGCCCCTTTCTTCCGCCCATCGATGGCATCGAGGAGGACGGGGTGCTGACGTCCACGACCATCATGGAGCTGGACGAGGTACCGGATCACCTGATTGTCCTCGGCGGCGGATACATCGGCCTGGAGTTTGGCCAGATGTTTCACCGCTACGGTGCGGACGTCACGATCATCGAGCGGGGCGAGCAACTCCTCGGCCGCGAAGACGCGGAGACGGGCGACGCCATCCGGGACATCCTGACCGACGAGGGGATCCACGTCCACCTCGAAAGCGCCATCACATCGATTTTCCGACACAGCGACGGCACGCTTTCCGCGGCCATCGACGGACCGAAGTGCCCCCGACGACTGCGCGGCACGCATATTCTGGTCGCGGCCGGGCGCCGACCCAACACGGACGACCTCGGCCTCAAGGCAGCCGGCGTCAGCACGGATGACCGCGGCCATGTCATCACGAACAACCGGCTGGAGACGTCAGCGGACGGCGTGTTCGCGATCGGCGACGTGACGGGAGGCGCCGCGTTTACCCACATCTCCTACGACGACTACAGAATCCTGCGCGACCGCTGGCTCGACGGCGTCGACCGGTCCACAGAGGATCGCCCCGTCCCCTACACCGTATTCATCGACCCGCAGCTCGGTCGCATCGGGCAGACTGCCGCCCAGGCCCGCACGTCCGGACGTGACGTGCAAGTCGCCCGCATGCCGATGTCCCGCGTGGCACGAGCCATCGAGACCGGCGAAACCCGGGGATTCATGGAAGCGGTCGTAGACAATAAGACCGGACAGATCCTCGGCGCCACGATCCTGGGCCCGGAGGGCGGGGAAATTGCCTCGCTTCTACAGGTCGCCATGATGGGCAATCTGCGCTACGATGCGCTTCGAGACGGCGTCTTCAGCCACCCGACCTTCGCCGAGTCGCTCAACAACCTGTTCTCCCAGATCGACGACGAGAAGGTCCGGGCAACGGGCGGATCGTAAGCACACGGCCAGCCCGGTTCCCACAGGGCAGAGCAATGCCCGGCCGGGATGAGGGCACCGCCCTCGTGACCCGACCGGGCCTGTCGCTCCGGTTCTTTGTGATGACGTCGTCCGGCTGATACTGTCTACCGGCCGTTTGCACCTCGGGGACCGCGCGGACCCGGCCCGTCGCCGCGACCCAGCGCCTGCACGCCAATCGTCCCTCGGAGGGCGTGATAGAGGGTGAACACAGCCTCCTGGTCGTCATCCAGGATCGCCGCAACCTCCGCACGACCGGCAGCACGACGCGCCATGGGACGACGGACCCGCTCTCCTTCCTCGCGAGCCGCCTGTCGGGCCTCTCTATGACGCGCCCGAAGCGTGTCGAGCTGAGCCTTCTGTTCGGCCGACAGCCCCAGAACGTCGTCTCGCACCGCCATCGCCTCCTCCCGGCGCACTTCTTGCCCTGAACGACGGGCCGCACGTTGTTCTTCGATTTCCTGAATCTGTTCGTCCGTCAGCACCGACCGGATCTCGGCTCGCATCTCCGCCCGGAGCGACCGCATCGCCTCGCGCGTCTCCACGGACGGCCGCCCGGCATCTTCCGCGCGACGATCGCGCATCCGCTCGCGGTGCGCACTGTGAATCTCGTCGATCTGGGACTGTTGCTCTTCCGTCAGGTCCACGACCTGCGAAAGGCGATCGGCGGGGCCGGGGCGGTCTCCTCGACGGCCCCGGTTCGCCTGCCGGCGCTCGAATCGCCGGTCCGTGCGCGCCTCAAGGTTGTCGGTCTGCAGCGCCCGGGCATACGCTAGCGTGCCGGTGGTGCCCAGCTCGTCGTGAATGGCGCCCGCGGCGGACCACAGCGCCCCAGGCTGCCGCTCGGTTTGCTCAAGGATCGACCGAATCGCCTCCGACTCTACGTCTGAGAGTCCGGCGTCCGTCGCCGCTTCCACCGCCGCATCGACGGTTTCGGATGGGATGTCTGCCTGCTGCGCAACGGCCGGCGTCCCGGCGCTCCACACGAACATTGCTGCGACCGTGATCAACGCGAAAACGCGAACCACGCGTCGCATTCCGGTCTGAGGGCTGGAAACAAAGCTGGCTGATGTCATGGCTGAACGACGTATTGGATGGATGATCGATTCGGAAATGCCCCTCACTTCATTGGATTCACCGGTTAGATCGAAGACGGCACCGATTCATTTCATCTGATTTATGAAGAAACAATAAACGGCCGGTCGCCACGCTCCGACATCCTGACCGCCGTTCTCCAACACGCCATTGGCGAAGCCCCGATGACGCCCGGCTTTCCAACCGGCCCCCCCGCTTCTATCCGTACCGCTCCCTTCGGCACCATGTCTACCC
>JAAAOT010000029.1 GCA_009908725.1 Bacteroidota bacterium | reverse complement strand
AAGCCCTGAAGACGCTGCTTCAGAATGCGGCCAAGGTGATGTTTTTGCTGGTCCCGATCTTCGCGCTTATCCTCAGTTTTGTCTACCTCCACGAGCCGTACGCTCACCACGTCGTCTTCTCGCTGCATCTCCACGCGTTCGCGTTTGCATTTGTGAGTCTGGATCTCGCGCTGGAGCTCTCCGAGGTCGCCGCGTGGATCCTAACGCCGACCCGGATGGTCATCTACGGCGGACTGTTTCTGTACCTCGTGGCCGCGCTCAAGAGAGCATACGGCGGCGGCTGGTTGCGGTCGCTGGGACTGACGTTCGTCATCGCCTTTCTTTACATGACGGCAATCACGTTCGTCTTCGGCACGGCGGTGGGGCTGTTGCAGAATGCGGGAAGCTACGTGCCGTCGATTTTCGGGTAATAGCGTGCCCGCAGCGTGGGGGGAAATGAGTTTCCAGTCGGCTAGCGGCCGGGACGTTCGGCGCCGGGAACGAAGTGCCGATGCATCGGTGCGTGAGCACGTTCCAAACCTCGTTACACCGCCCACCCATTACCCGGCGCGCCCCACTCCCGTTCATGGAACTGGACCTGGCCCTTACGGACTTCGTCGAGCCGTTTTTGTCGCTCTTCGTCGCGATGAATGCGATCGGCGTGCTGCCGCTATTCATCGGCATGACGGAAGGGATGACCGTCAAACATCGGCGCTCCCTCGTCCGTCGCGCCATCGCAACCGCGCTCGCGATCGCCCTCGTCATCGTTCTGGCCGGGCGTGTGATATTCGACACGCTCGGCATCACGGTCAACGACCTCCGGATCGGCGGCGGTCTCATCCTGCTGGTGCTCAGCATCACGGACCTGCTTTTCAGCAACCTGACGCGCAAAACGCAGTCCAACGGAGGAGCCGATGCCGCGGAGGATCTGGGCGTTGTACCGCTCGGAACGCCGCTGACGGTCGGTCCGGCGGCGATCACCACGATTCTGGTGCTGCAGGAAGGGTACGGCTATCTACCCACGGTCGTCGCCCTCATCGCCAACCTGATCCCTGATCGTCAGCTTCACGCTGTTCTTCTTCGGTCCGGCGGTGATTTCGTACATCGGCGCCGGCGCGTCCCGCGCCATCGGGAAGGTCGCAAGCCTCTTCCTCGCGGCTATCGCCATTGCGATGATCCGGACCGGCATCGTTGGCATTGTGAACGCGCTGTAGGCGTTGGCGGTAGCGCGCGAGAGGCGTCGTGTCGTCGTCTACAGCATGGAAATGCACGAGCCTCGACCGCGCGGGTCAACCGATACTCGATCATCGACCTCCACAACTCGACGCCTGTCGCGTGTCTCTGATTTCCGCAGAGGGTTTAACGAAAGTCTTTGGTGACGACATCGAGCCGGCACTGTCGATGCTGGACGACGGTGCGACCAAAGCCGAGATTCTCGAACGCACGGGTAGCACCGTGGCCGTTCGCGACGCCTCCCTGTCCGTGCGCGAGGGCGAAACGTTCGTCGTCATGGGGCGCTCGGGCAGCGGCAAGTCGACGCTTCTCCGCTGCCTGAACGGGCTGGTCGTGCCGACGCGGGGACACGTACACGTCGACGGGGAGGAGCTGACGGCGATGTCGCGGGAGCGGCTTCGGGAGGTGTGCCGCACGCGCCTCACGATGGTCTTTCAGCAGTTCGGCCTGTTTCCCCATCGGACGGTCGCAGGAAACGTCGCCTTCGGATTGGAGGTGAGCGGCGTCGGCCCGGAGGAACGGGAGCGGCGTGTGGGGCAGACGCTCGCACAGGTCGGACTGGACGGCTACGCGGACAAGCGGCCCGAAGAACTTAGCGGCGGGATGCAGCAGCGGGTGGGTCTCGCCCGGGCGCTTGTAACCGATCCCGATATCCTGCTGATGGACGAGCCGTTCAGTGCACTGGATCCGCTGATTCGCCGCGAGCTTCAGGACGAACTGATGCGGTTGCAGCGCGAGCGGCGGCGGACGATTGTGTTTATCACGCACGACGTCGACGAAGCCTTTCGGATTGCCGATCGCCTGGCCATCATGGAGCGGGGGACCGTCGTGCAGACGGGTGCTCCCGTCGACGTTCTCGCCGAGCCCGCCACCCCGTACGTTCGCGACTTCGTCGCAGACGTCGACCGCACCCGTGCGCTGACTGCTGGCGACGTGGCCGGTCGGGACGCTAGGGAGGCAGACGCGACGCTCCCCGAGGTGGAGGCATCCACGGCCCTCGGCGCCGTGATGGCGCGCGTGCTACGGGACGGGGCGCACCGGGTCACCGATAACGGCCGGGCCGTCGGGACCATCACACCTGCGGCGATCGCGCAGCTGCTCGACGGGGCGGACTGAGCTATCCCCTCGCTTTCTTTGCTTTCCCCAGACCTTCTCTTCGATCATGGATATCGGCGGGGTGTTCGAACAATATCTCGAATGGGTGCGGACGAACCTGGGCCCGTTGCTGGACAGCATCGGCGTCGGCGTCCGCGCAATGGTCGAGGCGCTGGAAGCAGCGTTGATGGTTCTTCCCGCGTGGGCGTGGATTCCCGTCTTTGCCGCACTGGCCTGGTGGCTCGCCGGGCGGGGCGTGGCGCTGTTCACCGCCGCGGGGATGTCGCTGATTGCGTACGGGATGGGACTCTGGACGGCGACGATGGAGACGCTCGCCCTCGTGCTGGCGTCGACGACCATCGCGCTGATTCTCGGCATCCCACTCGGCATTGCGGCCGCGAAACGAACCTGGGTCCACCAACTGCTGCGCCCGGTGCTCGACTTCATGCAGACGATGCCGGCGTTCGTGTATCTGATCCCGGCGGTCCTTCTGTTTCGCATCGGGGCCGTGCCCGGTGTGCTGGCGACCGTCATCTTTGCGATGCCGCCAGTGGTTCGGCTGACGGGTCTCGGCATACGGCAGGTGCCGGTGGAGGTGGTCGAAGCGTCCAAAGCGTTCGGGGCCACGCCGTGGCAACAGTTGTGGAAGGTCGAACTGCCGGTGGCGATGCCGACGATTCTTGCCGGCATCAATCAGACCATCATGCTCGCCCTGTCGATGGTCGTGATCGCGGCACTGATCGGGGCCGGCGGCCTCGGGCAAGACGTGCTGACAGGCGTCACCCAGCTGAAAATCGGCCTGGGCTTCGAAAGCGGTCTCGCGGTAGTCATTCTGGCCATCTTCCTGGACCGCGTCACGCAGGGCCTCGGCGGCCGCGCCGGCGACGCCGGACCTCCGAAAACGGCATGACGGTGTGAAGGTGTGTAGGTGTTAAGGTGTGTAGGTTTGAACGTTTGTATGTTTGTACGCTTAAACGTTTGTGTGTGGCGTTGAGGCGTTTGCCAGTTCGGTTGCTCCGGTCCGGCAGTCCGCTCAGCATCGAGCAAAACGC
>JAAAOT010000010.1 GCA_009908725.1 Bacteroidota bacterium | reverse complement strand
GCCGGCCGGACAATGTCGAAATTGATTCGGCCCTCACTGCGGGTGCGCAAATCGACGGGCGGCGAAGACGTCCCCGTGCGAGACTGACCGTATCTGTGCTGCCGTCGCAGATGCACGCGGGCCCTGCCCCACACGGCCGGTCCCGGCGGTCCCCGGGGAGATATCCTTCCGCCCGTCCACGGGCTTGCATCTGATGTATTCAGGGCTGATGTTGGCCGTGGTTGACCGGAACGTCACGTCCCTAATCGCCGGTCACCGGTCTCTCCGAACGTCTCCCTCCGCCTGTCCCATTCTCCCGTGTCCATGGACGCAGATCGCATCTACGATTTTCTCGATCATACGCTCGACGTTACCCACTTCGATGATCTGGGCGAGCGGTACCAGGGAAAAGTTCGGGATACGTATCGACGAGATGGCGAACTTGTGCTCGTCACCACCGATCGGATCTCGTCTTTCGATCACATCCTGAAGCAGACGATCCCCTTCAAAGGACAGATCCTGAATCGAACGGCGGCCTACTTCTTCGACGCTACTGCCGACATCGTCCCGAATCATGTTCGCGATGTGCCCGATCCCAACGTGACGATCGCGACCGCGTGCGACGCCCTTCCGGTCGAGTTCGTGATGCGCGGCTACCTGGCCGGACAGGCCTGGCGGTTGTATGATGCCGGCCAGCGCTCTATCTCGGGCGTATCATTGCCCGATGGGCTTCGGCAGAATAGCCCCCTTCCCGATCCGATCCTGACACCCGCGACCAAAGCGGAGGAGGGCCACGATGAAAACATCAGTCGGGGCGAGGCCATCGAGCGCGGCATAATCGACGCCGCCACGTTCGATCAGTGCGCAGCCTATGCACGGGCCCTCTACGAACGCGGCGCGGAGATGGCGTCGGAGCGCGACCTGATCCTTGTCGACACAAAATACGAGTTCGGACGGACCCCGGACGGGTCGATCGTCCTCATCGACGAAGTGCACACCCCGGATTGCTCGCGCTACTTCTACGCCGACGGGTACGAAGAGCGTCTGGCGGCCGACGAGCCGCAACGGCAGCTCTCTAAGGAGTTTGTTCGCGATTGGCTTCGCGACAACGGCTTCACCGGTCAGCCCGACCAGACGATGCCCGATCTGCCGGACGCGCTTCGCGTCCGCGTGACGGAGCGGTACATTGAGCTCTACGAACAGCTCACGGGCACCGCGTTCGACGCCGACGAGCACCCGGATCCGCGCCAGCGCATCCGCGAGGCACTCGGCCTTACCTGATCGGTTGGTCTTGCCTGACTCGAACCCGTACCTGCATCCTCTCTCCTTGCCCCAGCTTTGCGAACGGTATGACCATCTCAACCGCAGATCTCTACGACGACAACCGCGACGTCCAGGTCGCTGCGCCGGGACTCAGGCATTTTGGCGGCCGCAGGTCGTTCGGCGGCGAAGTATCAACGGTTCACGTGCACGAAGACAACGTTCTGATGCGGGAGCGTCTCGCCACACCGGGCGAAGGGCGCGTTCTCGTTGTGGACGGCGGTGGGTCGACGTGGTGCGCGCTTCTGGGCGACCGGATGGCCCAGAGGGCGATCGATCACGGCTGGGCCGGCGTCATTCTAAACGCTTGCGTCCGCGACTCGCGTGAGTTGCGCGACATGGATATCGGCGTGATGGCACGGGGCACCTCGCCGCGAAAAAGTCGGAAGAACGGTGTCGGTGCGGTCGACGTCCCGGTCACGGTGGTCGGCTGCCTCATCGAGCCGGGGCACTATCTATACGCCGATGACGACGGAATCATCGTCGCGGACCACAACCTGTTGACGTAGGTATCGCTAGTAACGTAGGTATACGTCGCTTGGCCTGCGGACACCCGTTGTCCGACGTCGTGCTTTCGGAGACGAGGGGCGGTCGCCTTTACGCAGATGCTACCGGGTCAGGTCATAAGCATCGGGCCGACGGTCCGCGAAAATGTCGTTGTACGCATTGATGGACCGGTCCCGGGCTTCGTGTGGCGAAATGCGCGTAGTGAACACCTCATTTCCCTCCGCGTCCCCACGATACAGCACGTCGCCCGTCGGTGCGCAGACAGAACTCTGCCCGATGAAGTCCAGCGTATCGGTGCCGTTTGATTCGCTGCCGTATCGGTTCGCGGTAATTGTAAACACGTGATTCTCCCGTGCTCGAATAGGCATCGAGTTCGGGCAGTGCGGTAAAACGAGATTCGACGGATGTGCGATGATATCTGCCCCACGCAGAGCGAGGGTGCGGGCCGATTCCGGGAAATACCAGTCGAAGCAAATCATCACACCCAGCCGGTACGACGTGCCGGACGCCGTCGTGATCTCATGAACCGGAAATCCGCGGTTGCCTGGCTCGAACCACCGCTTCTCCTCGTTGAACAGGTGGACTTTTCGGTACGTGTCGATATGTCCCGCCGGCCCAACTGTCGCCGCGCTGTTGTAGATGGCATCCCCGTCGCGCTCGGGAAGTCCGGCGACGAGTGTGGCGTCGAGCCGTTTTGCCCACCCGTGCATCCAGTCCGTCGTCGGCCCGGGCGTTTCTTCAGCCACCGATGCAACGTCATCCGCTGATCGAAAATAGTATCCTGACGTAAGCAGTTCGGGCAGGACGATCAGATCGGCATCGATTCCGTCAAGGAGGTCGTCCGCCGCCGCGCGATTGGCGTCAGGCTGCAGGTACGTCGGGGCGCACTGGATGCAGCCGATTGAAAGCATTCCGTCCGTATCTGGACGGTCCGTCGGATCAGAAGACTCCACGAGGAAAATATCTATTTCGAAAGCAGAAGCGATGGGTATGTAGACCGGCTCCGTCTCCCTCGCGTGCACCTGTACGTAGAGGCGAGGAGTCGACGCCCGGAGTCGCCGAGAATTGCGCGAATAAAGCGACGCCCGAGCGAGGCGCGCAACCGCAGGCCCTCCAGCCATCCACGGACTACGTATGCCCCACTCGAGCGTCGAACCGGTCGGGGCGGGACGCCGCGAGCAACGAACATACCCGCCCGGATCTTCATTTTACGGTTTCTTAAACGACGAATTCAAGGTTGACGTCTGGAAATCCAGGTTTTCTCCCGCAACAGAAGGCCTGTAGACCCTACAGCGCGTCGAGCGTCTCCTTGATCGCGTCAAAGTCGGGTTGCACACCGGCGTTCTCCGTAATTTCGGCGTATCGAACGATACCGTCGCCGTCAATCACAAACGCGGCCCGCTTCGAAATGCGGTCCAGCTTCATCGGTGTGAAGTCGTTATCGTATTTCACGCCGAACGTCTCCGAGACGTCTGCATCGTGGTCGCTTAACAGTGAAAACTGCAGATCGTTCACTTTCCGAAATTCGTCGAGCACGAACGGGGAATCGGTCGAAATGCCGACGATGGCGGTCTCCGGTGCTCCGAACGCGTCGCGGTCGTTATTCACGGCATTCAGTTCCGTGGTGCATACGCTGGTAAAGGCACCCGGGAAAAACAGGAGGACCACCGGTTGTCCACGTTTCTCGGACAGTGTCCACGGCTCCATGTCGTGGGTGAAGAGCGTGAAGTCGGGGGCTTCGTCTCCTTCGGTTACGCGAGGGACGTGTTGCGTCGTTTCAGGCATGCGTCAGGACGTTTACAGAAAGAGAAATCGGTCGCTTCGGCACGAGACGACGGTGGATACCGGTCATGCGGATCGGGCCGCCCCGTGCCGTGGTGTTCTAGGCGTTTCAGTTCGATTGTATCAGTCTCCTCTCGTTAGGATGCACACGTCGCGGATTCGTTGCATGCAGTCGACTCACTAGGACGAACCCGGAACGGACAGGCGAGACCCTTGCACGAGCGGGCCGGCCGGACGATTCGGTGCCACACCGATCCGGGTTCGCGACCCACGGGCGTACACGTGCTCCCGAAGACCTTCGGTCGTCCGGCGTGCGGGTTGCGCGGCTACTGAAACCGGATGGCACGGACCGGTTCGATGCGTGCGGCAACCCGCGCCGGGATGTATGCCGCGAGACCGCAGAGGGCCAGCGTCACGGCCGCGACGAGCAGGAAGTCAAGCGCGTTCAGTTCCACCGGTGCCGACGTCATGTAGTAAGCGTCGGCCGGCAGGGGAATAACTTCGTACCGTTTCTGGATGAGGCCGAGGGCGAGCGCCAGGCCCTCCCCGATGACCGTTCCGACCGTTCCGATGAGCAAGCCGAGGAGTAAAAACAACCGTTTCAACGTTGACCCCGAGGCACCCAGGCTTTGCAGAACCCCGATCTCGCGGGTTTTCTCCAGAATCAGCATGAGCAGAGCGCCGATGATGTTGAAGGCAGACACCAGCACGATGACGCCGATCACGAGGGGGATGATGCCTTCCTGCAGGTTAACCCAGGCGAAGAGCCCGGCGAATTGTTGTTCGATCGTTTGCGTGCGGACGGGCCATCCAAAGCGTTCCTGAATGCTACGGGCGGTGCTGTCTGCGTACGCGACGTTCGAGAGTGTCACATCGAAGCGCGACACCTGCGTTTCGGGATATCGCGCCAGGTCCCGGGCGGTGGCTAGATTCGTAAAGACGTAGGTATCGTCTACGTCCAGCAGCGACGTTTCGTAGATGCCGCGGACGACGAGGGATTTCACCCGTGGGCGATCGACCTGGAGTCCCTGCCCACCCTGCTGCAGCGCAAACGCGGCGACGCGCTGTCCGACCGTCAGATTCAACCGCTTCGCCAGCGTCTGACCGACGACGACGCCCGGCTCGGCCGCCGTCCCGAGCTCGAAACGGCCGTCAACGACGCGGCCCTCCATGTAGGATGGCGGGGTCCGCGTCCCAACAAGAGCGACACCGTCGATCGAGCGCTCCGACTGGCGTAGGAGGACGAATGTCTGAACCACCGGCGAGACGTTCGTTACTGAATCCAGCTCGGCGATACCTGCTTCCAGCGCCTGCGCGTTTTCCAGTGGGCTATCTTGAACGTGGCTGCTCACCTGGATGTGGGAGCCGAACCCGATCAGCTTGTTCTCGATTTCCTGGCTGAAGCCACGAACGATCGCGAGTGATAGAAGCAGGGCCGCGACGCCGACGGCAACGCCGCCGATGGCGACGTAGGTGATGAACCTGAGGAAGCTGCGGCCCTCAGCGCGACCCTCGGCGCCTTTCAGGTAGCGGAGCGCCATCAGCGTTTCGAAGCGAGCAGACACAGACGGAGGGCTGGGCGTGAGGAAGGAGATTGTCGCTGGCGATGCGCGAACCCGCGGGCTGCCGAGAGGTTCGCCTGCGACGGCGCTGCACGCAGGGCGCGGCTGGACCGAGCAGGCGTTCGTGCGCCCCTCTCCTTGCGAAAATCGTCGAACAAGCGATTGCAGTACGTGTATTTGGAAGCGGTCCCGGTGGATGCCGGAAGCATCTTCACGCCGCTCTCACTCACAGTTTCTCCCGCGATGAACAACGCCTACACGACGACGCCGCCCCCGTCCAACGAGCCGACCCTCGAGTACGCGCCGGGTTCGCCGGAGCGTCGTTCGATTCAGCAGACGCTGAAAGACCTCCGTCGGCAGGAGATTGAGATCCCTGCGTACATTGACGGACAGGCGGTCAAGACCGGTACCACGACGCGTGTAGCGCCTCCCCACGATCACCAGCACACGCTCGGACACGTACATCAGTCCGGTCAGGCCGAGGTGGAACAGGCCATCGATGCGGCGATGCGGGCCAAGAAGGACTGGGCGGCGATGGACTTCTCGGATCGCGCGGCCATCTTCCTCCGGATGGCTGATCTGATCGCGGATCGGTACCGCGACACGTTGAATGCCGCTACGATGCTCGGGCAGGGCAAGAACGTGTTTCAGGCGGAAATCGATGCGGCGTGCGAACTGATCGACTTCCTGCGGTTCAACGTCCACTACGCGGAGCAGATCTACCGCGACCAGCCGAACAATGCGCGGGGCATGTGGAATCAGATGCAGTATCGCCCCCTCGAAGGATTCGTCCTGGCCGTTACGCCGTTCAACTTCACCGCCATTCAGGGCAATCTTCCGACAGCTCCGGCCATCCTCGGGAATACGGTGGTCTGGAAACCGGCAACGCGCTCCATTTACTCCGCGTACTTCCTGAATGAGATTTTTGAGGAGGCAGGCCTTCCGCCCGGCGTCATCAACATGCTCCCGGCCGACGACGGTGCGAAAGTCGGCACCCCGGCCCTGGCGTCTGAGCACTTCGCCGGGCTGCACTTCACGGGATCGATGCAGACGTTCGACCATCTCTGGCAGTCGATCGGGGAGAATCTGAAGACCTACAAAACGTACCCCACGATCGTCGGCGAGACCGGCGGGAAGGACTTCATCGTCGCGCACGAGACCGCCAATCCGACCCAGGTGGCCACCGCCATTGTGCGTGGTAGCTTCGAATACCAGGGTCAGAAGTGCTCCGCGGCGTCCCGGCTGTATCTGCCGGAGTCTCTCTGGCCCGAAATCCGGGAGTCCATGGGCGAGCAGCTCGACGAAATCAAGGTCGGCCCGCCGGAGGACTTCACCAACTTCGTGAATGCCGTCATCGACGACCGCGCCTTCGACAATATTACGGGCTACATCGAGGACGCCCGCGACGACGACAGCGCCGAAATTATTTACGGAGGCACGTACGACAAGTCGGTCGGGTACTTCATCGATCCGACGGTGATTCAGGTCACGGATCCGAAGCAACGGACGATGCAGGAGGAGATCTTCGGCCCCGTAACGACCGTGTACGTGTACCCGGACGACGAATTCGACGACGTGCTCGATCTCGTCGATGAGACGTCCCCGTACGCGCTCACCGGGTCCATCTTCGCCCGTGACCGTGACGTCGTGACCGAAGCCATGGATCGCCTGGAGCACGCGGCTGGAAACTTCTACATCAACGACAAACCGACCGGGTCGATCGTCGGGCAGCAGCCGTTTGGCGGCGCGCGGAAGTCCGGGACGAACGACAAAGCCGGTTCGCCGCTGAATCTGCTGCGCTGGGTTTCGCCGCGCTCGGTGAAAGAAACGTTTGACGCGCCGGAGCACTTCGGGTACGCATTCCACCAGGAAGACGAGGACGACGCTGTCCTGACCGAGCAGGCTGCAGGCGGGGACGGATCCGTCGCCTCGTAGAAAGGCGTGCCGGGGCACTGCGTATACCGGAAGGAGAAGGCATACGCATACAGCACGGCTGTAGCCGCTGAGGCCGCGGGCGTGCTTTTTCGGTCGTGTCCGACACGTTCCGCGGCGCTCCCCGTACAGGGTCACACCGTGCTTCCACAATCAGCCTCATACCATGCCTCCCTCCTCCCGTCCATCTTCGCCGTCCGACCGTCCCGACGCGCCGTCGGACCCGGGTCGGACTTCGACGGACGGTCTGCTCGCCGAGCGGGTGTCCGACGCGCTCGTAGACGAGACGATCCAGCGCGAGGTGAATGCGCTGGTGCGCCTTCTCGATGATCCAGACGAGGACGTCCAGGAACAGGTGCAGAATCGGCTCACGGATCTCGGGCGTGAGGCGATGCCCGCGCTCCGTCGTGCCTATGACGCCAGTCAGGGAGAGCAGCGACGCCAAATCGACGAGGTGGTGCGGAGGCTGCACTGGAACGACATCCAGACGGCGTGGCACGCGATTCTCGGCGCCGATGAGCCGAATCTCGAGCGAGGCGCGTTCATCCTGGCACTTTACCGCTTTCCTGGTCTCGACGTCGAGGCGTACCAGGAGATTCTGGACGAATGGGCCGACCGCGTAGAAGAGCGCGTGATGCGGAGCGTCGGGGTGGACCGGGCCCGTGTGCTGATGGAGTTTCTCGCGGACGAGATCGGCCTGACCGGTAACCGCGACGACTACGACGACCCCAACAACAGTTATTTGAACCGCGTCATCGACCGCCGGCTCGGCATTCCGATCAGCCTTGCGGTGATTGCACTATCGGTGGCTGACCGCCTCGCTATCCCGCTGTACGGCGTTGGTATGCCGGCGCATTTCCTCGTAAAGTACAGTGACGCACGCGGCGAGGTCTACTTCGACGTCTTCAATGACGGTCAACCGGTATCCCGCGAGGAATGCGTTCGCTTTCTACTGCGGGCCGGCATTCAACCGAAACCGGCGTATTTCGAGGCTGCACCGCCGACGGAGATTCTCCTGCGCATGGTGCGCAACCTTCGTCATACGGCTCGCACGTCCGGTAATGAGCAGGTCTACGAGGAACTGACGGCGCTCATCGAGCCGTACGACGATTCCACAAATGCCGACACGGAGTAAGCTCTGCCGGCGAACCCAACGGACCGGCTTCGCCGTCCCCATCTCGCATTCTCGTTCGATTTTCCGCTGACGTGTCTGAGTTTCGAAGCGTTCACCATCCCGGCGATGCATCGGCGGTTCGCGTGTACGCCGGTGCCCTCGTGACGCCGCTCGGGACGTGCATGCTTCCGTTCATGATCATGGCGACGGTGCAGGTACTGCAGGGCATCGACCCGCTGCCTCATGTCGCGATCGGGGCGCCGATTGCGTTTATGATCGCCATCGGATGGACCCGGTTTCGGCTCTCCTCCCGCATTGCCGAGCTGCACACGTATCCGGGCATGGCCGCGCTTCGCACCATCGATGACGTCGCCCGCGACGTTTCGCTGAACTGGCAACCGGTGTTCGACGTGCGAGAGGCGCATGGCAAGATCTACCTGACGCTCGGCCACGAAACCCACACTCTGCTCGACCAGGATTGGTCGGATCAGGAAACCATGCTGGAGGCGCTTCGCTCGGCACGGTACGACCGGACCGACCAGCCGCCACCCTCGCGATCCTCCCACACCTCCTCCCTGTCCCAATGACGCCGACCCCGTCCAATACGCCGGTGAACCGCGAAGCGGATGAGGCAACCGAATCCACGGACGCTGCCGCCAAGACCTCCGTTTCCGGCGACTACTGGGATTACTGTCCCAATTGCGGCTCTCGCCTCTTCAATCAGGGCTGCAAGTACCGTTGCTCTAAATGCCACTACTTCATGAGTTGTAGCGACTTCGATCAGTAGCGGCGAGCCCGCGGTGCAGTCTCGTCCTCGCGACCCGTGCTCGCTTGCGCGAGGGTTCGGGCATACACCGTCGGTGGGCCTCGGCCGGAATGTCCGTCTCTTCCCCTCCGTTTTCTCAGGAAGACATCGCGTTTCATGTCGCTTCTATCCCTGGACCGTGAATCCAAGACGCCGGTCAGCACGCAACTGATCGAGCAGCTGCGGTATCTGATCGCAAGCGGTCATTATAAGGTGAACGACACGCTCCCCTCGACACGGAAGCTCGGCGATCGGCTCGGCGTTTCCTTTCATACGGTTCGAAAAGCGTATCAGGCCCTCGAAGAAGAGGGTCTTCTGAATGCGCAGGTAGGAAGCGGGTACACCGTTCAGGAGCGCACCCCGCTCGACAAGAGCGAGCGCATGGAGCAGGGTGCACAGATCGTTAACGAATCCCTTCAGCGGCTGATCGGGCTTGGACTGAACGATGCGGAGATCGAGTACCTTTTTCAGGAACAGACCAACCTGCTCGACCACGCGAGCATGAACCGCAAGCTGATCCTCGTCGGTCCCTACGCCGAAATCAACGACATGGCGGCCGAGCAGATCAGTGGGGTTCTTCAACGGACCGTTCGAAGCGTGCCGATTGCATCACTCGACCGGCATGAAGACGCAGACTACGTGTTCACGACATTCGAGCATCTGGATCGCGTCATGCGATCGGTTCCCCGTGCAGACACGATTGGCTATGTCACGCATCTGCCGGCAACGGTATTAGAGAAGGTTGCGCGCCTGCGAGAGCATGACACGCTGGGGCTTGTCACGCGCTCCCGGGAGACGATTCCTCCCCTCTCCAACATGGTGCGACAGCACTCCGCGTTCGGCGGACAGGTCATTGCCGCGTCCATCGAGGAGGGCACGGAGCACCTCGACAGCTTCATCGATCAGACAGATCTTCTCCTCTACACGGCTCCGAGCCGCCGGCGCCTGCTCCCCCTCCTCGGAGACGAACCGCCCCGAAGTCGCCTTCAGATCCTGGTCAGTCAAGACTCGCTCGACGCCATCGCGGAGGCCGTGCCGGCGTGATGCGTCGGCCTGCTTGACTCGTCCGCCGGTTTCTAAGAGGTAACAGCCGCACGTACACGCGTCCACTGCATTCGAATCCGTACAGGGAGCCTCAGGAGTTCGACTCGTCGTCCTGTGCTTTTGCATCGGCCCGTTCTCCACCGTCGCCCGTTTTCTTCGACGGCTCCGTCGATGCCTTCGATGCACCGTCGCCCGACGGGTCAGCACCGGTTCCGTCCCCGCCCGTGTTGGCGGAGTCCTCGGCAGACGGAGCTCCGTCCTTCTGCCGGTTCT
Source organism: Bacteroidota bacterium (assembly GCA_009908725.1). Lineage (GTDB taxonomy): Bacteria > Bacteroidota > Rhodothermia > Rhodothermales > Salinibacteraceae > Longibacter. The sequence goes on along the minus strand of JAAAOT010000010.1, from coordinate 8,107 downwards.
CCTCCGGTCCGCCGGGCCGAGGGCGCGTGGCACGGTGGTGTGGCGAGGCCTCGGCCAGATCCGGCCGCGGCGCGCGGGTCTCCCGGACGCCCGGAAGTCCGCGAAGACGCTCGGCGCTGACGCTCTGCTCCGGCGTGCCGACGACGTCATCTTCCCACAGGATCGACACGGAGCGGTACGTGTCGAGGTCGATCTCCGTCGGGGCGCTGACGACCGGGCGATCTTCGTCCTCCATCTGTTCGTCCTGGTCCGGGTACTTCACGCGGACGTGGTAGATGCCGAGGAGCATCTGCAGGAACGTATCCTTGATCTGGCGCAGGTCCCGGAAGGTGAGCCCGGTGTCGTCGAGCTGTCCGTCTTCGATTCGCTCTTTGAAAATGAGATCGATGAGCGACTTCAGACGGTTGTGCGTCGGGTCGTCCAGGCTCCGGCTGGCCGCTTCGACCGAGTCCGAAAGCATCAGGATGCCGGTCTCCTTCGAGTTGGGTCGCGGTCCCGGATAGCGAAACTCCGACTCCAGCACGGGAGAATCGTCCGGCGCCGTCTGCTCCACTGCTTTTCGGTAGAAGTACTCAATGCGAGCCGTGCCGTGGTGCGTCGGGATAAAGTTGACGACACGTTCGGGCAGGTTCGATTTCTTGGCCAGGTCTAGGCCTTCCTTTACATGGCTGGCAATGATGAGCGCGCTCATCCGCGGCTTCAGCTTATCGTGCGGGTTGGCGCCGGCCCGCTGGTTTTCGACAAAGTACTCGGGCTTTTTCATCTTCCCGATGTCGTGGTACAGGGCGCCGACGCGGGTCAGGAGCGCGTTGGCCCCGATCCGGTCCGCGGCGGCCTCCGCCAGGTTGGCGACCTGAAGGGAGTGGTTGAACGAACCCGGCGCCTTTAGGCTGAGATCTTTGAGGAGCGGGCGGTTGGTGTCGGACAGTTCCAGGAGGGTCAGATCCGTCGTCACGTCGAACGTGCGCTCCAGAATCCAGAGCACCAGATACGCCGTGATCGTAAAGGAGGACCCGACGGCCGCGAAGCTGAGCTCGCGCCCCAGGCGATCTGCTGGCGTCCCGAGGTAGAGATAGGTCGCCACGATCACCAGTAGATACCCGAAGAAGACAAGGCCCGCACTGAGGACGAACTGCCCGCGGTTCTTGATGTCGCGCACGCTGAACACGCCCAGTGCCCCGGCAATGAACGAGGCAAACGTGAACTCAAGGTCGAGCCCGGTCATTTGCCCTCCCACGAGCGCGAGCACAAGCGTTGAGAAGAGGCCGATCGTCGAGTTGAAGATAATCGTGAGCATCACCGCCGCCAGAGCAATCGGAACGGCATACATGTGTGCCCAGGGGATGCGAACGGTCAGCCCGAACAGCGCGATGATAGCGAGAAGCGTGATGGAAATGAGCAGCATATCCCGCTCATCGTCCCAGATCTCACGCCGGATCTGGAAGAGATAGTAGAAGAAGAAAAGGAACGTCACGAGCGCGAAAATGGCCTCACCGAGGAGCTGCCACCAGGGCAGCTGTCCGGCCGTCCGTTCGTTTTTCTCGCGTTCGAGCGACGTCAGCTTGCGCTTGATCTCCTCCGTGATCCGCTCCCCCTTCTGAACGATCACCTCCCCTTCCCGGACACCGCCCACGTAGGCGGTCACCTCGCCTGCCCGCCGGTCTCGCTCACGGATCGTTTCCGCCCGCATGTAACGGAGCGAAGTCTGAAAGATGTCGCGAAAGAACGCGTATGCCAGTCCGGCGCGGGTTTCGTCGTTCGGGTAGCGTTCGTCGAATTGCTTGCGGGCGTAATCGTACGCTTCGTTCAGGCCATAGACATTATCCTTCGAAACGGAGCGCTGAACGCTTTCTTCCTCATTTCGGATGATGATGTTGTCCGTGAAAACGGAGTCGCGCGACCGGTTCATGACGCCGATGCGCAGGAGCTGCGTGCCAAGGCCGAACGCGTCCTCCAGGAGCTGAAGATCAAGGCGCTCCCCTGTGGCAGGCTCTCGGGAAGTCTGCGACAGTTCCGGGATCTGCTGGAGATAGGAATCGGTCAGCACCCGCCACTGACCCGGCGTCAGCGTGACGAGAGCGTTTCGACGGAGCTCGACATACCGGGTAGAGTCCGACCTCGCCGCTGCTGTTTGATTGCGGGACGCGTGGAATCGGTAGTCCGCGTATGCCTCGAGGATGCGGTCCAGCTGGCGCCGAAGCGTGTCTCGGTTGGCGGCCATCTGAGCCTGAGCTCCGGGAAGCTCCTGGAAGTACGGTGGCGTCTCCTGGCGGGCGGTCTGACGCTCGCGAGACACCCGATCCGCGTCTTTTCGAATCGGGAAATTAAAGGACGCGACCAGCGTCGGTTGCCTCCAGGTATCCCCGATGTCGACCGTGTACTCGTAGACCTCCCCGCGTGGGAATGCCAGGACGGTGACCACGACCAGCGCCAGAAACATGCCTCCGCGTACGAGCCAGTGACGTCGGGCCTGGCTCTCTTCGTCCGTCCGGCCGCTTTCAAGATCCTGACCGACGGGACGCGCCTTGCGTTTCGTGAGGCCAATTGATTCTAAAATGCCCATGCAGTCGCAACCACATCGTGAAGAGATTCCGCTCGGTACGGAGGGGGACGGCGTGTCGGGGACACGCGCTCGACCATTCCGGCGTGGGCGGACCGAAGCTACGGCGTGCTAATGCCCGGACCGCTTGAAAGATTCAACGACGGCGAGGCGGAGACCCGCCGACCGACTCAGTTTTTCACCGTATCCGGGACGGATTCGCCGCTTACAAGCGCACGAAGCGCATCGGCCCCCTCCACAATCGGGATGCCCCGATCCTGAGCATCGTCGTACTTCGAACCGGGGTTATCGCCTTTCACCAGGAAATCCGTGTTGCCGCTAACACTCGACGTGACCTTGCCGCCGGCGCGTTCGATCATCTGGCTCGCCTCCTTCCGCGTGAGTCCGTCGAGGCTCCCGGTAATGACAAGCGTATGATCCGCCAGCGGGAGGTCGGCTGCCGATGCCTCATCGGCCGGCGCTTCGTGCGCCTTGCGCTTCGTGTTGACGCCGACGGCCTGCAATTCACGGACAAGGGTGCGGTTTCTGTCGACAGCAAACCAGTCGACGATACTCTCGGCGATAACCGGGCCGACACCGTCGATGGCGACCAGGTCCTCGGCCGTTGCCTCTGCGAGGGCCTCGATCGAAGCGACGTGCTTCACCAGCGTCTCCGCGACCGTTCGGCCAACGTGCCGGATTCCGAGGGCAAACAGCAGACGACTCAGTGGACGATCACGCGCCTCCTCAATCGCGTTGACGAGGTTCTGCGCGCTTTTTTGTGCGAAGCCTTCAAGCGACGTGAGGTCGTCGACCGAAAGCCGAAACAGGTCGGCGAGCGTGTGGATCTTCCCCTCGTCGACCAGCATGTGTGCGACGCGCTCGCCCAGTCCCTCGACGTCCATCGCGTTTCGGGACACGAAGTGCTCGACCAGCCGGCGAAACTGGGCGGGACACTCGGTATTCATGCAGTACCAGTCGGCCTCGTCCTCAAGACGGACGAGTTCGGTGCCGCACTCGGGGCACTCGGTGGGGAAGGTCCACGGGGTTTCCTCGCCCGTACGTGCATCCGGCACCGGGCGCACAACCTGCGGAATAACATCGCCCGCGCGTTTCACCACCACGGTGTCGCCTTCCCGGATGTCGCGGTCGGCGATGTAGTCTTCATTGTGAAGAGTGGCCTGCGACACGGTGACGCCGCCGATCTGAACCGGGGAAAGTACCGCCTCCGGTTTGATGGCGCCGGTCCGCCCGACGTTGACGATGATTTTCTCCAGCGTTGTCGTCGCCTCGCGTGCTGGAAACTTGAAGGCGACGGCCCATCGGGGGGCGTTGGAAATCGAGCCGAGATCGTTCTGATACGGAAGCGCATCAATTTTGACCACGACACCATCGATCTCGTAGTCGAGTGAGTCGCGTCGCTCAATCCAGCTTTCGCAGAACGAGACGACCGCCTCGATGTCGTCGAACCGCTGGGTATGCTCGTCCAGGGGCAGGCCGTAGTCCCCGAGCATCTCCAGAATCTCGTGATGCGACTCCGGCACGTCGCCCGTCGCAGGCCCGATCGAGTACGCGAAAAAACTGAGCGGGCGCTGTGCGGTGATGCTCGGATCCAGCTGGCGCAGTGTCCCGGCGGCAGCGTTCCGGGGATTCGCAAATGGATCGTCGCCGGCCTCTCGGAGCCGGTCATTCAGCGCGTCGAATTCGCTCTTGCGCATAAACACCTCGCCCCGGACCTCCATACGCTCGGGCGGTGTGCGATCGCCTTCAACGGGCACGACCATGGGGATGCGGTGCACCGTCCGGATGTTGTGCGTGATATTCTCTCCCACGCGGCCGTTCCCTCGCGTGGCCGCTACGTCCAGGCGCCCATCCACGTAGGTCAGGGCGACGGCGAGACCGTCGATCTTGAGTTCTGCTACGACCTCCGGTTCGACGTCTCCGTGCGCCTCTTGAAGGCCGCGACGGCATCGATCATACCAGTCACGCAGTTCGCCTGCGTCAAACGCATTCGAAAGCGAGAGCATCGGCTCGGGATGCTCATGTTTCTCGAATGCATCGATCGGTTCGCCTCCGATGCGCCGGGTCGGTGAGTCGTCCGACTGAAGTGCCGGGTACGCTTCCTCCAGCGCCTCCAGCGCGCGATAGAGACGATCGTATTCTGCGTCGGTGATGACCGGGGCGTCCTGCACGTAGTAGCGGTGATCGTGCTGGCGGACCAGAGATCGGAGCACCGGAACGATGGACTCCGCGTCCTCCGATGAGATGTCGGACGGGTCCGGCAAATCCGACAGCATCTCGTTCGTGCGCTCGAGGAGGTCCATAGAGACAGTAGAGAGAAAAGATTGAGTCGACAATCGGGCGTGAGAGGGCGTTCACAAACGTGCAGAGCCCCGAATGATTTGCATATACACGCCCCATGAACGTAGGCGCTAAGCCTACGAAAGGTGTGACCACCCGGTGAGAAATTGCGCCACCATCCCGTCCATTTTCGGTGAACGCACGGATTGGCCGGCGACAGACGCGCGGTCCCACCGGTGAGATCCGATCGGCATGCTGAGCCCGTCCTCTTACCCGACAGGGTTACTGCAGACCCTGCGGACTGAGTCGGAAGGTATCGGGAGGCGTGCTGTACTGGACCGGCGAGCCACGAACAGTGTCGGCAAATGTCTGCGCGGAGTCTCGTGTGATCACGAGCCGGCCGCGCACGTCCGTGGTCTCGGGGTACGGGTAATCTTCGAGCAACACGTCGACGTTCTCGAGCTGGTCCCATACAATGATGCGGTCTGTGAACGGGAAGACCGCATACTCGCCCTCGTTGATCCAGTACGGCCGCCGGAGGTCGTTATCCCGTTGAATGCGAATACCTGAGACGTCTCGTTCGGCCTGCAGGATCAGATACACCGTATCCCCGATTGCCAGATTGGCGAGCGGGGGTCGTTGCGGTTCCGGCTCCGGAGCAGTCGCAGACTGTGCCGTCGTGTCGGCCGTCGGTTCGGACGCCGCCGGTGTGTCCTCGTCCGGTGACCCGGCCATCATGAACCAGACCAGTCCGATGGCGAGAAGCGCGGCCACGGCTCCCCCACCGATCATGAGCGGACGCCGGTTTTCCAGAAGAAAGTCAGCCCCGCTACCGGTCGCGTCCTGTGCCGCCCGTTCCTGGCGCTCACGTTGCGTCAGCGGAGGTGGTGATGTTGTATCGGCGACCCGGGACGATTCGCCACGCTCTCCCGAGGCCGTCGACTCTGCGCCAACGGGACGCGGGGTGCCGACCATCTCGCCCTGCGCAGGCGGTGGCGGTGCATCAGCATCTCCTTCCCGCATCGCCCGAAAGCGTGCTCCTGGCGATTGGGAATCGGTTTCTTGGTCCTTTGTCTGGCCCGGCGCGTCCGTAGCTTCTTCGGACGTCTCGCTCTCGTTCGACTCGTCCGACGAGGATAAGGCAGGATGACCGGTGTCTCGTTCGTCTTCTGCAGATGCTTCGGTCGGTCCGCGTTCTTCTACCTTCTCATCGTCTTCGGCCTCTTCGCCTTCATCTGTGATCGGACGTTTGTTGAACACGTCGCCGGTATTACGCCGGGCATCGGCCGTTAACCCGACCGAGGAGTCCGCGACGTGACTCGGACCGTCGTCTTGCGTTCGATCGGCAGGTGAGTCGGCGTTATCGTCGCGGGATGGGCCTCCCGGAGCATTTCGATCGGAATCGTCCGTCTGCGACGGCGCGTCGCGCTTACTATGTGGCCCGCTGCGATCCTCCCGTGCGGACCGGTTCGTTGCGGATGTGGAGCGGTCGTCGCCCCCGCGTTCGGAGCGGCTTCTGGACGGGTCCGTGGACGAGGCGTCGGACGCGGACGACCCCACCGGTCGCGGATCAAAGACATTCTGCGTGCGCTCCTGGCTCCCGCGGGGCCGGTCCGGTTGGGTCGGAGGAGATTCGTCTGCGTCGCTGTCCTCCGGTTCTTTGATCTCTTCGTCGACGGACGGTGCCTCCGGCGCGTCGCCCAGCTCTTCCACGGCCAGTTCGTTTTGATATGCGCCCTGTAGCGCCCGTTCGAGGTGGTTGAGGGCTTGATCGGCGTCGACGTTGATGCAACCCGCATACGCACGGACGAACGACCGGAGATATACCCGATTGAATGCCGGATGCTGGAACAGACCGTCGCGTTCAAACGCGTCGATCAGCGTGATCGCGATTCGCGTCTCCTCGTGGATGTCGTCTTGCGTCAGGTTGCGGTCCTCCCGGACGCGACGCATGTCGCGCGCGAACCGTTCGCCAGCGGCAGAATCAGCAGGCATAGACGTCAGTCAGTCGTAATCAAGGAAATCCGGAGGCCGTGCGGGAATGCGTGCCGCAGGGTACGGTGGAGCGGACGCGCGAGTGACGGAGAGTTCAATCAAAAAACGCCGTCCCCGGCAGAGAGCCAGAAACGGCGTGGCAGTCAGGCGTCTGACGCTCATGCCAGACGGGTCAAGTGTCGGTGGCAACCGAAAACCGGTTGCTACGGTCGGGACACCCGGATTTGAACCGGGGACCTCCGCTCCCCCAGAGCGGCGCGCTAACCGGGCTGCGCCATGTCCCGATGTGATTTCCTGCCGGCGGACACGGGACCGTAGAGGCGGCCCGGATGTCGAGAGCGGTCGGTTCATCGCTCGCTTCCACCGTCGCAGGATTTATAGTAACGGGCTCTACGTAGGTTTCCGCAAGCCGTTCACCGAAAACACACTGCCCCGGCCGGGCAGCGGGATCCGCATCCCGCTCTGCCGTCGTAGGTCGGGTATAGCAGCCTACCGTCCACGTCGTATGATTCGTCACAGGATGCCGCCGGGGAGCGACCGCCTGCCTCGCAAGTCCGGAAAGAACAACCGGATCCAGAGTACGCACGACTCCCGGGAAGATCAATAGCCGGTGCGCCGAAGGCGATCGCAGGGTTGGTGTGGTGGATTTCCCGTCACTAGCGTGCGCAATTCTCGGGCCCGACGATCATCGTTGCCGGGGTACCTGCTTCGGGGGAAAAGCGCCATCTTCAGAGGTGATCCCTGATGGACAGCCCCCGAACCGCTATGGCACAACCTGAACCGTCCGGCCCCTCGTCTTCGATCGATCAGGTATCCGACCTGATGAACCAGCCCGCCCTTCAGGCACCGTGGGCCGAAGCGCCGGACGACGTTCGCGACGCCCTTGCATCGACGGCGTCCGGTCTGAGCGACGCAGAGGTGGATCGTCGCCGGGAGGTCTTCGGGTGGAATCGCATGGAAGAGCCCGAGCCGGTTCGGTTGACGGCCATCATCGTGCGACAGCTTCGAAGCCTTGTCGTCCTTCTGCTCGCGGCAGCGGCCTTCGTTGCGCTCGCCATGGGAGACGTCGTAGAGGCCGGCGCCATCGGGATTGTCCTGGTGCTGAATACGGCCATCGGGGCGGCCATGGAATGGCGGGCCGTGCGATCGATGGAGGCGCTTCGCGAGATGGACAACATCATCTGCGTGGTCGTTCGCGACGGGGAGAGTCGCAAGATTCCGGCGGACCAGTTGGTCCCCGGAGACATTGTCCGCCTCGAGGAGGGCGACCTC
>JAAAOT010000005.1 GCA_009908725.1 Bacteroidota bacterium | reverse complement strand
ACCTAAACGAAACTACCGTCACACAACGCGGACGATCGAACGCCGCCGGCATCGTCCTCGACGGGAGCAACAACAGCCTCGACGTGCTTCAGGCCGGAAACGGGAATCGCTACCTGCTCGGATTTCAGGGGGACAACCTGGGACGCCCCGGCTCAAGAGCCGTCTCTCAGCGAGGCAACAACAACCTGCTGGTTGAACTCGGCCGCACCAGCATGCCGTTCAGCATCCAGCAGAACGGCAACGGCATGCGCATGATGATCCGGCACTCCGGCGGACAGTAACCGGTGACTTCTTCTCGAACCTTCTCTTCGAACCGGATGATGCCCCTCCTGCGCGTGCTCCTCCTGGTCGTCGCCGTACCGGTTCTATGCGCCATGCTGCCGAACGCGGACCCCCACCGCTCGCCCCTGCCGAACCAACCCGCCGGTGATGCGCGGATTTCGTTCGAGCACAGCCAGAACCGGCTCGTCGTTCAGGGCCTCTACGCAGCCTCGACCCGCGACACGCGCCGGCTGGGCTACACGCTCCGTGTTGAACGCCGTTCGCCCGGAGGAAGCACCGCAACGGAGCAGTCCGGCACCTTCACGGCCGGCTCTCACACGCCCGACACGCTGTCGACCGTTCAGGTCGATGCCGCCGCGGAGCAGGACGTCGCTGCGACCCTCACGGTTTCGCACGGCGACATGACGCTGGCAACGGCCCGGCGGACGTGGACATCTCGCTAACGTCCGGTCGCCCCGGCACCAAACGGAAGACATCCCCTACGAGCGTACACGCCGAAATCGGGAGCGGCCCGATCGACACGGTCTCGCCCGGCTCGACCAAAAAGAAAGCGGCACTGACGTACAGGCTCTCTCTGGGTGAGAGCCGTTAGGATCGCCAGCGCCGCACGGTGAACCGCGTAGGCAGTTTCACCGGTGATCAGGCAATCAGGCGAATCCCGGGAAGTTCCATGGCACGGGTCGCCATACCGCGTCACCGATCGCCGGTTTTCCTCATGAATCTGCTTCCGAAATGGTTTCTCGTCTCCGGATGAACCGCACCGCCACGGCTGCATCGCCCGTCTCCCCTCCGTCCAGAGGTACGTCCGTACCAGCGGTCCCGCCGAGATCCGAACATCGCGGTCGGATCCGAACCTCGGCCCGGCGTGCCGGCATCTTGCTGTTGATGATCTGCCTCCCACTCATCGGCTGCGACGACCAGACGCTCGGCCCGCAGAAACAGGGCACGATCCGCGGGGATGTTCGCGATGCCGAGTCGAATGCCCCGGTTGAAGGCGCGAACGTGACAACCAGCCCGCCGACGCAGTCTGTCCTCACCGACGAAGACGGGATGTTCGAGTTCACCAACGTTGAAACCGGCAGCTACAGCGTCAGCGTCACGAAGGACGGCTACCGCGAGCGAAGCGTCTCCGTCCAGGTCCAGGAGGGCGACGTCTCCGATGCAGCCATCGTGCTGCAGCGATCCGACAGCTTCGGCGGGGAAGACGACTCCCTCACCGTGGAGGTGACCTCGTGGTTCAACGACCGCATCAACCGCGATGGGTCCGGGCCCGACAGCGTGTTCGTGGAGATCGAGTACCGGGCCCGCAATCCCGGCGACCTCTTGCTGACCCGTTACGAAGTGTATTTCTCCATCGAGGCGCCGGAGAACACCTTCTCGTACGAGGTGCACGGCGACTCGCTCGCGTCCGGGGAAACGGACGTCGGCACGTTTCGGAAGTACATCCGCGACGGCGATGCCGACCGCGTCTTTGTGGACGGCGTGTACGTCGAAACCGAGTGATCGCTACAGGTACCACAGCCCGATGCCGCCGACGAGGAAGCAGTAGTACGCGAAGTACTGCAGGTTGCCGCGTCGCACGAAGTCCAGCATCAGCTTGATCGCCACGACGCCGGATGCGTAGGCGACGAGCGTCCCGAGGACGAGCGGTACCCAGTCCACGGCCGGGCCCTGCTCGATCAGGTCGATGCTCTTCAGCAGGGTCGCGCCAAGCACGACGGGGAGGAGCATCAAGAAGGAGAAGTTGGCGGCCTGCTCCGGCTTCACGTTCTGATAGAGCGCCGTGCAGATGGTCGAGCCGGAGCGCGAGATGCCGGGGATCATGGCGGCCGACTGCGCGACGCCGACAACGAACGCCTTCAGCGGATTCAGCTTGCCTTCCGGGTTTGGGCGGAGAAGCGTGAGAAGCAACAGAATGCCCGTGACAATCAGGGCACCGCAGACCAGCTTCGGATCGCTGAAGGCCTGCTCCAGCTCGTCTTTGAACAGAACGTAGACGGCACCGGTCGGAATCATCGTGATGAGAATGTAGACCCCGAGACGGAAGGTGGCGCGCTCCTCATACCGTTCCGCGATGGTTGTCGGACTGGCAACCGCCCCGGCCGCCTCTTTGATCAGGTCGATGACTTCGCGCCCGTAGACCGTGACGATGCTGAGGACGGTCCCGAAGTGGACGAACACTTCGAACGTCACATCGCTGGCTTCGGAGGCATCAAGGCCCAGCAGGTACTGACCCAGGACGAGGTGTCCGGACGAGGACACGGGGAGAAATTCGGTCAGGCCCTGTATCAGGCCCAGTATGATGGCTTCCAACCAGGTCATGCAGTGTGATCGATCAGGGGGAGAAAGAAATGAGCCCGCTCTGGACTGTGTAACCTATCCACCGGATCGCGAAGTGCATACCGGCGCCGTTGAAGTCGGCTCGAAAAGCGTGCCGGAACCCTGGTTGCAGAGTCTGACCGTGCCGACCGCGACCGGACGTCAGCCGGCGGCAGCGGTCAAATCAAGGCGCGGCTGGATGTCGAGCAGGGGGCCGGCGATATGTCCGGCCTGGAGTCGCATCGCTCCTGCCCGGGCAATCATGGCCGCGTTGTCCATGCAGTACGCCATCTCTGGCATGTACACGTCGAATCCGTCGGCCTCCCCCGCGGCCCTCACGGCCGATCGTAACGCCGAGTTGGCCGATACGCCACCGACGATAGCCACATGCTCCACCCCGGTGTCGCGGGCTGCATCTCGCACGGCACCGACAAGTACATCCACGACCGCTTGCTGGAAGCTGGCGCAGAGATCTGCCCGGTGGTCGCGTAGGAAGGCGTCTTTTTCCTCACCGAGATCGCGTAGGTAGTACAGGACAGACGTTTTGAGGCCACTGAAGGAAAAGTCGTTATCCTCCAGGCGAGTGCGCGGGAAGTCGTGAAAGGTCGCGTCGCCGTCACGGGCCAGGCGATCGATGGCCGGCCCCCCTGGATAGCCGAGGTCGAGCAACTGAGCGACCTTGTCAAACGCCTCGCCAGCCGCATCGTCGCGCGTTTGCCCGAGAATCTCGTGACGGAAGTCCGCGTCGACCCGGACGAGCTGGGTG
>JAAAOT010000019.1 GCA_009908725.1 Bacteroidota bacterium | reverse complement strand
ATGCAGCGCTGCGCCTGTCCTTGTGACACGCGCCATGTCACAGACGTCGTGTTCCATGTTACAAACCCGAACACGGGGATCCGTCGCGGCGTGATGCTGATATTTCGTCACGTCGGTGGCAATCGAAAGCCCCCGCCGGCCCGTCGGTTTACACGACGGTTCGGATCAGTACAGTGGGCCCTCCCCGATCAGTCATCACTCTTCAGGTACCGAGGAAGCGCTTCAGGTACCGGGGAAGCTTTCAACGCGTCCCGGACCTTGCTACTCACCCACCTGGTCGGACGCAGACGATTTCGGGTCAACATCGCAGGTCATGGCACCCGATTCGAACCGATCACCAGCGTGGACCTCGGCCCGGTCCGGCCCCGCCGTTTCGTCTACAGGCACTTGGACTTGCGTGCCCGGAATGGTGCCTGTGGACGCCCCGCATCGCGAGAATGGCATCCAGCATCCCTGGTCGACGACGCAGCCCTCCAATCGTTACGTTAAATTTTTCAGATCGATAACCTGAGTCTCCTATGCTCACACCCGAACAGCAGCAGGCCGTTGCGCAACACCTCAACACGCGCGCTCAGCGTCCGAAGTGTCCCGTATGCGGTACCACATCTATGCGCGTGCAGCGCGACGTCCTTTCCCTTCCAACGACCGGCGCCAACGAATCGGAGATTCGGCGGGTCATCATTACGTGCACATATTGCGGATACGATATGCATTTCGACCCGGATGTCATGGGTCTCTCCCTCCCTGACGCCGGCAGTCAGGCGTGACGCACTAATCAACTATGTAGTAGTACTATAACCAGAGACTGCCCTCTCACATTCACCATTCTCTAGACGAATGCCCCGGTGATGCCCCCGGAATGTACGGACTCATGTTGTGGAATCGGCGTTTCCGGCGGCTTGTCCGCTATATCGTGAAAAGACGATGGGCGAGCGAAACCTACTTACAGTGTCGGAATATACAGATACCGCTGAAGTTGTTATGACAGGACTCGTCAACTGAACCGGCCTTCATCTATGGAACTCATGTCGACCTCATGGCCCTGGTACGTCGCCGGGCCGATCATCGGGCTGATGGTGCCCGCCCTCCTATTGCTGACAGGCAAGGCGTTCGGGATTTCGTCCAGCCTCAAGCACACGTGTGCCGCGACGCTGCCTACCAAGGCGGAGTATTTCCAGTATGACTGGCGTGCCAGCGGACTCTGGAATCTGGTGTTCGTCGCCGGCATTCTGATCGGCGGGGTTCTCGCCGTGCAGGTGTTCGGGGGAGGCGGCCCGACCGGCATCTCCGATGCCACACAGACCGACCTGCGGGCGCTGGGACTGACAGACTTCTCAGGCCTCGTCCCACCGGAGCTGTTCAGCTGGAGTGCCCTGTCAACGCCCGCAGGCTTCGTCGCCATCGTTCTGGGCGGCTTTCTCGTCGGATTCGGGGCCCGATACGCCGGCGGCTGCACGTCTGGCCACGCCATCATGGGGCTGGCCTCGCTGCAACTCCCCTCCCTTATTGCCGTCATCGGCTTTTTCATCGGCGGGCTGACGACCACATACCTTCTTCTCCCGCTGATTCTCTAGCCGGACCGACGCCCCATCCCCTGTCTACGCGGTTTTCCTCACCGAAATCCCTGCTTTGTATGCCGACCTCTACTCAAACACAGAGCGCCGACCAGCCGGCCCTCCGGACGAGCGATGTGTTCATCTACCTTGTGATGGGCATCTTCTTCGGCGTCGTTCTCATCCTCAGTGAAGTGGTATCCTGGTTCCGGATTCAGGAGATGTTTCGGTTCCAGTCGTTCCACATGTACGGTATCATCGGAAGCGCCGTCGCCGTCGCCGCTGTAAGTATCCAGCTTCTAAAGCGGATGAACGCCACCACCATCCGCGGCGAGCCCATCAAGATCAAGGACAAGCCCTGGAATAAAGGGACCAATCAGCTGATCGGCGGCACCGTCTTCGGACTTGGCTGGGGCCTGCTCGGCGCATGCCCGGGGCCGATCTACGCGCTTATCGGTGCGGGAATAACACCCGTGATCGTCGGTCTCCTGGCCGCGCTCTTAGGTGCCCTCACGTACGGACACCTGAAACCGAATCTTCCGCACTAGCCAGCACGGGGGCGCTTTAGCGAGTGGCCTACGGGGTGCCCCCGGTGGACGCCGTGTTTACCCGACCCCGATGTCGGGGGAGGCCCCACAGCATGTTTTCACGACGCACCGTAGCATACCCATACAGCTTGTTACTACATGAGGGTACATAGCAGCGGTCGCCGGCAAGGGTGCAACACCTGGGCCCGAATACGATTCGGGCACCGGCTTACGACCGGGCACCAACCACCCTCATTTCGCTCTACCGCCACACTTTCGTCCTTTCAACCAACTCACCGAACGTATCCATGCTATTCCGACAGATCTTCGACGAGAAACTCGCCCAGTATGCGTACCTCATCGGGTGTCAGCAGACCGGCGAAGCGATCATCATCGACCCGGAGCGCGATATTGACCAGTACCTCGACCTCGCCGAGGAGGAGGGCGTCGAGATCGTCGCCGTGACGGAGACGCACATCCACGCCGACTTCCTGTCCGGAGCGCGTGAGTTTGCCGAGCGCCTGAACACGAAGCTGTACCTCTCGGACGAGGGCGACGAAAACTGGAAGTACGAATGGGTGAAACAGGATCGCGAGGCAGGCGGCTCGTACGACTACGAGCTTCTGAATGACGGCGACGTCATTACGATCGGCAACATCGAGATCGAAGCCGTGCACACGCCCGGACATACGCCCGAGCACCTGTCGTTCCTTGTTACCGACAAGGGAGGCGGAGCGACGCAGTCCATGGGCATCGTAACCGGAGACTTCGTGTTCGTCGGCGACCTCGGTAGGCCCGACCTGCTCGAGTCCGCCGCGAAAGTAGAAGGTGCAATGGATCCGTCCGCCCGAACGCTCTACGACTCCGTTCAGCGTTTCATGGATCTGCCCGACCACCTGCAGGTGTGGCCCGCACACGGCGCCGGTTCGGCGTGCGGCAAAGCGCTCGGCGCTGTCCCGCAGTCCACGATCGGGTACGAGAAGCAGTTCAACCCCATGATCGATGCGGCGAAACGAGATAAGGACTCCTTCGTCGACGCGATTCTGGAAGGACAGCCCGAGCCGCAGATCTACTTCGCGCGCATGAAGCGGGACAACAAGATGGGCGCTCCGGTCCTGGGCAGGTTGCCGGCTCCACAGCAGATCACCGCTCGGGAGCTGAAAGACGTCGCAAACGACGACGATGCTCTGATCATCGACACGCGTCTGGATCGCTCCGCCTTCATGAAGCGCCACATCCCGGGCGCGCTGTATGCCCCGATGAACAAGACGTTCAACACCATTGTCGGCTCGCTCGTCGAAGATGAGACGCGCCCGATCACCCTCATCATCGACGAAGAGGACGTGGAGGAAGCCGTGCGCGATCTTGTGCGCATCGGCTACGACAACGTCGTCTCCTTCGCCGACACGGAAACCCTCCAGCGGTACTTCGCCGAGGACGGCCCCGTCGCTACGATCGAGGAGATCGACTTCGATACCGTGGACGAACTGCGGTCGCAGGACGGCGTCGACGTACTCGACGTCCGCTACCGGTCGGAGTATGAGTCCGCCCACGTCGAAGGCGCTCTGAATGCCTCCTATACGCGCATGCCGGAATACGTCGACGGATTGCCCGAAGACAAGA
Source organism: Bacteroidota bacterium (assembly GCA_009908725.1). GTDB lineage: Bacteria > Bacteroidota > Rhodothermia > Rhodothermales > Salinibacteraceae > Longibacter. The sequence continues at coordinate 14,748 of JAAAOT010000019.1, read as the reverse complement.
CGCTCCTCGTTCACTGCGCCAGTGGTGCACGGGCGGCAGCGGCGAGCGCGTTCCTGCAGTCGGTCGGTCGAGACGTGAAGTACGTGAACGACGTATTCGCCGATTACAACGAACGCAAGCAGGCCGTTACGGCCTAAGCGCACCTTTTCCCCCGCCTCGATGTGGGTCCGGCGGACGCCGGATCCGACCGCGCCATCGGGACCGGGGGATCGGAGGCGCCGACGTTTTAAGACGTCGGTCCTGCGGCTCCGGAGCCTGGCTCCGGGGCGATAGGTCTCGGTTACTGCACACGCTGGCAGCGGACCTATCGCTTCGGAGCCCCCTCCCCTTCTTCGCGAACGCACCCATCCTCCCTCCCTTTCCTCCCCGCCCGTGTACGCAGCCTGGCTCGGTGCTCTCCTCGTCGGTCTCGTTCTCGGTCTGCTGGGCTCCGGTGGGTCCATCCTGACCGTTCCGGTTCTCGTCTACCTCGTGGGGGTGCCAGACAAACTCGCTATCGCCGAGTCCCTCGGCATCGTGACGCTGATCAGCCTCGTCGGAGCCATCCCCTTTGCCTACCGACGCCTGGTGAGCTGGCGAAACGTATGGCTCTTCGGCCTTCCAGGCATGGTCGGCGCCTACGGGGGGGCCTACCTCTCGATCTACGTTCCAGGCCCCGTTCAACTCGCTATTTTCGCGCTGGTCATGCTGCTGGCAGCCGTCATGATGTTTCGTCGCCCGGCGGCGATGAGCGGTCCCGAGGATGGACAGCGGAAAAGCTGGAAGATTATGCTCGATGGACTGGGTGTGGGCGCACTCACGGGATTGGTGGGCGTCGGCGGTGGCTTTCTCATCGTTCCCGCCCTCGTCCTGCTCGGCGGCTTGCCCATGCACCTCGCCATCGGAACCAGCCTGCTGATCATCGCCCTCAAAAGCATCAGCGGCTTCATCAAGTACGTCGACGTGATGCACGACGCCGGATTTTCGATTCACTGGGACCTCGTGCTCATCTTCGGCGCGATCGGCATTGTCGGCAGCTTCATCGGTGGGAGGATTGGTGCCTACGTGCCTCAGGCCCGCCTCAAGCGGGGCTTTGCCGTATTTCTTCTCCTGATCGGGGTGGTCATCCTCTGGCAAAATGCCGCCAAGATGATCGGGTGATGCCCCGGCTCCGTTCCGCCCCCCACGTTCATCACTTCTTTCGGCCATGCAGCGACTTGCCTCTCTTTTTCCGATCGCGGAGCAACTGGGGGACTACTCACGCGACAAGCTCCAGGGCGACCTCTCGGCGGGACTGACCGTCGGCGTGATGCTCATTCCGCAGGGGATGGCGTACGCGCTGATTGCGGGGATGCCGCCGATTTACGGGCTGTACGCCTCCCTCGTCCCACTCGTCCTGTACGCTTTCTTCGGGACATCGCGACAGCTTGCGGTCGGCCCGGTGGCGATGGTCTCTCTACTGGTGGCGGCTGCGGTCGGCCCTCTCGCAGGTGGCGACCCGTCGACCTACATCGGCCTTGCGCTCCTCCTCTCGCTGATGGTCGGCCTGTTGCAATTCGGCCTGGGCATCGCCCGATTCGGCTTCCTGGTCAACTTCCTGTCCCACCCAGTCCTCAGCGGCTTCACGTCGGCAGCGGCGTTAATAATCGGGCTGAGCCAGCTCAAGCATCTCCTCGGCGTCGACATCGAGCGCTCGCACCTCATCCACGAAATCCTTCTTGCTGCCCTCCAGCAAGTCGCGGACATCCACGTCCTCACGCTGGCGATCGGCGTCGGAAGCATCCTCTTTCTCATCGCTCTCCGCAAGTGGCTCCCCGCGATCCCTGGCGCCCTCGCCGTTGTGGTCCTGTCGACCGGCGCTGTCTGGGCCCTCGACCTTGCCGCCACCGGTGTGAACATCGTCGGCTCGGTGCCGGGCGGGTTGCCGTCCCCGTCGCTTCCACCGATGGACGTCGACGCGGCGCGATCGCTCGTCCCCTCGGCACTGGCGATCGGCCTGGTAGGATTCATGGAGTCGATCGCCGTCGCAAAAGTCTACGCCTCCCGGCACCGGTACGAGGTCGACGCCAACCGCGAGCTCGTCGGCCTCGGTCTCGCCAATATCGCGGGCGCCTTTTTCAGCGCCTACCCCACGACCGGCGGGTTCTCGCGGACCGCGGTAAACGACCAGGCTGGCGCTAAAACGAACGCGGCGGCCATCTTCAGCGCCGCGGTCATCGCCCTCACGCTCTTGCTACTGACGCCTCTCTTTTACTACCTGCCGAAGGCCGTTCTGGCAGCGATCGTGATGGTCGCCGTCTTCGGACTGATTGACTGGGAAGAGGCGACATTTCTGTGGCGGGTGGACCGGAAAGACTTTTACCTGATGGTGGTCACGTTTGTCGCTACGCTTTCACTGGGAATCGAAGCAGGAATCCTGACGGGCGTCATCGTGTCGCTCATGGTCGTCATCTACAAGAGTTCGACCCCGCACACCGCGGTGATGGGCCGCCTCCCCGGCACCGAAACCTACCGGAACCTGAAGCGCAACCCGGAGGCGCTGACCGACTCGTGCCTCGTGGTCGTTCGCATGGATGCCGGCCTCTACTTCGCCAACGTCAACGCCTTCAAGGACCTGGTCATGGAGATTGACGCTGAGGACGACTCCCTCGAGGCGCTCGTCATCGACATGTACCCGGTGAACACGCTGGATTCGACGGGCGTCCACGCGCTAAAGGATGTGATTGAAACATGCCGTCGAAACGATGTGAGTGTCTATTTATCCGGTGTGAAAGGGCCGGTACAAGACGTGATGAACCGGGCCGGCCTGACGAGCTTGCTCGGTCCCGATCGCTTCTTTCATGAAGTCCATGATGCCGTCGAAGCAGCCGAGCACAACACCTCCCTCGACCCGGCGAACCTCAACCTCCCAACCCGAACGACGGCCGACGTGTCGTAAGCCGTCTTCGCGGAGCCCGCATCAACCGGGTTGCCCTTCCCGACCCCGGAGCTGTAGCGCCTTGCCACGCCAGGTTTCAGTGCAAAGAGCGGGTTAAGTCTGGACATACCGCCGAATTATGTTCAGATTACGTTTTGCTCCACGCGGGATCTGTCATTCTTCGGCTTAAGTAGACATGGTTTATGTCGTACCGTCGGCACGGCGCATTTTCTCTGTGCGCGCTGCTCGTGATGCTGTTGGCCCCGCAGCCATCCACCGCGCAAACGAATGCACCGGCCCAGGATTCGTCCAAGACCCAGTCTGACGTTGAAGCCGGCCCGGTTGTAGCTATCGATGGCGCTACTCTACGCCTCGGTGGCGTGTACCAGATGGATTTCACGGCGCAGGACACCGAGCAGGCCTCCGGCTTCGACCTCCGGGCCGCCCGGCTGCGCGCCACGATCGTAAGCCACGGGCTGGAGGCGTTCCTCCAGACGGAATTTACGGGCGCTCCGGCCGTATTCGACGCCCGCCTTCGGTACGCCTTCAGTGATTATGCTCGCATCAGCGCGGGTCTCTTCAAGTCGCCGTTTTCTCGATCTCACCTGATCTCACGGCCTGTTCTTCCCTTTACGGAACGCCCGGTCGCCGTCGACGCGATTGCACCGCGACGCCAGGTCGGACTGTCGGCACGCGTCCAGGCCCCGTCTGGGTGGGTCTCGTTGACCGGTGGAATCTTCAACGGAAACGGCCGGACGGTCGCGCCGAATGACAACCAGCATTTTCTTTACGTGGGGCGCGCCACGCTCCGTCCCGAGGTGGCGGGCGGCGTACTGTCGATTGCCGGAAACATCGCGAACAGCGTCGACGAGCGGGTTCCCCTCGGGGCCCTGTCTCCGTCCTTCTCCGGTACCCGCACCGTGTACGGCGCGGATGCGTCCTACATACGTGGTCGCTGGCTTCTGGCGGTTGAAGGACTGATGGCGGAGCTCGACCCGACGTCAGGCGAAGACCAGATTAGCACCGGCGGATACGTGGTCGGCGGGGTGCCGCTCTTCGCCCAGTCGCTACAGCTCGTCGGCCGGTACCAGCGGTTCGATCCCGACACGGGATCCGTTGGGGCGGTCGCACGCGTCGAAACCGGCCTCAATTACCGGCCCTCCCCCACGGTGCGCCTGCAGTTCAGCGGCAGCTTCCCGACCGAGGAGCTTCCCGGCGATGACGATGGTCTCCGCGCCACGCTCCGTCTGCAACTCGCGCTTCGGTAGGCGCCCCGGCCCGCGCATTCCGTTTCTTGCGGGCATGGCATATGGCTCGCCCGGCGACGCGCCCGAGGCGTTTCCGTCTAATGGATCAAGACCTGAAACGCCATCATGGCCGCAACCGCGATCGTGACTGCGACGGCCACGGCATTCGGTGACGATTTCTCCAACGCTTCGGGCACCAGCTCCGAAAACACCATCCAGATCATGGCACCGGCGGCCACGCCAAGGCCGACCGGCAGCACCGGCTCAAACCATTCCACGAACAGGAACGCGGGCACGGCCATCAGAGGCTGCGGAAGGCTGGAGAAGATGCTCCACAGGGCAGCCTGCCAGACGGCCTCGCCGCGCGGGACCAGAATAAGGGAGATGGCAAGACCTTCCGGAATGTTGTGGACGGCGATGGCCAGGCTAATGAAGGCGCCGAATTCACTCGTTTCGCCAAACGAGACTCCCACGCCGATGCCTTCCGCGAACGAGTGAACCGTCATGACGCCGACGATGAGGACGGCTTTGATCGCGCCGGCCCCGGCCAGATCGCCCACACTTGGCACCTTCTCTTTCGGGAGCAGCTTACGGCTGAGAACAATACCTCCCAGACCCAAGAGAACGCCGATCATGGTTCGCGGCATGCCGTAGCGGATGCCTTCGAACACGAGGTTGAAACTCGCCGAGAGCATCAGTCCGGCGGCCACAGCATTCCCGAGCCCGACCCACCGATCGGGTACGTCCCGCATCAGATACAGCGGCAACGCCCCGAGCCCTGTCGCCAGGGCGGTCAGCGATGCGTAAAGGAAGACGGAGAGAACGGTAGATTCCATGAAGAGAGGCAGGGGGAGGGCGACGGGTAACCGCTGCGGACGACACTCCGAGATCGATGGTCACCGCTACGAGCCTCCCGTACCGCCGGGACGACGCGCGCGAAGCTCCGAGTCCACGAGTTGGCCCCAGACGTCGTCGTACGGGTGAACCTCCCGCACCGCTGCCCCATCCCGAACGACCCGCCGACCTTCATTTGCCCATCGAAAGATGGACCCGCGAAGGTTGACGACGTTTCGGAATCCAGCCTCTGTCATTCGCTCCGCCAAGCGAGACGACCGGTAGCCGACCGAACAGTAAACGACGATGTCGGCGTCGCGGTCGATCGAATCAAGTACGGACAGATCTTTGAGATCCGGGTCGACGCGGCGGGCACCGGGTACGTGGCTTACCGCAAACTCATCTGAGGATCGGACATCGAGGAGAATCGGAGACCGACCGGTCGACATCCGATGGTGCAGGGCGTCTGTGGAGATCTGTTGCACGTCCCCGAACTGGGTCTCGATCATCCGGTGGACCGCGGACCACTTCGTTTCCTCACTGCAACCGGTGTGGAGAACGGCGACGCACAGCGCAGACATCGCCCAAACCGTCACGCTCTTCATAAACTGACTCCCGTCGTGCGTGGTAAGATGAATAGGGGGTGAGCGGTTTAATGGGCGTTGTCCGAACGTTCCTCAGCGTCCGCATCGAACACCGGTTCGAAGTCGCGCAGCGGCATTCCGGAATGGGGATCGTCATGATCAGTGCGTTCCAGCTCAAGCTCATATGCGACCCGGTCGCTCCGGTAATAGCGCCGCTGGAAGTATACGTACTTATCGCCGCGCGAGCAGGAGGTCCGTTCGATGACGAGGACAGCCGTGCCAGGTGAAATGCCCAGATGTTCGGCGACGTCGTCCGGCACGTTGGTCGCGGTGATGCGATAATGCCCGCGAATGACCGGGATATCGTAGTCCTGTTCGAGGATGTTGTAGATGGTCTCGTGTTCGAGGTCGTGGCCCTCGAGGAGCGACGCATAAAACGGCGGCATCCAGGTCCGGTCGAAGGCAATCGGCTCCTCATCTCCCAGGCGCAGCCGATCCAGACGCACGACCCGAGCATCCAACTCCTGGTCGAGCCGGGAGGCGACGTAGCCGGGCACGCGTTCAGGTTCGAAATGCGTCACCCGTGACGATGCCTCCAGCCCGGCCTGGGCCATATCCTGGGCGAAGTCCGTCAGTCGAACGAGGCCCTGCGTTTCGTGCCGTTCCTTCACGAACGAACCAAGACCCTGGCGACGATAGATGTAGTCCTCGTGCTCGAGGGTCTGCAGGGCCCGCCGGACGGTGACCCGGCTCACATCGAAGGTCGTTCCGAGTTGCTTCTCTGACGGCAGCTGCTCGTCGACGTCGTACTGCCCGGTCTCAATCTGCTCGCGCAGGTAATCGCTGATTTGTTCGTGGCGCGGGCGACCTGATTCGAGTTCCATAAAAGCAGTTACTACGGTCGATAGGAAAAGGACGTGAGCCGGTACAGACAGCAAACCCTACCTGCTAGAAGCTGTCTGATACAGGTCATAACAGGTACGAACCAGGCGAAAGTTCCTGCATGACCGACCGTCCGTGAGAAAATGCGAGTTCACGTGGTTCAGCGAGCGCAAGACATAGAAAACCGAAACGAGTGGATGCGGCGATGGACCGCTCCCTCGTTTCGGTTCGGGCGTCTGGGTCGCCGGTACGGGTCGACGACCCTCTCATCGATGTCAATACCACGGCGAACGGCTCACGTCAGCGTGGGCGTCACGTACTGCGTCCACGAGACGTCATCTGTGTCGGACGACGGAGTGGACGATGCGCCGGGGGACGCTCCGTCTCCTCCGGACGGAGACTGAATGGAACGGAGACGTTTTTTCAACTCGTCCCAGTCGTTTTCTAGCTTGTCGATGAGCTGTCGACGAGTCGTTTCAGAAAGAGTCTCGTAGGCGCTGCCGCGGAGGGCACGGAGAGCTCGGGCGTGGTGGCGCAGGGCACGCCGGAGATCGTCTTCTCGCCAGGAGTCGACCGTGCCGGATGAACCGGTCGCGGACGGGAGCGAGAGCTGCAACGATGATGCAGGGGGCGACGTGGAAGCGCTCATGCGTCAAGGGGTCTGAGTGAGAGAAATATCCGAGCGATCCGATTGCATCGTCGATCCCGCGGAGACCGAGCGTACGCCCGACCCGGAAGCGGTTCCAAAAGAAACCGCATGTACGGTGAGTCGTTGCGCGCTGCTCACCGCGGTGACGTGATGATACCGTATGATACCACTGCGTCTCTTGTTGTGCTTCAGGCAATCATTAAGCCAGCGCAGTGAAATGGCTAATCATCCGTACGGGGATACCCCCACACGGAGCTTGGTTTACGGTTTACCCCGATCATGAAGAGATTGCATTGTGTGGCTGTCAGGTCACCGCACTCCCGGTGTGTCTCCGTCCGGGGGACGCGTGTCTCGACTGTGAGATGTCGAGACACAAGACGTCAGGACCCACCCGCCTCTCTGTGTCTCTCTCCCACCGGGCCGTTACGAATGTCCAGAGGTTGGCCCCCGCGCAACAGGCGGCAACGATGATGGTCGTCGTCCGTGAAACGTCTGGATCACCCGTTCTTCCTTCCCTGCACCGGCTTATCTTGGCTTCTACTCGTCCCACCACTCTGGCTCCTCCCACCCCGCTGAGAGGCACCGACGGCGCGTCCTTCGCCCACTACAGCATCGTGGTGCGTCTGCCCGAGATTCTACGGCGCGCTCTGGATGAGAATTCGTTTCCCCCGGGCGTTCAAGAAGCGCTTCAGCAACTACATACGGAGATTACCTCGACGCCACTTCACCCGATCGACGACCCGGGAGCTCCAGATGTGGATGCCTGGGCTGAGTCCATCGCGAGTCTGAACGGCGCGAGCTGGTTGGAGGCGCCTTGGTTCTTTGCGGAGACCTATTTCTACCGGCGCATCATTGCAGCGACAGGGTACTTCTCCGGTCCGCTCTATCACGAAGACCCGTTTGAGAGCCAGAAGGACGCAGGGTTACGAATGAGCCGTGGCTCCATCCGTCGCTTCGCCCGACGCGTGAACGGCGCTCTCCAATCTCGACCACCGACGGATGCGGACCTACAAGCCCTGATCGGACAGAGCCTCTGGGGCAATCGAGCAGATCTCAGTCTCTGGGCGGCCGACGAGGACCAGCGGGGTGCACTCGACCAACCGGACGATCGGCTTCTGGCCGACCATCGACAACGCGTCGTCTCCGACCTGATTGACCACGCCCCGCACGGTCGCCTGCTCTTCGTTGCCGACAACGCCGGCCTGGAACTCGTGGGGGACCTGTGCCTGCTCGACGCCCTCCTGACCGGCGGCGTCATCTCGACCGTGACGATGCATGTGAAGTCGCACCCAACGTTCGTATCCGATGTCGTGCTCCCGGATGTCGGGCGAACGATCGCGTTTCTCCGCGACTCGGTGGATCGACGGGTGCAGAAAATGGGGGGACGCCTTCAGGAGCACCTCGACGCGGGACGCATCCTGGTCGATGACGACCTGTTCTGGACGTCTCCGCATCCCCTATGGGACATGCCGGAACGAATCGCCGATCGGATGCGCGAACACGATCTGACGATCCTCAAAGGCGACGCGAACTACCGCCGGATGCTGGGCGACCGCCACTGGCCGTACACGACGCCGCTCTCCGATGCGACCGCCTACCTGCCGGCTCCGACGCTCGCGCTGCGCACGATGAAAGCGGAGGTGGCCGTCGGCCTGTCGCACGAAGAGATGAACCGGGCCGCGGCCGTCGACCCGGACTGGTCCATCAGTGGCGAATGGGGACTCATCCAGTACGCGGGCAGATCGGACTGATGCAGCCGATACCTACGACGAGGTCGTCGGGGCTTCCGCCCGGCTCTCCATCGGGCGGGACACCAGAACCAGCACGCTTCGCCCGGCCATCGCGTACCGGTCCGTCGCCTGCAGGGGCGGCGCCTCCTGAATCGATGTGATGTCGGTCGGGACCGGCTGGGCGGTGTCAGCCACGCGGTGCCAGGCGCTACCCATTGGTGCCGGCGGCAACAGGACGTTCGTCGACTCCGTCCCCGCGTGAAAGACCGCCACAAGGTCAGGCCCGTCAGGATCGCGGACATGCATGCCCAGCGTCCGTGCGTTCGGATCCGACCAGTTCACCGTACGACCCCGCGCATCGAACCACTCGACGTCCTGCGGGCTGTAGTACCCGTCCGCTCGAAGCATCGGAAGCTGCTTTCGAAGGCGAATGGCCTGTCGCGTGAACTGTACCAGATCGTCGTACGCGTCTCGCCGCTCCCAGTCGAACCAACTGGTTTCGTTATCCTGGCAGTACGCGTTGTTGTTCCCTCCCTGCGTACGCCGGAACTCGTCGCCTCCGAGAATCATCGGCACGCCGCGCGCCAGAAACAGCGTCAGCAAAATATTGCGGGCCTGCCGGTTTCGGGTTCGCTCGACGAGCGGGTCATCGGTCGGCCCCTCGACCCCGTGATTGTTGCTGTAATTGGCGTCCGTGCCGTCCCGGTTGTTTTCTCCGTTGGCTAGGTTGTGCTTATGGTTGTAGCTGATCAAGTCGTTCAGTGTAAACCCGTCGTGACTGGTCACGTAGTTCACGCTCGAATGCGGACCGCGCCCCGACGAGGCGTAGAGATCGGCGCTCCCCCCCAGTCGGCTGGCCAGATCATCGATGATCCCCGCGTCTCCGCGCCAGAACCGGCGCACCGTATCGCGGAACGGTCCGTTCCATTCCGCCCAACGGTGCTTCGAAAAGGTGCCAACCTGGTACGCCCCGGCCGCATCCCACGCCTCAGCGATGATCTTCACATCCCGCAGGATGGGGTCCTCCGCAATCCGCTCGACGAGGGGCGGATCTGCGAGCAGGCTGCCGTCCTGGTCGCGCCCGAGCACGGATGCGAGGTCGAAGCGAAACCCGTCTACATGCATTTCCATGACCCAGTACCGGAGCGCGTCCAGGATGAGCTCGCGCACGACCGGGTGATCGGCTTTTATCGTGTTGCCGGTGCCGGTGTAGTCGCGGTACCACTGTCGCTCTTCTTCGAGTAGGTAGTACACGGAGTTTTCCAGGCCACGCCAGGAAAACGTCGGACCCAAATGGTTGCCTTCCCCGGTGTGGTTGAAGACAACATCCAGAATCACCTCGATACCCGCAGCGTGCAGCGCGCGGACCATTTGCTTGAATTCGAGCACCTGCTCGCCGCGCGTCCCGGCACTCGAATACCGGCCGTGCGGCGCCATGAAGGCCGCCGGGTTGTACCCCCAGTAGTTCGTGAGCGGCTCGCCTGTGACTGGATTCGTTCGTGACAGCTCGTTCTCGTTGAACGCCTGGACGGGGAGCAACTCCACGGCTGTGACACCGAGGGACTGCAGGTACGGGATTTTCTCGATCAGCCCGCGATAGGTCCCGGGATGCGCTACGCCGCTTGATTCGTCAAATGTGAAGCCGCGAACATGGACTTCGTAGATAATCGTTTCCGACCACGGTCGGCGAAGTAACGTATCGCCCTGCCAGTCGAAGTGCTCCCACGTCACCACGCTCTTCGGCGTCTCCGCGGCGTTGTCGTACGTATCCGGCTGCCATTTCTGGCCGTTGTCGCCGTGATGGTAGCCCCGCGCCTTCATGAAGTCCCAGGTTTCGGTACCTGCAACAGCCCGTGCGTAGGGGTCGATGAGCAGCTTGTGCGGATTGAAGCGATGTCCGCGCTGGGGCTCGTGCGGTCCATCCGCCCGGTACCCGTAGAGCGTCCCTGGAGCGAGGCCCTCTACCCAGACATGCCAGATATCCCCTGTGCGGTTGGTGGCGGTATCGAGCCCGATCACCTGGGAGGGCTCACGATCGGTCGGCTCGTCATAGATTTCGAGCCAGACCTGTGTCGCGTGTCGGCTGAAAATGGCGAAATTGACGCCTCCGTCCCGGATCTCGATGCCAAGCGGCAACGGCAGCCCCGCCCTAACACTTCCCGTTTCGAGAAGTCCCTGGGCGAATGCCCGAAACCCGTGCCTGCGCGGCTCGGATACAGCTGTCGAGTCGGAATCCATTCGGTGGGAAAGAGAGTCTTGACTGGACATGACGGATGCGCACCCCGGAGCGCAAGATTGGCGACCAGAAACAGCGGCGGCGTCTCCCGCCTCACCCGGAAGCCGCGAGGCTCGGAGGGTGAAGCGGGAAGACGCCGCAATATACGCCGTTTGTGGAAAAAATGCGCGGTACGCCTCTCTCCAGTTACGTAGCGCACGTTCTTACCACGCCGGAGCGTAAACGCTGTAGCCCGCCGGGAACGGCCGGCATGCCGTGGGCCTGTTCGGCCCGATGTTTACATGTCGGATGCAGGTTGGCGGAGATTGATCGTATTCCTCATCCCTCGATGATGCGAATCATCGCTCGTACCGTGCGGTCCAGATCCTCAATTCGCTCAATCAGGCTCCGAGCGGCAACCGGGGCGATCACGCCCTCACGCTGCCGATAGATCACGTCCAGCCGCGCTTCCTCTAGTTGCGCTCTAAACGTGCTCAGGTCGGATGCCCGGGCAGTTGCACCGGGGGCGTTCTCGAGCACCTCCACGATGGAGCCAGGCCCTGAGGGAAGATCTTCCTCGGGGATTACGGCCGTCGTATCGGACGCGACCGAGTCGGCCGTGGGCGCGTCTCCCGAAATGACCCGGCCAGAAGAATCCTGTGCCGCCGAATCGGCGAAAGCGACACCAGGCCGGTCACCCGGCGTATTCGGCCCGGTACGGGTAGAGTCGGCCTCGATGGAGTCGGGGGGCGCGATTGCCGGCACCCGCTCCGTGAGAGACCGTTCATCGAGGAACGTAGCCAGCCCCGTGATCTGCCGCTTGTACACCGGCCGGTAGAGGCTGCTTAACGCGTCACGCGAGTAGCGGACGAAGACGGGAATCTGATCCAGCGGTGCTTCGACCCGCAGCCTGATGTCGCCTGAATACACCTCCTGCGACCAGAAGTCCATCCATTGCCCGGGTGGGAGATATACGGTGCGAGACGCGGTTGAGTCGACGACGGGGGCGACAAGGAGGTCGGACCCGAGGAAATACTGGTCCGTCCGGTCCGTCCGTCGGGCCGAGCGAGGCACCTCCAGCATGAGGGGACGCATTACCGGCAGACCCGTGGCGTTCGCCTCTTTGTACTGGTGCCAAAGGTATGTGCTGAACGCGTTGTGAAGGCGTGTGTACCGGCGGACGATCCGCGCCATCTCCGGATCTGAGAGCGAGGATTCGACGCCCGAGGTCCCGCCCATGTGGAATGAGGGCGTGAAGGCCCGGAATTGCACCCATCGGGCGAATGCATCTCGCTGCGCCGACGTGGTGTCGGTGGTGGGCGCTGCCGTCCAGATCGGCGCGCCCGCAAAGCCGGCTGTTTGCGCAGATGCGACGGCTGCAGGCAGTCCGGTCGTGGAGTCAAAGTCGGCCGTCCACCCCGTCGACTGGACCAGGCTCAGTCCGCGCGAGGCCCCGTCATCTACCGCTCGCCCGACGATCACCGGGTGCTTCAGGCCGGCATCCGTGAAGGCTTCTCGCGTCGCATTCACGTACTCCGTCCGCCAGCGGTGCCAGACGCTTCGACCGGCTTCGCCCGTATGATATCGCCCGCTGTCCGGTAGGGCGACCTCGTTCAAAACGACGCCATTCACGTCCGGTCTGTAAAGGTTCGACATTTCATCCTTCCACCACGAGGCGGCCTCCGGATGCGTAAAATCGACGACGGCTACGGCCGTCGACCCGGGCATCGATCTCGATGTATCCGGCCGTGCCACCGCGTGCGGCGCCGGCACCAGAAGCGGGGTGCCGATGCTGTCTGCAACCAGAAGCTCACGCGCCGCGGCCTCCTCGAAGGCAGACGTTTCCGGCTCCACCAGAGGCCAGACATCCACCATCACGTTGAGGCCGGCGTCCCGAAGGTCGGCAATGGAAGCGGCGGAAGCGGAGCCGGCCGGTTGAGCCGATGTAATTTGAGCCGTAGACGTGGCCGAGGCGCGGTCGACTACATACGTCGTCGCCACCACGTCATACGCCCGAAGAAGACGGGCATTGGCGGTGATCTCCTCCACGCTCGCCATGTGCTGGGCGTGCTTCCAGACGCCGTACTGGGCGGTCGGCGGCAATCGCATGCGGCCGGTCTGCTTCGTGAAGCGCTCGACGATCTCCGCCGGGTCGGGATCGGTGTAAAAGTAGAATGTAACCGACGAGCCGTCCGCCCAGAACGTGAACAAGTCCACCGTTGACCCGAAGTCCAGGCCGAAGTCGCCCTCGGTGGGTACATAGACGCCGTACCCGCGGCTACTCAGGGCAAACGGCACCGCGCTGGAGTCGCGGCGGCTGTCGACGTGCGTGCCCCGCCGATCGAGAACCGCCGAATTGCGCACATGAGTGTAGAACTGTTCGTCCTCCGAGGGAACGAAGCCGTACCCGATCCGGTCGATGTCCGGCGGACCTTCGAGCGTCACGGTGCTCACCGTTTCCCCTGCGTCCACGGTGATCCGGAGGGGCGTTCCCCGCTCCGTCATGGCGTTGTAAACGCCGGGACTGTCCTCCACCGGCTCGGCCGAAAGAACACGCTCCCAGACGCCGCTGAAGTAGAGGCCGAACGCGGCCGCTTCGTTTGCCCGTGGAGGCGCGCCGATGACCGACCGTGTGTTGTCATCGAGCTGCAGGTTAATCCGGAACGGGTCGGCATCGACAGACACCGACTGCCCGACGGCTGCCGGAGTGGACGCGATCAGAAGAGCAACCGCAACGATTCCAATTCGGGCGAAAGCACGCACAGTCATCTTCCGGGAACGGGGGTAGGGGGATCAGTACGACCGTGTCCACATCAAAGCACACGGCACAGCATCCGTTGGAATTGCAATCCCGATGCCACAGCCCCATTTCGCCCGACCGATGATTGGCGCCCCCGTTACGGGGATTGGATCCCGGCGGGATGGTCGCCGCCCGTAAGGCCGGCTTTCACGACGTGCACCTCCTCTGAAGTCGGTCTGTCGGCCGCATCGTCTTCCAGATTCAGCGATGCATAGCTCCAGCCGATCATGCCGCCCAGATATGCAAGGGCGACCAGTGCAATTCCGGCATACTGAAGCCAGAGACGCACTTTTCTGCGAGCAGGCGAAAGCGAGGGGCCTGAAGGCGACGTCCCGTTATCAGGCCCCCGCTCATGCGAGGACCCACCCGTTGTTGGCGTGGCAGAGGTGTCCATGGCAGCGCGTACCGGTTTGGGTGATATCTTGCTAGAGACAATGCCGCGCGGGCCGACAGGTTGCCACCCGGTCCCCGAAAGCAGTAAATTACACGACACGGTTGCAACTACGATCTACACCGGCACACGTGTCCGTGTATCAGTATCTGTCTCACGGTGTATCATTCGATACATGCATCGATACACCCATCAACCTCTATGTCGGAAACGGCACCCCTTCAAGACGTAGCGGGCAAACAAAGCGAACCCGTGCCGCGGATGAGGCAGGCACGGGGATGGGGCGCAGCCGGATCGGGGACGCAGCGTACCGTCATGCGTCAGCGTGACGATCGATGGTGTCATTCAGGTTTTCCTGCTCCCCCTCAAGGATGCCGGCGATGAACAATCCAGTTTTGTTCTCCAGCTCCGCAAGAGTGTGCGTTTCGGGTGCTCGGCGGTATTCGCGCTTGATGAACTCATCTTGGATCGCTTTCGTCGCCGCTTCCTGTTCGTCGTCGGCCTGCGTGACGTTGGTGAA
>JAAAOT010000357.1 GCA_009908725.1 Bacteroidota bacterium | reverse complement strand
CGAACGCGCATCCCTGTTTGCTCAGATCGAAGGCGCACCGGGAAGCTGGCCAAACGTCATCGCGCCGAGCACGCCGATGGCTGTCATCGCGAAAATGCGAGACCTCGTGCGGGAGACGCGTCGCCGCCAGATGCTCGCCGAGGCCTACAAGGACGACCCGCGCGGACAGTCGCGCCCTCCGACAGACGCCGTCCACTCGGCCGTTGCCCCGGTCGTGGCGGGGGACCTGCCGGTGCTCTACTACTCGGAGAACACGCTCGACACGCACCGCATTCTCGCTCTTTCGGACGAACTGGATCTCCGGGTCATGCTGGCCGGTCTTCCGGATGCGTTTGAGACCGTGGAGACTCTCCAGAAAGCTGACGTCCCCGTCTTTCTGACGCTGGACCTTCCAGACCCGGCGGACGGAATTGAAGCCGATACCTCGGACGCCGACACCACGCGTGCCGCAGCACCGGGGCATGCGATCACGCCCGACGACCCGTCGAGCTTTTTCAGAACGGATCTCCGCGTGACCTCCGAAGACGACCTGGAGTCGGAAGAACGAATTCTGAAAGCACGTCAGCGGTCCGTTCTTGAGCAGTATCGGGCTACTGCGGCCACCCTCCATGAGGCCGGCATTTCGTTCGGCTTCAGTACGAAGGAAGCCAAGCCGGGTGACATTCACGGCCATCTTCGAACGATGATCGAGCATGGCCTGCCGGAGAATGAGGCTCTCGCCGCTCTCACCACGAACGCAGCGACGATTCTCGGCATCAGCGAGCAAGTCGGGACCGTAGAGTCCGGCAAAATTGCGAATCTCGTCGTTACCGACGGGGATCTGTTCGAGGAGGACACCGCCATTCAGTACGTCTTCGTCGACGGCCAGCGCTTCGATTACACCGAAGATGAAGAGGCAGGCATCACCGCGTCCGTCGAGGCGGTTGTTGGAACGTGGACCTACGAGCTCGAGACACCGCAGGGAAAGAACACCGGCACGATCGTTCTGGAAGGCGATGAAACGGCTTTATCCGGGACGATCTCCGGATCGGGCAGCGATGAAACCAGCGACCTCAAAAATATCGCGTTCGACGGTACGTCGCTATCCTTCGAGGTCGAGAGTGAGACCATCGGCGAAATTACGGTCACAGTCGACGTAGAAGGAGACGCGTTCGACGGATCGGTGAGCGGGGGCTTCGGCTCCTTCCCGATCAGCGGCACGCGGACCGCTCCCGACGAGAACTAGTCCCAGAGGTCGTACTCGTCGCATCCGATTTTGACGCCCCTTCTCTCCACCGCATCTCTTACGGTTTGAATCGAATCATGATGTCCCCCACCTCCACGCTATCGCGGGCGCTGCTGGGCGTCCTTTTCCTGCTGGTGGCTGCCTCCGCAACGGCCACTGCGCAATCCGATCGGCTCCGCGGCGATGCCTCCGATGACTGGTTGATCACTGGCGCGACAGTCATCACCGTCACAGGCGAAACCCTCTCGGATACCGACATTCTCGTCCGCGACGGCACGATCGCCGACATCGGCACCGGCCTGTCGGCCCCGTCCGGCGTTGAGACCTACGATGCCGCCGGAATGTACGTCATGCCCGGCATCATCGACGCCCACTCGCATATCGCGATCTCGAGCGTGAACGAGGCAACCGCTCCCGTCACGGCGGAAGTCGGCGTGGGCGACGTGCTCGACCCCTACGACATCAACCTGTATCGCGCTCTGGCCGGAGGCGTCACGACAAGCCACGTGATGCACGGCTCGGCAAATGTGATCGGCGGTCGCAATGAAACGATCAAGCATCGCTACGGGCACACAGATCCGGCCGAACTCCGCATGGAAGGGGCGGCCCGCACGATCAAGTTTGCTCTCGGCGAGAACCCGACACGCGTTCACGGGGAAGGCAATAACGTGGTCCCACGGACCCGCATGGGCGTGGAGCGTGTCATTCGGGATGCACTCACGAAAGCGCGCCGATATGCTGCTGCCAAGGAGGCCTATGAGAACGGAGACGCTGCTGCCCCGCCCGAACACAGCGAGCAAATGGAGGTGCTTGCGGGTGTGCTCTCCGGCGATGTGCTCGTGCAGTGCCACTCCTATCGAGCCGACGAGATTTTGATGCTCATACGCGTCTTCGACGATTTCGGCGTGGAGAACTACACCTTCCACCACGTCAACGAAGGGTTCAAGGTCGCCCCGGAGCTTGCAAAGCACAACGCAGGCGCCTCCGTCTTCAGTGATTGGTGGGCGTACAAATTTGAGGTGTACTACTCGACTGCCTACAATGCCGCCATCCTGACAGAGAATGGCGTGACGACGTCCATCAACTCCGATTCTCCCGAACTGAACCGGCACCTCTATCATGAGGCGGCGAAGGCTCAGAAGTACGGCGGGTTGACGGACCGGCAGGCGCTCTCACTGATCACGATTAATCCTGCCCGCCAGCTTGGGATCGACGACCGGGTCGGCTCTATCGACGTGGGCAAGGACGCCGACCTTG
Organism: Bacteroidota bacterium; assembly: GCA_009908725.1. Lineage (GTDB taxonomy): Bacteria > Bacteroidota > Rhodothermia > Rhodothermales > Salinibacteraceae > Longibacter. The sequence goes on along the minus strand of JAAAOT010000357.1, from coordinate 16,034 downwards.
TGGTGTTCGACGCGCATCCACTGTCGGTATACGCCGTCGCACAGCGGACCTACGTGGACGGCGTCGTTCGTTTCGACCGGGAAAACGACCCGGACGACATGAGGCTTCGGCTCGATCCGGAGGCGTCCGTCGAGGATGCGTTCGATTGGTCGTCGACCGGCACCCGACATGGACGCTGTCTCCAGGATGTCGGGCGTTACGGCCATGGAGGCACGACCTTCTGGCAGTCCGGCCACTGACCTCCCCCCGCATCCCCTCCTTCCCTCTCGCCGCCCGTCGCTCGACCTGATGGTTTTCTCGATGTACATCCGATCCTTTCTTTTCATCCTGATCGCCGCTCTGATTGTCGATCCGGCGAGCCGGCTCGCGCACGGGCAGAAGGCGCCCGGCCGCCAGGGCACGTTTGCGCTCACCAATGCGCGCATCGTCCCCGTCACCAGCGAGCCGATCGATAACGGCACCCTTCTGATCCGCGCCGACACTATTGCCGGCGTGGGAAGCTCCGTGGACGTGCCAGCAGATGCCGAGGTAATCGACGCATCCGGCATGACGATTTACCCGGGCCTGTTCGACAGCGGCACCCGCCTCGGCCTTGTCGAGGTCGGTTCGCTCGATGAAACGCGCGACTTCTCCGAGATCGGCGATCTGACGCCTGAAATGCGGGCGCTCACGGCCGTAAACCCTAACTCCGTCAACATCCCCGTTACCCGGGTCAGCGGTGTCACAACGGTCATTACCGCGCCGACCGGGGGCCTCTTCCCGGGAACGGCCGCCCTGATCGACCTGCACGGCTACACGCCCACCCAGATGCACCAGGGGCGCGTTGAACTGGTCGTGCTTGAGTTTCCCTCGACGGGACGTCAGGGACGCTGGGATCGGCGCTCGACCGAGGAGATCGAGAAAGCCGCGGACAAGGCGATGGAAAAGCTAAACGAGATGTGGGACGAGGCCGAACTGTACGTGCGGATCGACTCGGCCCGACAGGCTGAGGGCCGTGAACTGGAGGATGTCGAGTACGTCCCGGCGATGCAGGCCCTTGCCCCCGTACTGCGCGGAGAGATGCCCCTTCTGGTGCGAGCTAATAAAGCCGCAGACATCCGCGCGGCGCTGGAATGGGCGGCCGAGCGCGACGTGATCGACCGGATGGTCCTGAGCGGGGTCGCGGAGGGGTGGCGTGTAGCGGAGGCGATTGCCGACGCGGACGTGCCCGTGCTGGCCGGTCCGGTTCTCGCCGTTCCCACACGCGACTCGGATCGCTACGACAAACCCTACCGAAATGCTGCCCTGCTCCAGGACGCGGGCGTTCAGGTGGCGCTACGAACCGGTGACGCAGAAAACGTCCGGAATCTCCCCTTCCACGCGGGCTTTGCCGCAGCCTACGGCATGACGCGGGAAAATGCGCTGCGAGCGGTTACCATCGAACCCGCGCGAATCTTCGGTGTGGACGACCGCCTCGGGTCCATCGAGGTCGGCAAGCAGGCCAACCTGTTCGTGACGGACGGCGACCCGTTCGAAACGAAGACAACCGTCCATCACCTCTTCATTCAGGGCTACCGGATCCCGATCGAAAGCCGCCACACGAAGCTCTACGGGGAGTTTCTAAACCGAACGCCCGGGGTGAGCGAGTAAGGATTGGGAATGCGAAGGGCGAATTGCGATGTGCAAAATGCGAAGGGCGAAATGCGAGTGAGCGAATCTCGAACTGGCGAATGTCGAATGTCCTACCCCGCCTGACTCCGGCTCCAGTGAGGTTCACCGCGGGCGTTTGAGCGTGTCAAGGCGTGACGACCAAAGCGGTCAACGCCCTGACGGTCCAACGCCCCGACGATCCAACGCCTCAACGGTCCAACGCCTCAACGCCGCAACGCCTCAACGATCCAACGCCTCAACGCCGCAACGCCTCAACGATCCAACGCCTCAACGATCCAACGCCTCAACGATCCAACACCTCAACAATCCAACGCCTCAACGGTCCAACGCCTCAACGGCCCAACGCCTCAACGGCCCAACGCCCCAACGGTCCAACGCCCCAACGGTCCAACGCCCCAACGGTCCAACGCCTCAACGGTCCAACGCCCCAACGGCCCAACGCCCCAACGATTTAAAGCCATTTGAGCATCGCGCCTTCGATTGTCAGGCCCGGGCCGAAGGCCATGGCGAGGCCCATATCTCCGGAGCCTGCGTCGGCCGCCACGGCGCCGTCGCCCCCTGCACGTCCCGTCCGGCGGTCCATGATTCGTTTCAGGACGAACAGGATCGTCGGCGAACTCATGTTGCCGTGCTGTCGGAGGACGGCCAGACTGTCAGCCACGTCGTTCTCGTCCAGTCCGAGCACCTCCTGCGCCTTTTCCACGATGGCGCGCCCGCCCGGGTGAATGGCCCAGAAGTCGACGTCCTTGCGTGACAGATCGTGTCTCCCGAGCAGGTCGCCAACGTAAGACGGAAGGTGCTCCGCGATCACGCCCGGTACACGGGAGGAAAGGCCCATCTGAAAGCCCGTATCCCCGATGTCCCACGTCATATCCTCGAGCGAGTCGTCGTCCAGCTGGCAGGCATTGTCCACGTACGCGAGACGACCAGAGGCATCGGCCTCCTCTCGGGCAGAGACCACAACGCCGGCCGCGCCGTCAGAGAACAACGAGTTCACGACAACCGACTCCAGCGAGTCTTCGATCTGAAAATGGAGGGTGCAAAGCTCCGCGCAGACGATCAGGACGCGGGCGTCCGGCGTACTCTGGCAAAACGCATGGGCTGTTCGCAGCGCGTTAAAGGCGGCGTAGCATCCCATAAATCCAATGAACGTCCGCTGCGTGCTGGGGGGAAGACCGAGTCGCTTGACCAGGGCGACATCAAAGCCGGGTGCAAAGAACCCCGTGCAGCTTACGGCGATGACGTGGGTGATGTCGTCCGGCGAGGTATCCGACGCCTTGATCGCGCGCCGACCGACGTCTTCCGCCATGGGAAGCACGGCACGGCGATACCAGTCATTCCGTTTTTCGGTAGACGGAGCCGGCTCAAGCGCCCAGTTTTGCGGAAAGAACTCGAACTCCTCGGGAGAAGATGCGCCCCAGTCATTGACGCATGTATGGCGGTACTCGATCGCTGACCGCTCGTAGACGGTGGACAGCCGATTCCGCAGCGGCTTCGACAGCCCGTCGAGTTGCTCCATCATCGCGGCGGCGTCGGACTGCGGTTTGCGAAGCGGCGGGTGTCCCGTAGCAATCGCATCAATCGTCGTAACAGCCATCTTGGTGCGGTGGGGGTCGGAATGAATAGACGACATTCCCGGCGTGGATTCGGGACGATCAATGCACTCCTGGCTGTACCTGTGGTTCTCCGGCTCCCGTACCACGATTGGAAAAAAGCAGGATCCATTCGTCAGCGGAAACGCGGACATAGTCGGCTACTCTTCACCCTGCTTCGCCTTTTCCCAGAGCGAACTGGCTTCCCGCAGCGTCACGTCACCCAGCGACCGACCGGATTCCCGCAGCTCGTCTTCGATGAACTGCACGCGCCGGGCAAACTTGTCATTGGTCCCGCGCAGAGCGGTTTCCGGGTTGACGTCGGCATATCGAGCATAGTTAACGAGCGCGAACAGGACGTCGCCGAGCTCATCCGCGCGGTCATGATCGCTGCCCTCGTCGACCGCCGCTCGGAACTCTTCGATCTCCTCCTCCACTTTTTCCCAGGCCGCCTCGGCACTGAGGAAATCGAAGCCCACGCCCGCTGCCTTCTCTTGCATGCGAAGGGCCTGAAGGAGCGCAGGCAGGTGACGTGGTACGCCATCCAGCACCGACGACGGGGTCTCCTCCCCGTCCTCTCGTTCTTTTTGCTTGATCTCTTCCCACGTCGACAGGACCTCGTCGGAGTCGCCGACGCTGGCGTCCCCGAAAACGTGGGGATGGCGTCGCACGAGCTTCTCTGTTTCCGCCGCGATGACGTCCTGAATCGTAAATCCGCCGTTTTCTTCTGAGATGCGACTGTGAAAGAGCACGTGTAGAAAAACGTCACCCAGCTCCTTCTTTATCTCCTCCGGGTCGCCGGAATCGATCGCATCAACCACTTCATACGCCTCCTCGATGAGGAGATGCTTCACCGACTCGTGCGTCTGCTCACGATCCCACGGGCAGTCGCGGCGAAGTTGCTTCACGATGGCAGCAAAGTCAGCGTAGGTCTCAAGGCGGTCTGCAGACTCGACAAACTCAGCCTCGTAGATCTTATCTGAGGCGTCAAATACAGGGGCCGAACGGTCATCGGTGGACGGGCTCATGGGCGAACTGGGTGATGCAAATCGAGTGACACGTGTGATACAGAGCATACACGCTCGAGACCCAAAAGAGGGTACGCTCGGTGTGAAGTTGAGGGGAAAGAACGTCGTGATCGACCCGCCCCGAGACTGTATCACAGGTGCCGAGGCGCTTACCGGAATCGATCCAGCCGGGGAAAAAGCCTCCGTCAGGACACATGGCTCCAGAGGGTGCGCATTCGCTGCAGAGCCTCTCGTGTGGACTCCGTCGATCCCGGCGCATCCCGGCCGTCCAGCGCGGGCATTCGTGCGGTGCGCTTCCGTTCAGAAGTGTGTGAATCCGGGAGCCCCTTCGCCTGAGAGGCTTCGGGCTCTACGAGAGCGCGGACAACCCAGCGGGCCCTGGTTCGTCGGTAGAGATGGAGCAGCCGCTCATCCGATAACAATCGCCCGGCCTTCATTCGCCGTTCTGCGACATCGAGCGAGGAATCGATGCGATCCCACCGTGCGACGAGATTTGCATGGACAGTTTTAATTTCTTGAAGTAGACCCATGTAAGTACCGATATAAGACTTTGAACGAAGCAAAGGACGGACGCCCATCGGCCGCATGGAATCGCGGAGTACGCTCGAGATGTCGACCGAGAAGAAGGCGAGACCGAGCTTGAACGATCAGAACAGCCGTTCGCATCGATCTCGGACATCCATGCGAGGGACAACATGCGGATCCGCACACGTCTTCAAAACGAGAAACGCAGTCCACCTCATTAACATGCGTGCGCAAGCGTTTTACGTTTACTGTCCTATATGCATATTGTATACCACAATGTAGACGACAGCGTAGGCCCTTATCCTCTGATATTTACCGGTTACGAGTTTACACGTCGGTGTCTGATTTACGCCTTCCTTCAGGTTCCAGACGGAAATACCGGATGGGAAATGAGGACCGTGCGTCTGACATTAGATGTGATTAACGGCACTCAGGCCGGATCGAGTGCACACGACACTCGAATGTGTGGATTCGTTTAAGGCTGGACGAATTATTGCCTTAACAAGACCTGAACAAATAGACGTATCGGTCCCGTCCGATACGGGTGAAACCGTTCCCTCGTCTGCCGCCGAATTGATCCTTTTAGAATCATGATTCAGCCTCGCGCATCATCGACGAGTCGGCCGTCCTCCTCGACATCGGAAACGGAAGGTCTGGCGGATGAGACGCCGGTAGCCGAACACGGCGCTTCAGCCGAGCGGCGTGCCACGGGTGATCAGGTCCGTATCGAGATCACGATGGACAAAGGGATGGTCGACGCTTTGCGATCCGTCCTTGCGGGACGGGATGGGGACGTGGAGGACCTGGCGCGCGACCTGTTACGGCAGGCGTACTTCCAGATGGCAGGTGGGGATGGCGCAACCTCGGACTCAGCACCCTTCGCTACACCCTCAACCCGCAGCAAGCAGGGTCAAACGGAGGAGGCAGAACGCCGTCCGTCCGACTGTGCGGATTCGATGTCACCGGCTACCGCCATGCGTCAACTGCACCGCGCCGTTCGTGCCGCTCAGGAGGCAACCGACCCGCTAGACGGTGCATCCCATCACGGAGATGGCGAACGTTTCGACCCTCCGCCCGAAGTAGGCGGTACTCACCTCAACGACGGGGCTTCGCAGAATGCCACCGACGACGACGCATCTAGCCGGGGCGCCGGCGACCCCGAGCAAAACACATTGCCGGCATTCGTCCTGGACATTCTGTCCCGCCTCGGCGAAGACGGAGACCTCGATGATGCCGGAGCAGACGGTCTCGGTGCCGCACCCGATGACGCAGACTCGTGCCCCTCGGGCACCGTCGGACAAGATGCCAGCCACCGTGATGCTTCGATGTTTGACGTGGTTCACGATGATCGATCACTCGAGCCGCACGGAGAGGAAGCGGCGTCCCCATCGGGAAAAGACGCTTGCACCGACAACGCATCGGCGAGCGATTCTTCTTCCCCGGCACCGACGATCCAGCTGCCCCGGGCCTCCCTCCTCCGCCAGACGTACCGTGCCTGATGAACTCCGGCGCAGTTCAGGCCGTGTCAACCTCCGCGTAGCACGTTCAGGACCTTCAACCAAAACATAGCCGGCCCGCCGATGGAAGTCGACGGGCCGGCTGTCTGTATGCTCAGTCCTAAAGTCCCTCTTCGGCAGCATACGTTACTTTGCCGCATACTTCACCGTGCACCCGTACGGGCGAGCGGTCTGGACCTTGACCTCTTCTCCGCTCATGGCCTGGTCGAGCGCCAACTGCACGTAATTCGTTGCTCCCTCGATGTCAGCCGTGTCCGTGGTTGGCTTATCGTCGATGCCGCCCTTGTAGATCAGCTGGCCCTCGGGATTGATCACGTACATGTGCGGCGTAACCTGCGCGCCATACGCGCGCCCCACTTCGCCCGACGTATCCATCAGGATCGCGGTCATCTCGCCGCTATGCTTTTTCTTCTGCTCGAGCATCTCGTTCGGCGGGTAGTATCCCTGCTTGCCCTCCGCGCTGGAGACAATCGAAAGCCAGACGACATCCTTCTCCGTGTACGTTTTCTGCAACTGCTGCATGTTGCCACTCTGGTAGTGCTTCTGCACGAACGGGCAGCCATAGTTCAACCATTCGAGGACGACATATTTTCCCTCGAAATCAGAAAGACTGTGCGTCTCTCCGTCAGCGGCTTTCAGGGTGAAGCCCGGTGCCTGCTGATTTACGGCCGCCTCCTGCGCGAGGATATCCGACGGAGCCAGAGCGATGAGGAGAACAGCAAACAAAGAGGTGACGAGTCGGCGTACTGTCATGGTCGTTCGGTGTTGGTATGGGATACGTGGTGTACGAACCGGTGTAAGCGGTACTGTCCGCTTTCGATCAGGTGCCGCCACTCAGGCGGTCGAGGATCATGTCTTTCGTCAGCACCTCGGGTAGAATCTCGGCGCGCGCGTCCGGTCCGGCGTAATAAACATAAACCGGAACGCCGCTCCGACCATGGGAGGCCAGTGCCCTCGTGATATCCGCGTCGCGATTGGTCCAGTCGGCGCGAATGAGCGCGACGTTACTCTGCTCAAACGCGTCCGTGACTTCGGGAGCGGTCAGAACGGTCTGCTTGTTGACCTGGCAGGTGAGGCACCAGGCCGCCGTGAAGTCGATGAAGACCGGCCGCCCCGTTGATCGGAGGCTGTCGACGCGCTCCGCCGAGTAGCTCATCCACTGCGCGTCGGCATTCGTAGTCGACGTGCTTGAGGAACCCGACCGGTCGTACCGGGCACCGACAAGCGCGAGTGTGACGGCACCGACCAGGATCGTAGCGACGAGAGCGCGGGACACGATGCGTGCCGTTCGTGAGACGGTCGGTGCAGACCAGCGATTCAGAATCCAGCTTGCAACCCCCAGGAGAAGGATGCCGAAGAGCAGCAGAGCGACGGCGTTGTGACCGGTCTGCTGCGCGAACACCCACAGAAGCCAGATGGCCGTCGCAAACATCGGAAAGGCGAAAAACTGTTTCAACGTCTCCATCCAGGGACCGGGCTCCGGCAGACGATCCAGCAATCTAGGCGTCATGGACAGACCGACGTACGGCGTCGCCATTCCAGCGCCGAGCATCGAAAAGATGGCGAACGCACCCGGTGCAGACGAGGCCAGGGCGACACCAAGTGCCGCCCCCATGAAGGGCGCCGTGCACGGCGTCGCGATGATTGTGGCGAGAATGCCGGTCATGAACGCGCCTCGATTGCCGCTGTCCGGTGTCGTGCCCTGCAGGCGCCCACCCCAGTTCATGAGGGTTGTGCCGACCTCAAACGCTCCAAGAAGGTTATACCCAATGCCGACAAAGAGCAGCGCCATGAGTGCCACAAAGGCAGGCGACTGAAGCTGAAACCCCCATCCGATCTCATTGCCCGCGGCCCGCAGACCGAGAAGCGTGCCGGCAAGAACCCACATGGACACCAGCACGCCCGCCCCGAACAGCCACCCGTGGCGCCGCATTGCCGTCGGGTCTTCACCAGACGAATCGGCAAATCCGAGGATTTTGATCGACAGGACGGGAAAAACGCATGGCATGAGATTCAACAGCAGGCCGCCCGCAAACGCCATTAGCAGGGCCCAGCCAAGGGCCACCCGTCCGCTACCCGATCCCGTGGAGGCGGCCAGGCCGTTTTCCTGGATGGAGAGAGTGCCGGCCCCATCCGCGACGACAGGTGCCTGGACGCGGATGGCGCGGACCTCCTCTCCCGGAATCCAGGACGTGCCGGACGGGGCTACGAGCACACCGCGGAGCGTATCGGCCGGACTCTGCGCGTACGGCGACGCCTGAAGGGCCATCACGAAGGCGTCTACCTGTCTCGTCAGCGGCTGCGCAGCGGCGTGATCCAGTACATCTCCTTCTTCGGGGAAGAACTGAGCAGACGAGATATCCGGCCCGTTGCCATCGGAATGCGTGAATGCGAGACCATAGCTTCCCTCACTCCGCGACGCTTCGAATGTCCAGTCAGGGGCCGATTCGGGGACGCGCGCCTGCGCCTGCTCGATGCGTTGAACCTCTGCCGAGGAAGCGGAGACGGATTCAGACGCCACAGCAAAGGTGCGCTCAACGGATGCGGACGCCGGAAGGCAAACGTCAGCACAGATCAGCCAGCTTGCCTGACCGCGGATAGTGACGGAATCGCCGACGGCCAGGTCGCTCGATGCCGACACGGTCGCCGGCAACAGAACGCGGTCGGAGTACCCGTAACTTGTCAGGACGCTGGCATCGATGCGGTGCGGGTAAGGCCACTTGAACGCCCCGGCATCAAGTTCGTCGGGTAGCGACCACTCGATTGTCACCGGTTCCCCCGAGTCGCCAGGGTTGATCCAGTACGTATGCCAGCCCTCATCCATTTCGATATAGAGGGCGACGGTGAAGGTCTCGCCTGGCGCGACAGCGGATACGGTACTTGCCAGCGAGGCCTCGCTGTGAGGACTTGAATCCGACGTGTCAACCGGAGCCGTTTGACCCATCACCGGCGTGACCGTGGCGAGCATCACCCCCAAAAGTATCAGGGTGACGGTGTAAAAGCGTCGACGAAGCCGTTTCGCCATGGTCAAAGTCTGGAATCGGCGCAGCATGTAGGAGGAAAAAGCACGGAATGCATCACCGGAGCGGGACGCGATAAGAGGGTATGCGTTCCATATTTGCCGGTGGTACAGGCGGTATGTGTTGACCGTAATTCTGCAAATCAGACCGATCCTCAGGCTTTGAGGTCCGCGTTGTATCACGAATTGCACAATTGTGTCGGCAGCGGAGCATAGAACGATACGAACGGGAATCGACGTACGTCACCGAGGCGGGTGTTCCACAAACCAGTTGGACGCGCTTTGTCGCCTGGAACACACAGAGTGCCCAGGGGTCTAAATCCGTGGACGATGCGAGACGGTGGATGCCGTTGAGCTTTTGCTCCACGCGAGCGGTCTGGTTCTTTCACTTATGGGGATGACACGGCTTCGACGGGTAGTAAACGGGCTGCGGACTGTCCTGCCGAGCTTCCTAATATGCTCGTAAATCTCGTTAGGAACACGTAACTGCGGACGATTACTCGTACGCGATGGCGGCGTAAACGCCCCATCTGTCTCTAGAGGGCTTCGGCCTATGAGCCGCTAGAGACATCGATCAGTAGGTCTAGTCATCTGTCGCTCCGGCTGAGCGGCTAGATGGCGAAACTTGAACAGCCTTGGCGCCTGGCTGGCTTAGACACTGGGCTGGAGCCAGACGCGACATGAAAAACAGTGACTATGCAGGTAGATGTTCGACAAGTGCGGCTACTCGGACCCGGGTTCGACTCCCGGCATCTCCACCAATGAAGAAAGCCCCGCAGACCCACCGGTGTGCGGGGCTTTTTCTATGTTCGTCAGCGTTTTATCGTACGAGTACCCTAGCGCGACCGGCGATCTCACTCGGCGAAACGACGACGCTACTTTGCCCTCGCAGCTTCGTCGGCCATCTCCCGCTGCATCTCAGCCGGGACGAAGTAGAAAAACGCTTCCCGGATAATCTGATCGCCCTCCCACTCCTGGACGGCAATCTCGCGGAACGGCATCCGCTCTCCACGTATCGTCACGTCGGTGAAGCTCTGGACCATTGTGACCCCCTCCGCTTCATTCGAGGTGACATGCTCCGTGGCACCGCCGTGCATTTCGTCCACCGAGTCCATCCATTCTTCGATGGCTCGTCGCTGCGCATCCTTCCCATGGCGTTCCTGTCCATCAGCCTCTATGACCACGACGTTCTCGTGGTAGTAGTGCTCGAACGCGTCCATGATGTTGCCCTGATCCATCTGGGCGTACAGGTCTTTTGCTCGCTCAAGATACGTCATCATCAATCTGTCGTGTGGATGATCGGGGTGCGATCGCGCCCACCTTGGACTTCGCGCAGAACGAATAAACTCATAGGACCGGATTCAACCTAACTCGGATCGGATCGTCCAAGCGTCAGATCTCTGTGCGCCGGTTTCCGTGCTCTCGTGTCCCTCCGCCTCGCTCTCCCTTTGCGTCTCGAGTCCAGGGCGTCTGGAAAGAATTGATCACGGGCTGAGTCGCTTCCGCATGCGCACCAGTGGGACCGGCGTACCGCCCCGATCGTCCGTGAACCGCTCTACTGCAACGTATCCGCAGGCACGATACAGCGGCTCACCGGCCAGCGTCGATACGAGTTTGACGTGCTGAAACCCGGCCTCTTGAGCGGCGATTTCGCACAGCGACAGCACCCGACGCCCTACACCCCTGCGCGCGTACGCCGGGTGTGTGTACATTGCCCGGATCCGCGCGGGATCATGGGCCGGATCCAGGTATGCACCGTTTCGTCCCGGCGTCTCGTCCCCACCGTAGAGTGTCGAGCGAGGGCTCCATCCTCCGCAGCCGGCAAGTTCGCCGTCGATCAGGACGACGAAGTACGTCCGGTCCTCGATCAACTGCGTATCGACGCCCATGATCGTCCGGCTTGCCTCAATCTGCTTCTCGTCCAGGAACGGCGTCTGCAGATCAGCGATGGCCCGGTCGATGAGCGCTTCAATTGCATCGAGGTCAGACATCTGCGCCTTCCTGTGGGTCAGCGTACGATTGGACATGGCAGTTCTACGGTTCAAACGAAAATGACGGCCCGGTCCAGCAGGTGCGTGCATCAATCCCTCGCGAGAAGGTACGGAGCCGACCCGATGCCCCCGTCACGGCCTGTGCACCACCGGGAACGGAAGTATTAACCTGCCGACCGATCGCAAGACAAAGACAAGGTGAACCTATGTCATGTTCGTCGTATCTTCAACATGCTTTCCGGCGAACTAGGAGCACATCGACGTCCCAGGGTCCGCCGCGCCCCTTCTGCTTCAGAAGGCCATGGCTCAGCTCGGCGGAAAGAAGTTACCGGGACGGAGCACGCCAACCCTGTCCTTCGGCATGTTCTGAGTCCGGACAGACGTGGGTTGAAGATGATAAGGCCCTGTAGTGCAGCGCCACGATGAACTGGGTGGTGGTGGCCAATATTTGCTGTTCGCCGCGTGGCGGGAGCCGGGAATCAGCGATTGTCGATCTCCAGAACAGATTGAAACAGGCGGGCTTTCACGCCGAAACGTCGACTGGAACTTCGGCCCCGTGACGGACGCTGGGATCAGAGTTTTCCGGCCACCCGCGGCGTTGCGTTACATGTCGGGGTGCATGGGCACCGATACACGCACCGTTCTACGGTTCCTGATGAGCGGCAGTAGACGTACTGCCTCGTCCCTGTCGGCCACCCCACCGCAGCCCCATCGCCAGCATCGTTCCCGCGGTGCCACGCTGTCGTTCCTGTGTGCTACCCTTCCCACCGCTTCCACATTATCCCCTGACGGACTCGTAGCAACCGCAAGTGCCACAGATCCTGATCTCGGTTGGACATGACGATCCACGCTCCTTCCCGTGATTCCTCTGTGGGTACGAAAATACATCGCTGGCCGTCCGGCTGGCTGGGACCACGACGCGCATCTCACGGGTCTTCGAGGTGTTCACAGGGTGAATGGACCGCCATGTCTCCTCCGTTCGGCGGGCGCTGAGATCGTTTGTTCATGCTTTACCACAGTTGATGGGAGACAGGACCGGACCGCACCGGTAGCGATCATGCTGTGTCACCCTGACCATCCGTTGATTTTGTATGCCCACAGATTTGTATACCCACGGAACGTAAAGCGCTTCTCGCCCGCCTGAGTGTGAAGCCGGATAAAGTCGGCGACGTCCGTGCGTTCCTTGAGTCTGCCCTCCCGCTCGCAGAGGCGGAAGACGTCACTGTGTCGTGGTACGCTATGCAGATCGACGACACAACCTTCGGTATCCTCGATACTGCAGAAGACGACGACGGTTGGCAGGCGCACCTGGACGGGAAGATCGCCGCGGCCCTGATGGAAAAGGCGGACGATTTGCTCGCCGATACACCGACTATCGAATCGGTCGATGTGCTGGCGCACAAATGAGACGCGGACGAATGCGCCCTGAGGCTGGGTCCGCGGCCGACGGCAACGTGATCCAACTAGACGCGCCCCCCGGCAGATTGCCGGCTGGGCGCGTTTTGAGTGTCATGAGACGTCCGTTCGGGCTACGGTTTCAGCCCCCAAACGAAGCTGGCCCGTGACTGCGTGGCTTCAGATCAGAAGGAGACCCACGAGGTCAGTTCCACCCCCACCTGAACGTTCGTCTCCGAAAACCCGGGGATGTCCGCGTATCGGCTCTCCGTGTAGGAGACGTGTGCCACCGGTCCGGCGGCCAGCATGGTGCCGCCGAGCGATAGGCGCGGCTTGGCAGCAACCCGACCGATCAGTTGGAAGTTGCCGTTGCCCCTGTCCTGAATGTATCCGAAGCTATGATGCAGCTTCCCTCCCACGCTGAGAATCGAAGGGATGCGCAGGAACTGCACTTTGCGCGTCAGACTGCCGTCTATGGAATAGCCCAGCTGGCGACCGTCGCTCCGGTTTTCCCAGATGTTGACGCGATCCAGGAAGTACGTCGGACCGAGTGCAACGTGCCACTGCGTGCGATTAGTAAATATGTGTCCGTGGTCAACACCGGCCATGATTCGAATGCGCTGATCTCCGCTACTTAGTGTGTTGCGCTGGAACGGATCGTCCTCGTAAGACCCCTCGATTCGAAGCATAATTCCCAGATCGTCCCGCTCGCCGAAGCGCGCGCCCACACTCGCTCCATACGGCACGTCATGGTGGCTCCCGGGACCATCGTCTGAAATCGCGGCCTGCGTGCTACCGAACAGATGCAACTCGTAGCGCTCCGACGACGAAACATTCCAGCGGAGCGTGGTTAGCGCGTCACCCTTGACCCGGCGTGCATCGTACCGCGGACCGGGGTTACCCGGGAGATCGCTCCGGTTGGGTCCGCTGAGAGCCGCTAGGGACGTGACTAACTCAAATGCCGCTTCACTGACGGGACGGTAATTCACGACGACGTTGACGGGCTCGAACGGAAGATTCTCCGGTCCCGGGCGCTCACGAAAAACGAAGCGCTCCCGCTCCGGCGGCGTCGCGACGATCACGAACCTCACCTGCTCGCCGCCCGGTGCCCGGCTCTTGAGCCAACCGCGGAGCTCGCGAGCGTCATGATATTCTTCGCGCGATGCCCGAACCCCGGTACGTGGGTTCGTCATCGAGGCCTCGTACCAGGCCGCCACGTCAATCACCGTTTCGACCCCCTGTACCTGCTTGCACGGCGCAGGAAGGCCGTTCTCCGGCGTGTAGAGACTCCCACGCGATGCGAGATCCTCCTCAGAGCCCGGTTTCAGGTCTACGCACTCGAGGACGTCCGGGATGGCAACATCAAACGCATCGTCGTCCGGCGGACGGAGAATGATGACCTCTTCGGTGATCAACGGGGTTCCCGCACGGGACCCGTTCTTCGCCTGCTGGCTGATATCCACGTCCACGATCAACCCGTCGGAGACAACCATCGCGTGCTGCAGGTTCACGGTGAACCCGCGCGAGCGATCGCGATACTCGATCGCGTCCAGATCGCTCGGTCGCGGCACCCGCAGGACCCCGATGGAGTCCAGCTTCGACGAACGGGACGCGTCTTCATACACTCGTTTGTAATAGACCGTCGGGGGTTGAACGATGTCAAGGCCTCGCTGGATCTCGATACCGGCGCGTTCAACGCCGGGTTTGACTGGTGCCTGCGCTACCGTCGGTGCAGGCGCAACAAATCCGATCAGAAGAAGCAGAAGTCCGAGCCCAAAAAGAACGTCGGCACGGGAGGACGCGCGCTGAAGGGAGAGAGACATGATCTAAATACGTCGGGTCGAAGAAGGTCGGATTCCCCCCTGAAGCTCCGGAGATCAACGAACCGGTCGACAGCCGGCGCGCCGGACACGTTTCCGGAACGGGGTGCCGAAATGATACACCGACGCTCCGATGCGCGAGATCGTCTTCTGACGCACGCCTCCTCCCATTCTCCCCCGAATGCCGGCGGTCTAACGTAAGCCAGATGAGCGCTTCTGGAGCACGGAATTGAAAGCAATCCATGATCCGCACGCAGCCGTGGTAGTGAAGAAAACAAGCTGCGATCCCCGTCTCACGGACGAATCCCCCGTCTTTCGTCCCGGCGCAGGGCTCGGACGGCTTGATCCATCCATTCAGATGCTCATACGCTCATCCACAGGTAACGGCTACTATCAGTGGAATCAGCATGCCCGCCTGATCCATGCCCGAGCGACTCATTGTCTTCGAACGCTGAACGAGGCTGCTGCGACGGGGAAGGTCACAAAACAGCCGCGTCATTCAGTTCGACGTATTATCGGGCCATTGCGTTGCTCCGCTCTCCCATCGATTCGACAAGCCGGTTACGTGTGATTGCGGGAGGACATGCTGGCACACTCTTCCCTCCAGTCTTTCGCAGACGCCGCAGGTCTCCTCGAAAGACGCCATCCGGTGCTCCCGTTGCCTTCCGATCATGTGAACAGTCACCACCACGACTCCGACGCCAGCCATCTCGACCCGTTGAAAACGCCTGATGCATCCTCTCCATTTACGCTAGGCACGTCCTCAGGCACAGGAAACGGAGTCGAGGATGAGCATGCGCTCTCCTGCCCATCGGACACGTTTTTGAGTGGCTCGTGGGCGCCGCGAGACCGCAGACGTGTGGAGGATGCCGTGTGCTCCGCCGAGCGACTTATGACCCGCCGACCCGGACGCCCTGCTCCCCCCCTTCGGCGCCCCGTGGGTCTGCGTAGCGTATGATGTGAAGGACCGAAGCGTATACCTTGCGCATCGTCTCGGCGCAGATCGTGTGCTCCGCGCGGACTCAGTTCACAAACTGGTGGAGAAGATCTGTACGTTCGCGTTCGACACGTGATGTCGCACCGTACGCCGTAGTCGCGGCCTTGGTGACCGTTCGAACGTGCGTCAGCCGCTTCAAATAGGAAACGCCTACGATCGGTATCGGAGGCGTGAGGCGAAACGTGGGGGATTTTCCGGCGCGTTCTACGAGGCTTACGAGGCCGACGGTTCATCGCCGGCGTCGAGCACATCGAGCATTCGTTGCATATCCTCGTCCGTAAGGTCACCGCGTTCCCGGAGACGTGCGAGGGCATCGCGGACCGCCGTTCGATTCGTGCGGGACGGGGAAGACTCGGACGGAGTGGACCCGAGTTGCACGTCGCGGATGACGGCTTCGTGCAGGAAGTCGGCGACGTAATCCGCCGCGTCCGGTTGGCCGGAGAAGTCCATGACCAGATCGAAGGTCGCCCGTCCCCGGTTGATGGTGAGTTCGACCTTTT
>JAAAOT010000335.1 GCA_009908725.1 Bacteroidota bacterium | reverse complement strand
GGCGTCAAAGTCTCTGAAAAACCCGGTCACGCTACTGATCGCAAGGTGACGCACACGAAATCGAACTTCGCTATGCGCTTTGTCCAGCGCCCATGCGACCGGTTCATCCGACTGCATCGCGGTCGCATCGGAGGAGGCAGTGTGAGTGGATGGCTGAAACGCGAAGCCTGAAAAGAGCAGCAGCACGAAGAGCGCCGTCGCAAAGGAGAGCTGTTGAGTCATGAGTCCACATGGATCGTAGAGAAAGTCATCGAACGCGGCAGGGGGAACAGTACCCGTCCCGGCGCCGCGCTGATACGTAGACCGGGGGGAGCCGGCGTTACGCACCAATCCATGCTATATGGCTCACAAAAAAACGCCCGCGACTCCATGTAGGAGCCGCGAGCGGATTATGCTGCGATGTCAGGCCGCATACGACGACCCGTACGACGGCCACACATCGGGCGGGGCTACAGGTTGAAGAGCAGGCCTCCCGCGATATTGAAGCGGTCGACATCACCGCCGACGCCGAACTGGGCCTGTACAAACGGCGTGAACTGCTCAAGCGGGAATTCAGCACCGCCGATGATATTCAGATTAACCTCTGAGTTGCTGACATCATTGGCAGAGGCGCGAGTAACACCAAGGCCACCGCCGGCATACGGGGTGAACGCCTGATTGTCGACGCCGAACATGTACAGTGCGTTGAAGTCAATCGTAAAGATCGAGAGGTCATCATTCAGTTCGTTATCGACGAAGTAATAATCGAAAGCGCCGTTGAATGTAACCGGGAGGTCGCCGGCCAGGAAGCGGACGTCGGCGCCGATTCCGAAGTCGCCACCGGCATCGGAGATGTCACCAACAGAGAGGACAGCGCGCGGACCGATCTTCACCTGCGCGTGGGCGTCCTGCGTCGGAACCGCGAGGAAGAGGAGGGCAACGAACAGTGTAGCGAAGGAAAATTTTTTCATGTCTGAGGTCGGTCAATCTGGGTGGGGTATGATACAGGGAACCGGGAAAGTCCCGGTGACCCGCAGCACTTACGATAGCGCGAAAGGATCGCGGATGCGGCCAATCCCATCGTGATGACTGCATGAAAATACAAAAATGTGGTAGGACAGCAAATCGAGGCTGCGAGGCTGGCTCGGGTGCCGGTGGACGCGCTGGAGGATCGGGATCGGAGGACAGCTTTCCGTGTGCATACGGGAGGCCTGTTTCCTACGTTGGTCTCGCCGCATGTTCGACGCTTCGCCTCCTCAGCGTTCCGTACGCACGCATCCCTGCTGTCACCAGGAAGTCCATTGATGGTCGGATCGCTCCCGCTCCCTTCGTTTTGCCGCCGCCTCACACGCATCGCCGCCCTGGTGCTGTTCGCGTGCGCGGCGATGGCGCCATCACCGTGGGATGCACGGGCGATCGACGCACCGGCCGTCGCAGACTCCGCGGACGGGACCGCCTTCTTCTACGGTGGGCGTGGGGTCGTGTGGGACATGCCGGAGGCAGCGCGTGCCGCCGAGTTCACGCTTGAGGACATCGCCGAAGCAGGCGTCACGGTCGTCCGTGTATCGGCAACGCGTTGGCTCGCACCGGGCGGCGACCGTCACGCGGCGCGAGTTCTCGCGCGAGCGGACTCGCTCGACATCTCCGTTGCGGCCGATCTGCCACTTGCGTACCGGAGCGCAGATCAGATCTCAGCGGCTACGGATACCCTGGGGGCCGCGCTGGATCGGCTGGCGGCGATCGCGCGTCGCCACGATGCTCTCGCAGCCGTAGGCCTGGGCCGAGCGCTGGATACGGCCTCCCCCGACATGTGCCCGGTTCTGTCTTCTCTTGCTGCGGAGGTTGAAGGACGCATGCCGGCGCTGTCGCTGTATTACGTCACGCCGTTTCGGGCCGCGTCGGACCGGTGCGCATCCACCGTGGACGGCGTGTTGCTCGACGTGCGGGGCCTGGAGGATCCTCTGGAACGGTGGCGCCAGTGGACGGAGCGAAGCGACGGACCCGTCGCGATCGCGGCAGCGGGCGCGTGGGTGGATCCAGATGCACCGTCCGGGCTCAGCGTGCCGCACTCGGCGGAGCGCCAGGCCCGCGCCCTCGAATCGATGCTGACGGGCTGGATCCCTGCTATCGTCGACCCGCTGGTGGCGGCCGCCACGCAGCGTCCCGCAACGGGTGAGACCGCGGGTGGAGACAGGGCGGGACCGACCGTCTTCGTTTTCCGCTGGGCGGATACGGAAAGCCCCCTGGGACGTCGATACGGCCTGTGGACGGCTTCCAGCGAGGCGCGTCCCGCAGCGTCGGTTGTACGCGGCATCTACCGCGGTGAGCAACGCGTATTTGCGTTTCCCTCCGGAGAACCCCCGGGAGCGGAGGCGCCGTGGGCCGTCCTGTTTGGCTGGTTCATTCTCATCGGCATGGCCGCACTCTACGCGCGGCGGCCGCTTTTCAGGCGGGCCCTGGGCCGCTACTTCATGGCGCACGGGTTCTACCGCGACAGCGTGCGCGAGGGGAGGGACACCGTTCCGGTGGTCAACTGGATCTGGCTTCTTGCGGTTGGCGTCGCAACCGGCGTCGTCGCGGCTGTGATCATGGAGGTGCTGGCGCCGTCGATGATCGCGGAGCGGCTTGTGGAAGCGCTCAATGCAGGTCTCGACCATCGGGTGGGGACCGTGATCACCGCGCCCCTGACCACGGGTGCGTTCACGGCCGGAATCGTGGTCGCGCTGCTGCTGGTCTGGAGCGTCATCATCGGGCTGACCGTTCGGAGCTGGACAGCGCTTCGGAGCGATCAGGTGCTTATGCTCGTCGCGTGGCCCTGCTGGCCGGCTCTCGTCTGGATGGGCGTAGCCCTCGTGACGGTGTCGACCGAGACGGCCGGAGATCCGGAGGCTGCGGGGCTGCTCGCCGCGTTCAGCGTGCTGACTGCGATCCTGTCCACCGTGCGGGTTCTCCGCGATGTGAAGGCCGTCACGCAGATGCCCGGGGCCGTGGCGACCCTGCTTGCCCTGTTTAGTCCGGCAGCCGTTATCGCGGCGTTCCTCGCCGTCGGCTGGGCACAGGCCGATCTGCCTCTGGACCTACTGATCCACCTGATGAGCCAGACCTGATGGGCCAGACCTGATCGGGGAAGAGCGGTCGACGCCCGCCTTTGGGCGGTCACCGACCTACTGTTTGAGCCGCGGTGTCGCGCGCTCGTCCAGGAGTTGCTGCCAGACGCGGTGCGCGAAGTCGTAGAACGGCTCTTTCTGGTGGAGCCAGCCGAAGTGAATGACGAAGGGCGTCACCTCCATGCGGTCGCCCAGCCCGGGCAATTGATTCGCCAGGCCGAACAGGAAGTCCCGCAGGTCGCGGGAGGGCAGCCCGCGAAGATTATAAATGAAGGGCGTCGTGTAGTACGTGCACGACACGTTCTGGAAGTCCGGATCGTGCGTCGTGAGACCGTCGATGTAGTCAAGCTGCGGGCTGTTGCGTCCCTGCAGCCAGGGGAAGACGGCAAGTTCCAGCTTGCTCATCGCCATCGCGATGCTCCATTCGCACGTCTCCTCGCTCCGTCCCTCGTCCAGTCGGCTTCGGAAATGCGTTTCGTCGGAGCGGGCGAGGAAGTCGGCGGCGGTCTCACAAACAGCGCGCGTTGTGTCGTCGTCGCTGGCGTAAATCATGCCCGCCTGCACGCGCGGCAGGTTCGTCAGGCCGAAGTGCCGGAGCGTCCGCCGGCGCCGGCGGAGAAGCATATCGAGCAGAACACCGGCGCCTTTCGGTCCACCGAAGAAATGATCCGCCCGCATCAGCCCGGTGCCGGTGAAGGGAAACGCCTGGAGCTGGGTCCACAGCGGGTCCGGATTTCGGCACCAGATCATGTCCGCGTCCACGAACAGGGAGCGGTCGAAGATTTTGAACCGGTGAAGGTGGTGCTTGAACCCGACGATCGACCGATGCTCGGGCGGGAGCGGCTCGATGTGGTCGAAGAAACGGTCGGCCCCGTAGCGTTCGAGCATCTCCCGGTGCGGGTCCGGACAGAAAATGGCTGTCGGACGCTCTTCATCGTACCGGCGAAGCGTTTGCACAGACGCGACGGCATGCTGGGCGTACTTCTCACCTCCATAGCTGTGGAAGACGTACCCTTCCGTCGAGGCATTGGACGTGGAGGAGCGGGAGGTAGGCATTGGGACGAGCGGCGTGGCGAAAGGGTGAAAGTGCGGCGATACCGTCGCCCGGTTCCGGGACGGGTGCTGAACGGTCCGGCTGTTCGAACCCGGCGGTGCGTAACATACGAATCGCCGGAGCAGAGATGATCCGCTCCGGCGAGTCGTTGATGCCAGCGGTTTGGCACGATCGGCGATCTACCGCGCCGATGTCACCTTGTCGCGTTTCTTCTTGAGGCTGGTCATCAGCGCATCGAAGCCGCGTTTGCGAATCACCGTTTGGAAGGAGCGAGCGTAACTCTCCGCGGTGCTGACGCCGTCGACGATAATGTCCTGAGCAACCCACGTCGTGTCCTGCTTCTGCAGGTCGTACACAACGGGCGTCTGCGTACCCTCGTATTCGGTCAGCGTTTCGACGTAGGCGCTGTCTCCGTCCACCTTAATGTCCTCATACGCCACCCGGGAGTTGTAGACCTCAAGGTCGGCCAGCGACTGGGCGCGTACGATATCGCGGAATACGTCCACGAATTCGTTTTTCTGGTCATCGCTGAGGTCCGTCCAGAAGGGGCCGAGGGCCACCTGACCCATGGCGCGAAAGTCGATGACGCCGTTAATGAGCGTCTTCAGTTCCTCCCGCTGGTCCGTAGAGAACGATGACGTGTCCCCGTTCAGGATCGACTTGATCTGCTGGTCGCGCGATTCGAGCATCGTGCGAATCTCTGATTCGGCCGCGTCCTGGGCGTATACCGGTGCGGAGGGCACCAGAAGCGTCACGCTCAGCAGCAGCGCAAGAACCGTCAGGAAACGCGAGGGGCGCAAGGTACGCATGATCGGTGGAAAAACGTTGGGACTGAGAATGGCGAAACGGGCTCGGAACCAACGACCGTGTCCGTCGCCCTTGTAGCCGCACGGCAGACCGGGAAAGTCACACACCCATCAGTGACAACGGCGCCCGGAAGGTGTTTCGTATGCGCGGAGTGCCCGGCGAGCGTTTGATAGGAGCGAGGTGCCTCCCGTCGGTCCGCGGCTCGAAGCGGCGAACAAACGGGTTAGTCGTCGCTGCGGGTGAAAATGTCTCGCTCAAGGTCGTCGGTGAGTGTGCCCGTCGCGTCGAGCAGCTTCAAAACGGCCATATTGTAGGCGTTGACGGCCTCAAAGTAGCGCGCTTCCGCTTCCAGGTTGGCGCGGACGGCCTTGACGAGGTTTTCCGTATTTCCGAAGTCGAGGTCGAAGTTGATCTGTTCGTTTCGGAGCCATTCTTCGGTGATCCGGACGGACTCGTCGCGCGATTCGACGTTCGTTTTCTGAATGATTACGTTCCGAAACGCGTCTTCGATTTCAAAGCGAACGAGTTGGCCGGCGGCCTCCTCCTGATAGCGCACCTCGTTCAGTTCCGCGCGTGCCTGTTCGACGCGTTCGCGGGTCTGAAAGAAATCCAGGTTCATCTGAATCCCGAAGCCCGTTCGGGTGGAGTTGCCGTTGAAGGCGTCGCCGACGTATGCGCTCCGCTGCTGGGGGCGATTCGGCGTGTAGGAGTACGCGTAGGTGGCCTGAAAGCCGATTTTGGGGAAATAGTCCGACCGTTCAACCTCGACGAGTGCGCGGCGCGCCTTGATGCCCGCCTCCGCCTGATCTAACTCTGGGCGATTCCGGAGACCGAGGTCCAGGTAGTACGCCAGCGAGTCGGGATGAATCTGAAAATCGACTGGCTCGAGGCGCCGGTCGGCTGTTTCCACGACCACGTCGTCCGGCAGAAACAGCTGCCGGCGAAGTGCAGATCGTGCCGTCTCCAGGCGCTCCCGAATTTCGACGACGCGGCGCTTGTATTCCTCCTCCGTCAGTCGGACTTCGAAGAGATCTGCCTGGTCGACGTCCTCGTCCCCTTCCTCCAGCAGGCGCTGCACCTCGCGCTTGGCGCGGTCAACGACCTCGCCGGTCTCGTCCGCAAGGCGCTGGAGAGCCTCCACGAGGAGGAGCGAGTAGTAGATGTCGCCGGTGCGGCGGGCCACCTCGAGCCGCTTGATGTCCATGCTCGCTGATTCGACGTCAACGCCGTGCCGGGCGGCCCGGATGCTGCCGCTGAGTTCTCCGGCCGTGTAGATGGGCTGCTGGGCACGCACCTCGACGCGGTTAAACGGCTGCAGGGCATCTACCGTCCAGTCGTTCACGATCTCCGGATCGAGATAATAGGATCCCGGGGGACGAGTCGATGTGGTCGGGATGTCGAGGCTGGGCGCGAAGGAATGTGCTGTGTTTGCGGAGAATGACGTCAGAAACCGGCTCTGCCGGGCCTCTCCGAGGCGGGCTTCGGCGAAGGATCGGCCCGCCCGTTCGATCTCGACCTCGGGGCTTACATCGAGCGATCGCCGTACGGCATCCGCCAGGGAGAGGCGGACCGTATCTCCGTAGGCGGCCGGCGTCTCGCGAACGGTGTCATCCAGCGGCTGCGCCACGAGGCCGGTCGGGAGGCATAGAGTCTGCAGCAGGGTAAACGCGAGCAGCAGTCCCAGGGCCGCGGGAAGCGACGAGGGGGTGGGGATCGGGCGAGGCAGAAGACGCGTCATGCACACGGAGAGGACGGAGGCTCGAGGATGACGAAAAGACAAGCGGACGGGCGGGAAACGAGGCGGCGCACAATCGATGAATCAGCCGCCCTGTTCGGTGTAGAGGTAACGTCAGACGGGACGTTCCGCCGAACGCTGCGGCTCCGTCCGCGTTCATAGCTCTGTAACGGACACGTCACTCGCACCCGACGGAGCGTATTTCATATGTCAACCGATAGCCCTCAGCCGCTCGGCGACGTACTTCAAGATGTGATCGACCGACTCGGGATGCGAGATAAGATCGACGAGGCCCGCGTTGTGGAGACGTGGGCTACGATCGCGGGGGATCGTGTGAACGCGGTGACGGAGTCGGTCTGGATGAAGGGCGACACCCTGTTCGTCAAAATCTCGTCCGCCGCGTGGCGTCAGGAACTGCACATGAACCGTCGGGCGTGGCGCGATCGGCTGAACGACGCGCTCGGACGCGAGATCGTCGGCGAGATCATGTTTCGCTGAACCGAGATCCTGCCTGGCCGAACGGCCCGCGTGGACCGGTGTCAGCCGTCGAACTTCTTGAACGCGACGGAGGTGTTGTGGCCGCCAAATCCGAAGGCGTTGGAGAGCGCGACGTTGACCGGGCGTTCCTGCGCCTCATTGAACGTGTAGTTGAGGTCGCAATCGGGATCGGGAGCGTCGAAGTTGATCGTCGGGGGCACCACGTCGTGGCGGGTCGCGAGGATCGTGGCGATGGCCTCGACGGCGCCGGCCGCACCGAGGAGGTGGCCGGTCATGCTCTTCGTTGACGACACGTTCAGCTCATGGGCTGCGTCGCCGAAGACCTGCTTGATCGCCTTCGTTTCCGCGACATCCCCGAGCGGGGTAGACGTACCGTGTGCGTTCACGTAGTCGATGTCCTCCGGCTCGATGCCGGCGTGCTCCAGCACGCGGTTGAGGGCGAGGCGGACTCCGCCGCCTTCCGGATCCGGGGCCGTCAGGTGATGCGCGTCGGCCGATGTCCCGATGCCGATGACCTCGCCGTAAATGTCGGCGCCGCGCGCTTTCGCGCTCTCCAAGGACTCGAGGTAGAGGGCGCCAGCTCCCTCGCCCATCACGAAGCCGTCGCGGTCCGCGTCAAACGGGCGGGAGGCCGCTGCCGGGTCGTCCTTTCGGGTGGAGAGGGCGCGCATGCTCGCGAACCCGGTGATGCCGAGGCGCGTCACGCACGCGTCGGTTCCGCCGGCGATGCATGCATCCATCTCACCGCTTCGGATGTGGCGGACAGCGTCGCCGATGTTATGGTTGCCGGTGGCGCAGGCGGACACGATCGCGTGGTTGGGGCCCCGGAAGCCGTATTGCATGGCGATTTGCCCGCTGGCGATGTCCGGGATCAGCATAGGAATGAAAAACGGCGACGTCCGCTTCTCGTCGTTTTCGACGAAGTACTGCGACTGTTCGTAGAACGTCTGCATGCCCCCGATGCCGCTGCCGTAGATCACACCGATCCGGTCTTTCTGCTCCTGGCTCATGCCCTCCGGGTCGATGCCTGCGTCCTGGACGGCCTCATCGGCCGCGATCAGGGCGTACTGGCAGAACGGGTCCATGCGGCGGACCTTTTTGGCGCCGAGGTGATCGGCCGGGTCGAAGTCTTTCAGCTCCGCGGCGAAGGTGACCCGCATGCCTTCCGTGTCGAACGACTCAATCGGAGCGGCACCGCTGGTCCCTTCGAGCAGTGCGTCCCAGAAGGACGACACTGTGGTCCCGATCGGCGTGAGGGCGCCCATGCCGGTAATGACAACTCGTCGTGCAGTGTGATTCATGGGGGTCGGAAGGTCGAACCGATACGCTGTGCGAAAGACGCGCGACCCGCTGTGGGCGCGGTAGAGAGAAGGACGGCGTGGCATCCGGCGGAAAAAGCCGGCCGAACGATATCGTTACAGGCCGGAACGATTCGACGCACGGGGCACCATGCGTCTGGGCCGGATACAACGAACCCGGCGAGCACGATCGCCACGAGGCGAGGCTCGCCGGGATGCCGGCCGAAGATACGTCGCTTACGCGGACTTCTCTTCGAGGTAGTCGATGGCATCACCGACCGTGGCAATCTTTTCCGCCTCCTCGTCGGGGATCGTCAGGTCGAACTCCTTCTCAAATTCCATGATCAACTCGACGGTGTCGAGCGAGTCGGCGCCGAGGTCGTTCGTGAACGACGCCTCCGGCGTAACGTCCGACTCGTCAACGCCGAGCTTTTCGACGATGATACCGGTGACGGTAGATTTGATGTCGTTGGCCATAACGTGGCAGCCTCTTGCTGGCTAATGGGTATCCTGGTGCGAAAAAGAGTGGGATGACGGACGCGGACGCGTGCCGATAAAGACAGAGCGATGAGATGCTCTGCACGGCCGGCGCCGGCGAAAAACGGGCCACCCCGGCATTCAAACGTTGAAACGTACGTTTCGGAATTCCGAGAATCAATTCCCGCTTCCCGTTTGACGGGGACTTCGCACGGCCGATCGGGTTCGTGATCCATACGTTGCAATCCGACACCGAGCGGCGGGCGCGGGACATGTACGTCACGCTCACGTGCTGCAAATCCAATGTCAAACGGGCCGGGAACGGCGGAATCCAGGCTCTTCTAACGGGCTTTTCGCAAATCTTCCGTCGCGCGTAATGGGAATGGGGGTGCCTCGTTCGTATACTGATGGGCCGTACGGACGCTGTCCGTTGACCCGAAGAGTTCTTTCCGCAGCGCTTCGACGGCTGCGGGATCGTTTCCACCCCACGAGCTGCTTGCCGTTTCATGGCTTACCTCTTTACCAGTGAATCCGTGTCGGAGGGCCACCCCGACAAGGTTGCCGACCAGATTTCGGATGCGATTCTCGACGCCCTTCTCTCCGACGACCCGTCGAGCCGCGTTGCGGTTGAAACGATGGTGACCACCGGCCTCGTCGTCCTGAGCGGAGAGGTCTCCACGGAGGCCTATGCGGACGTTCGCGAAATCGCCCGTGAAGTGATCCGCGACATCGGTTACACCGATCCGCGCCTGCGCTTCGATGCGGATTCCTGTGGCGTGCTCAGCAGCATCCACGAGCAGAGCCCGGATATTAGTCAGGGGGTGGATGGAAAATCCGAGCAGGGTGCCGGCGACCAGGGCCTGATGTTCGGTTACGCGAATCGGGAAACCGACTCGCTGATGCCGATGGCGATCACATACGCCCACCGGCTCGTGCGGGAACTGGCCCACATTAGAAAAGAGACCGACCTGATGCCGTATCTCCGGCCGGATTCGAAAAGTCAGGTCACGGTCGAATACGACGATGATCGCCGGACGCCGCGTCGCATCCACACGGTCGTCGTGTCGACGCAGCACGACGAGGGCGTGTCGCAGGATGAAATCGAACGCGATGTGCGCGAGCACCTTCTGCCGCGCGTTGTTGCCGATGACATGCTCGATGACGACCTTATCCTTCACGTCAACCCGACCGGTCGATTCGTAATCGGAGGCCCACACGGCGACACCGGTCTTACCGGTCGTAAGATCATCGTCGACACGTACGGCGGCAAAGGCGCGCACGGCGGTGGAGCGTTCAGTGGCAAAGACCCGTCAAAGGTCGATCGTAGTGCCACCTACGCGGCCCGGCACGTGGCCAAAAATCTCGTCGCTGCCGACCTCTGCGATGAAGCGCTCGTTCAGGTTGCGTATGCGATCGGTGTACCGGACCCGGTTTCAATCGATGTCGATACGAAGGGCACCGGCAAGCTCTCCGACGATCGGTTGACGAAGCTCGTCCGAGATCACTTCGAACTGTCGCCGTCCGCGATCATCGACCGTTTGGATCTGATGCGACCGATGTACCGGAAAACGGCCGCCTACGGCCACTTCGGGCGCGACATGTTCCCCTGGGAGAAGACCAACTACGTTGACGCACTGAAGCACGCGGCTAAGCAGATGGCCTGATTGCTGGCTTGATCGATCGATGCCATTTCGTTGCATGCACGCCCCGGTACGCTCGTGCCGGGGCGTTCTTTTTTGCGCCAATGCCGCATCTCGCGCTGGTCCCTCCCGGACAGCCGGGTAGTTGTTCTGCGGCCTGATACCGTGTATGTTGCAGGTGCCCAACCCGTCACATCCGTGGTCTCCATCGCCCCCCTATGTTTTCTGATTTTTACCTGCGCACCCGCGTCGTGTGCACGCTGATTGCTCTCGCATCCCTCATCGGGTTGATCCCCGTCCAGACGTCGGCACAGGCTCCCGATACCACCGGCGGTCCGGCCCTGTACCCCGACACGGTGGTCACGACCGAGCACACCGTTGAAGTCGACGGGGCAACGATTCGGTACACGGCAGAAACCGGCTACCTGCCGCTCCGCGCGGAAGATGGTACGGTCGAGGCGAAGATGTTCTACATCGCCTACCGAAAGGAGGGGAGCGACCGAGCAGACCGTCCTGTGACGTTCGCATTCAACGGAGGGCCGGGCTCGTCGTCCGTATGGCTTCACCTCGGCGCGCTTGGTCCCCGGCGCGTGCCCGTCGTGTCGGACTCGACGGATGTCCTGCCGCCGCCCTACAACCTCGTCGATAACGAGCATACCTGGCTCGACTTCACGGACCTCGTTTTCATCGATCCGGTCACGACCGGATACAGCCGATCCACGCAGGCCGTAGATGAAGACCGCTTTCACGGCTTTGAAGGCGACATCGAGTCGGTCGCCCGGTTCATTCGACTCTACACTACGCGAAACGAACGATGGTCATCGCCCAAATTTCTTGCGGGAGAGAGTTACGGGACCGTTCGGGCGGCCGGGCTGGCTTCCGAGTTGCAGGACCGCCACGGGATGTACCTGAACGGCGTGGTGCTGGTCTCTGCCGTGCTAAATTACCAGGCGAACGCGTTCGATACCGGCAATGACCTCGTCTACCCGCTCTTTCTGCCGACCTACGCGGCCACCGCGCACTACCATAACGCCCTTCCGCCGGAAACGCAGCAGCGCAACCTCCGCGACCTGCTTGACGAAGTGGAGCAGTGGGCGACGACCGACTACACCGTGGCGCTGATGCAGGGGGATGCACTTGCCGATGCCCAGCGCGAACGCGTGATCGACCGACTGCACCAGTATACCGGGCTGTCGCGCGAATTCATTGCCGACGCCAACCTGCGCGTCGTCGACCGCCACTTCTACAAAGAACTACTTCGCGAGCGAGGGCTGACGGTGGGTCGTCTCGACAGCCGGTTCACGGCGCAGGATCGGGTGGACGTCGGTGCACGCCCGGAGTTCGACCCGAGCTATTCCGCGATTCTCGGTCCGTACACGGCTACCCTGAATAGCTACGTGCGGGAAGAACTCGACTTTGAAACCGACCTGCCGTACGAGATTCTGACAGGTCGCGTGTGGCCGTGGGACTACGAGACGTTCGAAAATCGATATCTCGATGTCGCGGAGCCGCTTCGTCAGGCCATACACAAGAATCCCGCCCTTCACGTCCACGTCGCCAGCGGATATTATGACGTCGCCACCCCGTACTTCGCGACGGATTATGTACTGGATCACATGGGGCTCGGGGAAGCCTATCGCGACAACGTCAGCGTGAGCTACTACCAGTCCGGGCACATGATGTACGTCTACGACCCCTCGCTGGAGCGCTTCACGGAAAACGTCCGCGGCTTCTACCAGAATGCCGTCCCCCGCTGACGAGCACCTCCAACCGTTTCTGACGTACCTCACCGTCGCTTCCATCCCGGAGGCGGCGGCTTTTTTTGATTTGGGATTGGGAATTGGGGATTGGGGATCGGGAATTGGGGATCGGGAATTAGGGATCGGGGATTTCTTATTGAGGGAGGAAGGGTGCCTCTCGGGTCTGATTTCATCAAACCGGGTGCATATCCGATCGGCCACATTGCCCGACCTCCAATTAGGCCCCCGACCGACGACCGACGACCCACGACCCCTGACCCGTCCCAATCTCGGGCGCTGTGCCCTGTTTCTGTTACTGTTTCCCAAAACGGGGCACCGGGCTGTAACGTCTTTTCGGGTGGCTCTTCTACGGGGTGCGTGCTCGCCGGAAGAGCCGGTGGCCGCATCGGAGGCACCCGCCTTCGGATCGCATCGAACGCGGTCAAGGACGGGATCCGTCCGATTCGATGATGAATGGATAGCGACAGATGGATCTTATGACGTCTACGTTGCGCACTGCACTGACCCTCGGACTGGCCACAGTCCTGAGTCTACTGACATTCGCGGCCTGCGACTCGTCCAACTCGGGCGTGGCAGAAGGCCGGATGAACCTCCGCTTAACGGATGCGCCCCTGGACGGAGTGGCGGAGGTGAACGTCACAATTGAAAGCATCAACCTCGTCTGCGAAGACGGCGACGATGACGACGAGGGGCGAGAGGATGACGATGTGGAAGCCGGCGATGAAAGCATCGTCCCGGTGTTTGCGCCGGATCAACCGGTGACCATCAACCTTCTCGAACTGACGGACTCGACGACAACACTCGTCACCGACGCCGCCATCCCCGCGGGGGAATATTCTCAGATGCGGCTTGTTCTGACGAACGACAACACGCTTGTTTTCGAGGACGGATCCACGGCCGATCTGAAGACGCCCAGCGCGCAACAGAGCGGCTACAAGATCCTCATCCCCGAATTCGAGATTGACGAAGAGGGAGATATTGTTGACCTGACGCTCGACTTCGACGCGAGCCAGTCTGTGGTGAAACGCGGTGCATCCGGTTACTTGCTGAAGCCCGTTGTCAAGGCGAAAACGATCGAATTCAGTGACGCCGATCTGGAGCTCGCGGATGTGGGCGCCACCGGCCGCCTCGACAACGTCAATACGAGTGGTCCGACCGTGACCGTAGAGGGCGTCACATTCACGCCGACTGACAGCACGGACTATGATGGTGTCACCTCGATCGATGGCCTGAGTTCGGTAAGCTACGCCGCCGTGGAGGCTACTCGTGAGGACGACGGCTCGTACCGTGCTGTCGAAATTGAGGCGCTTGAGGAGGGGGCCTTCTCGTATCGATTGGAAGGCTATTTCGAAGCCGCAACGGACTCGTCGGTGACCCTTCTCGGTCAGACGATCGCCGTCGATAGCGAGACCGAGTTTGAAGGCTCCCTCGACGCTTCGATGTTGCAGACGCTCGCGTCTGATGATCGCATCGAGGTAGAGTTTACGGTGCTGGAGGACGGCCGTCGGCTCGCGACTAGTATCGAGCACGAGGCGAATTAGTCCATGATTGCGCTCTCGTGGGCCAGGCTCCTGTAGAGACATGTGGCCACGACGCGCAGGACCGCGACGACATCCACGAAGCGAATCGTGTTTTTAGGGGGGCGATGTTCTCGTTCACAGGATGTGCCTCATAGAAGCCGCGTGTTGCGGTTCGGTCAGTGCGATCATTGATTGCCTGACTGAAAGCGCCTGTCTCTGGCCTGGAGGCAGGCGTTATTTTGTGACGTCCATATCCGATGGGCGAAAATGTCGTTCTCTGTGCCTTGAATTCTCGCCTAACGTGGAGCATTGTCGGGGGCCTTCAAGTACGGAGTGTCTGAGCTGCTGAGTTACATCTTAATGACACATCCGCACACCGATGGATCACAAAGAAGGGGCGTACAAGGTCAAGGACCTTGGTCTGGCCGAAAAGGGTCGCAAGCGTATTGAATGGGCCGAGAGCCGCATGCCGGTTCTCATGAAACTGCGCGACGAGTATTCGAAAACGAAGCCGTTTGACGGTTATAAGATTGCAGGCTGCCTGCACGTGACGAAGGAAACCGCCGTGCTGGTGGAGACCCTTGCCGCCTGTGGTGCGGATGTGGCATGGAGCGGTTGCAATCCGCTCTCGACCAACGACGAGGTGGCAGCAGCCCTCGCGGCCAACGGGATGGCCGAGATCTATGCGTGGCATGGCCAGAGCACGGAGGACTTCTACTGGAGCATCGATCAGACCATCCAGCCGGAAGCACCGCACCTGACCCTTGACGATGGCGCCGATCTCATCTTCCGCGTCCACTCCGAATACCCGGAGATGGCGGAGAAAATCGTCGGCGGCTCTGAGGAGACGACCACCGGTGTGCACCGTCTCCGTGCCATGGACAACGACGGGAAGCTGCTCTACCCCGTCTTTGCCGTAAACGACGCCGAGACGAAGTGGGACTTCGACAACGTCTACGGCACCGGCCAGTCCACGATTGACGGTATCCTGCGCGCCTCCAGCGTCATGCTTGCCGGCAAGAACTTTGTCGTCGCCGGGTACGGCCACTGCAGCCGCGGCGTCGCGATGCGTGCGAAGGGCATGGGCGCCAACGTCATCGTCACCGAGGTGAAGCCGACCGCCGCCCTCAAGGCGACGCTCGATGGGCACCGCGTTATGACGATGGACGAAGCCGCTGAAATCGGCGACATCTTCGTCACCGCGACGGGCATGAAGGACGTTATCCGCGGCCGTCACTTCCTCAAGATGAAGGACGGTGCGATCGTCTCGAACACGGGCCACTACGACGTAGAGCTCAACCTCGAGGAACTGTCTGAGCTGTCGGTGGCTTCGCGCGAGGTTCGTGAGAACAACCGCGAGTACACGATGGAGAACGGCAAGAAGATCTACATTCTCGCCGATGGGCGACTCGTCAACCTCGCGGCAGCCGAGGGTCACCCGAGCGAAGTGATGGATATGAGCTTCGCCAACCAGTTCCAGGCCCACCTGGCGCTCGTGCGTCAGCACGAAGCCGGCGAACCGATCGGCCCCCACGTGATCGACCTGCCGGAATCGCTCGACCAGGAGATCGCCCGGATCAAGCTCGAAACAATGGGCATCGAGATCGACTCGCTGACGGACGAGCAGGAAGTCTACGCCACAGACTACTCGGCAGGCACCTGATCTGAAGGCGAGTGCAGGATCGCGGATGGGGTGGCCCCGTCCAGATCCGCCACATTTACGCGCCCCATCGGCTTCGGCCGGTGGGGCGTCGTTGTTTTATTGCGAGTGAGATGAGATTCGGCGGGACGTGTAGTCGGGCGGTTCTCGTCGCGCGCGTCATCTCACCGTCGAATCGTCGATCCTGTCTGTCCGAATGCACGTAACGAACGTTGCCGCCGCCAACGGGCAAGCCGGGAATCCGGCCCCGGACCACGAACCTTCCCCAACGCTCCTCCCACCGCACACCTCACCTTGCATGCCTCACTCTGCATCTGCCGTCACGACTGTGCCTTCCATTTCGGCGTGATTCAGGCAGTTGTAGGTGGCAACCTCTTGCGAGAGCGAGCGGGTAAACGTGAAGGCCATGCCGTCATCGTCGGCCGTGAAGTTGATGTCCCGCTCGTCGCTAAGAGATCCGCCGCCGGTACGCTGATTGAGCAGGATCGTGCCGTCCGGACCCCGGAGGGCGAACGGATGGTCGGTCACACTGGCGTCATTCTCCACGACAAACCGGACGCCCTCGTTCAGGCGCAGCGTGGGGTTTTCGGTGCCCGCATCTACGACGCCATCGGCCCCCTGCACGTTTGTCGCGATCCATGCTTCCGTTCCCAGATTGCGGAAGGTTAGAATGACCGTCGGCGGCCCGTTAGGATCGGGACCACTGATTGTCGTTTCGCTGCCCGTCTCACAGGCGGTGAAGAGGAAGAGGCTTCCGACCAGCGTCAGGAAGCCAAGGATCGTGCAGGCGATGCGCATAGTACGTGGGGCCAATCGCGAGAAGAAGTGACGGAAGTTGTATCGGATAGTGCGTACGGGGTAGTGGGTACCGGACAATCACGGTGGGGTTTGCGTGCGCTCTGCGAGCCGACCGGGAGCTCTCGCCGTTTGGGCCGACGCATTGTCGATCGTCGAACGGCCTCGCCCGGATTTCCCCGGTCGAGCGAACAGCGCCCCAACGCGGCGCAGCTGTGCGACGATGGATCATCGACGCGCGGGACACACAAACACGACGAACACAAGAAAACCACCGCTCCGGGTGGCCGGTGCGGTGGTTTGATGCGGGTCGTTCTCATGCAGATCGTATCGTCGGAGCGGCGGACTACACGTCCCAGGTCAGGATATCCTCCTCTGATTTCTCCCGCGTCTCCCATTCCTCGGAGTCTGGCATCGGGTCGGATTTCTCGGTGATGTTGTACCCGAGCTCGCGCCACTGATTGGACAGGTACTCATTCCACTCCGTGTAGTGCTGGTATTCCTCCGGTAGCTCGTCATCCGGGTAGATGGCCTCCACCGGGCAGACGGGCACGCAGGCGTTGCAGTCGATGCACTCGTCGGGTTGGATCGTGAGGAAGTTCGGCCCCTCGTAGAAGCAGTCCACGGG
Source organism: Bacteroidota bacterium (assembly GCA_009908725.1). Taxonomy (GTDB): domain Bacteria; phylum Bacteroidota; class Rhodothermia; order Rhodothermales; family Salinibacteraceae; genus Longibacter. The sequence goes on along the minus strand of JAAAOT010000335.1, from coordinate 1,622 downwards.
GCAAACCTCGACGCAGTCAGTGTACTTGCAGTTAATGCAGGGTTCGGTGACGACGTACGGCATAAAAAGAGGAGACGGACAGAGCAGAGGGGAGTTGATTCGGTAGATTGATAACCCGTATGTTTTCCGCAGTTCCAGAGAGACACATGCGTTACGGGTGCACGACCGGTCGATCCGCCACGGGTGCGCGGTCGATGCACGCATCGGACCCCATCTCCGGCTCCGTGTTCATCTTTTCCCTCCTTACCGACAGCATCATGCCCGAGGATCCCGTTTTGGCCCTCATTGCCCACGACGGCAAGAAAGCCGATCTCATCTCGTTCGCTCACAAACACGTCGACCTGCTCCGTCGCTTTCGCCTCGTCGCCACCGGGACCACGGGACAGATGCTCGCAGACGAGCTGGACCTGGACGTACGTCGATACCACTCCGGGCCGCTCGGCGGGGACGTGCAGATCGCCGCGCGCATCGTCGAGGGAAATGTCTACGCCGTGGTCTTTTTCATCGACCCCCTCGGCAAGCATCCGCACGAACCGGACATTCAGACGCTCCTCCGCGCCTGCAACGTCCATAACGTGCCGATCGCGACGAACGAATCGACCGCGAAACTCCTACTGCAGAAAACGGCGGTGCAGGATTCGTTGCCGCCCGAAGAATAACCTGCAGCGTGCCCTCCCAACCTCTGCTCTCCCATCGCATTTTCGGTTGCATGCTCCGACGTATGTGTGGTCTGTTCGTCGTTCTTCTATTCCTGGCGGGGTGTTCGTCTCCGGATGACGCGAAGAAGGATGTAGAGGCCACCCTGAAGCTCCGCACCCTCGAAGTCCGGCAGCTTGACGGGTGGCGGCCGACCGGAAGCGCGGCGGCCCTCCGTGCATTCCGACGCTCCTGCGAAGCGCTTACCAATCGGCCGGCGGGAGCGCGGATGGTCCCTAACCGTCCGGTGTTCGGTACGACCGGCGACTGGCTACCAGTCTGTGAGGAGGCACATAACGTAGAGGATTCCACGGATGCGGCCGCTCAACGCTTTTTCCGCCGCGCGTTTCGCCCCTACCGGGTAGTGATGGGGACGGAGCGGGAGGGCCTGTTCACCGGCTACTACGAGCCGCAACTTCAGGGCTCGCGTCGCAAAACCGACGTGTTCTCTGAACCGCTCCATCGACCGCCCGCCGACCTCATCCGCGTTAACCTCGGCGATTTTCGGTCGTCGATGGACGGAGAACGGCTCTTCGGGCGCGTGGACGGAAGTCGACTCGTGCCCTACTACGAGCGATCCAGGATTCAGGACGGCATTCTGGACGGGCGCGGCCTGGAGATCGTGTACGTCTACAGCCGGGTCGACAAGTTTTTCCTGCAGATTCAGGGCTCCGGGCGCGTAATGCTGCGCGATTCCAGCCTGATCCGTGTCGGCTATGCGGCGGCGAACGGGCAGCCGTACCGGGCGATCGGGCGCGACCTCATTGCAATGGGTGAGGTGGCCCGCGACGACATGTCGATGCAGGCGATTCGCCAGTGGATGGCGGAGCATCCCGAACGTACAGACGATCTGATGAACCGAAATCGCTCGTACGTTTTCTTTCGCGAGCGGACGGATCTGGACGCCGGGGAAGGACCGATCGGAG
>JAAAOT010000389.1 GCA_009908725.1 Bacteroidota bacterium | reverse complement strand
TTGATTCCGCTGCCGCGATGGATCAAGGAATGGACGTATGCCGGCTTCACGATCTCCTTTACGTCTGCAATCATCGCCCACCTCGCCGCAGGCGACCCGGTCGCTGCTGTTGTGCCTCCGATTGTAGCGCTTCTCATCCTCGCGACGTCGTATATCACTTACAGGCGCTACATTTTAGGCCGCGAGCAGGCCAGGCATGAGGCGTCGGCATAATCCGGACGTACGATGATCCGGACGTACGATCGCGCCCGCGCCGACTACGGCGTACGGAAACGGGGATGCATGTTCGAAATGGCATCACATACGAAACGCCTCGCCGCATAAAGTGCGAGAGGCGTGAAAGTGCGCTTGGGAGGATTCGAACCCCCGACCTTTGGAACCGGAATCCAACGCTCTATCCAACTGAGCTACAAGCGCAGAATACTGCGAAGAAGTACAGATACATTGACCAGCCAGGGACGCAAAGCCGCGGCCGCGGTGCGCCGCCCTGTTCGGACACCCGCATGTATTGCAGGTCCTCGCCGATTGTTCCTGCGAAGAATCTGGGAACCGCTTCCTACACAGTCGTTCACCCGCTATGATGCAAGTCGTGCCCACGGGTGATGTCCCCGACCGATCGCGCCCGTTTCTTGCCGTTCGCGTTAACCGCTCAGCCTTTCCCGATTTATGCCGGAGCCGTCCCCCGCATCCGAAGACTCGACGACGCGCCCGTCTCTACCGGATCCGTGGGCGCCGGGTCGTCGCATCACACTAGACGGACCGTTGGAGCCGGCATCGAATGAAACGGCGTTCGGCTTCGCAACGGCGCTCTTTGCCATCCTGGGCGCCTTTCTTCTATTCCAGGTCATCGCTTCGCCGGTGATTCTCATGGCGATCCTGGTCGCGAAGGAAGGCCCCGACGGACTCGCCAGCCTGGGCGATCCTGAACAATTGCTTGGTTCGTTTGGCCAGGAAGTCCTGTTGACGAACGCGCTCGCTCAATGGGTATCGTTTGCGCTTCCCACCCTGCTTCTGGCGCGCCTACACGCCCGTCAAATCACCGCTTTCCTGCGGGTCCGGCAGACGACCGCGCGTACGCTCACGCTGTCTCTCGCGGGAATGGTCGCGTTTCTGCCCGTTGCCCAGTGGCTGGCCGCACTGAACCAGAAGATCCCCCTTCCGGACTCCGTACGGGTGCTGGACGAGCAGAGCATGAAACTGATTGAACAGGTCCTACAGAGCGACTTCCACCTGGTCTTCGGGCTCCTCGTGATGGCGGTCACCCCGGCGATCTGCGAAGAGTTGATCTTCCGCGGGTACGCGCAGCGCCAGTTCGAGCGGTCCGTATCCCCGGCGATGGCGATCGTGTTGTCTGGCGTCCTGTTCGGCCTGTATCACCTTCGCCTGAGCCAGTTTCTTCCGCTGGCCGCGATCGGAATCTACCTCGCGTATCTTACGTGGCGTACCGGCAGTCTATGGCCCGCAATTCTAGCGCACTTCGCTAACAACGGCGTGATCGTCGTCGTCTCGCAGTTCGACGCACCGGCGGACACGGCGTCGGCGACGGTGGCGCAGGGCATGACGATGCCGTGGTATTCCGTCGTGCTTGGACTGGTCGCATTCTCGGCCGTGATCTACCTGTTGGAGGCCTCGAGTCGCCCGCCGGAGCAACCAAACGTCCGCCCGCGCGGGGCCTGACTGTAGCGAGGCTTCCGGTTTTATCGAGCGGGGAACGGTGCCGATCGTGAGCGGTGCAGAAGGTCCCTCGGCGCGGTGCCGCAGCGTGGGATCGCCGCATGTCGAGGCCATGCCGCCCCTGCCTGTTCATCAGCCAACCAAGACCTATGAGCACGTATGAGAACTGGGTACCGGTTTTTTCCACGGGCACCGATTACGAGGCCGATATGGTACGGGACCGTCTCGATGATGCCGGCCTTCCTGCGGTCGTCCTGACGAAGCGAGACCACGCCTTCAACCTGAACGTCGGCGACCTGGCCAACGTGATCGTTCTCGTTCCGCCAGAACACGTGGACGAAGCAAGAGACATCATGCAGGAGCGCCTGACAGATGAGGAACTGGAAAAGGCCGCCCTCAGCGCCGATCCGGACGCGCCGGATGCGCACCCACCGGAGCAGCAGTCCCGCCTCGACTCCGGCCACGACCGCATCGATTTCAGCGCGCCGGACGATGAAGACTGAATCCTGACGGGTCGGCCGATTCATCAACCGCCGGTCCCCCTGCATCAGCGGCGTGCACGCCGCCCGCCTGTCCTGCTTTCGCCATTCCCCACCGTATGTCCGACTCCGTTCGTAGAGTGCTAACGGCCCTCGTGGCCGCCCCTGTCGTTCTCGGTCTCGCCTACGTCGGCGGTTGGCCGTTTGCAGCACTCATCGCTGCCATCGGCGTGATCGCGCAGTCGGAGATTCTCTCGATCGCACGGTCGGCGGGGTACCATCCGAACGCTGTCGTCGGGTACGCACTGGGAGTCCTCGTCGTCGCCGGTGTGATGCTTCCGGGCGCGTGGGCGCTCGCTCTGACCGCGGCGGTCGTCTTTGTAGCGTTCGCGCCTTTCGTTCTTGAGAAAGACAACTTTCTGGCCAACCTCATGGTCACGCTCGGGTCGGCGGTCTACCCGAGTGGCTTTCTCGCCGCTCTCGTTGCTCTTCGTATCGGGCGCGGCCCGGAGGTGGATTCGATGGCGGCCTTCTTCCTCGTCATGTTGACCTTCTTCCTCGTCTGGGCGACCGACATTTTCGCCCTCTACACGGGCAAAGCGTTCGGGCGGACCAAGCTGGCGCCGTCCATCTCTCCGAATAAAACGTGGGAAGGCGCTGTCGGAGGGGCCGTTGCCGCCGCGGTCGTGGCTGTCGGGTTCAAAATCACGGGGGCGGTAGACCTCGCGTGGGTCCACATGGGAGGGGTCGTGCTGATCTGTGGTGTGTTCAGCCAGGCCGGGGACCTCGCCGAAAGCCAGATCAAGCGGTCTGCGGGCGTCAAAGATGCGTCGTCGATCCTGCCGGGTCACGGCGGGCTGCTCGACCGCTTCGACTCCATGGCGGTTGCCGCGCCGCTGACGTACCTGTACCTCGTTCGCGTGGCCGGGATCTTCGTGGGGTAGCCGGCGCACTCCAGTTTGGGCTACCGGCCGGAGGCCCAGGGCTGAGAGGTGGAACGTCCACCCGATCTGAGATGTGTAAACGACTGATCTTATTCCAAATCCCACGTCGCCATGGGCCTGTTTACGCCATCTCGCCGAAAAAAGCCGAAGCGATTCACGTACGAGCCGCGTTTCTATAACCCTGAGAAAGAGGAAGACATCAAGCGGCGCATGCGCGTGAAGCGCCGGAAGAAGCGACAACGGAGCCCGCTCAGCATTTTGTACTTGATCGGTCTTCTGTCTTTCGCGCTCCTCGTGATGTACTCGCTCGGGTAACCCTTTTTTCCTGATGCAGGTACGGCGGGCCCGACGCAGGGCGCAC
>JAAAOT010000002.1 GCA_009908725.1 Bacteroidota bacterium | reverse complement strand
GTTGAAGAGGACGACCGCCCCTTTGCCGGGATCGAAGGTGAAGGGCGGATCCGTCACGTTGATAGCGATCGTGCTGCCGTCCACGGCCACCCGGGTAGCGAATGCGCGCTTGCGCGGCCCGGACATCACCTCCTCGGGCGGCGTCAGCCGGGCTGTTTGCGTCCACGCGTCGCCGCTTCGCTCAAATACGTAGGCGGTGTTGGACGCGGACGCGCCGACCACGAGCCGGTCGCCGTCCGCGGCGAGCGCCGCCCCGAATCCGTCGCCGACATCAGACGCTTCGGCCATCAGTTCGCTGTGCTGCTCCCAGTCTGTACCGGTCCACCGGTAGACGAGGACCCGGCCCGGTGCGTGGATGCTGCGGGCCTCCCCTGCAAACAGGAAGTCGCCCGATACGGCCAGGGCGTGGCCGAACCCGCCGGCCGCCGATGCCGCCGGCGTGCCGGACGGTGCGGTCTGAGCGAGGGCAGGGGAAACGGCGAGTCCGATCGCCAGGATCAGACCCGTGAGACTGCGGAAAAAGGAAGCCATGGCAGTGGCGATGCGTGAGGGACGGGAAAGCACGGTTCACATAATCCGAACTGTTTCGCACTTCTACAACCGAGTGCCACGATTATCAGCCTGCGCTTAGAAACCCAATACCGAATTCCGTTTCGAGAATATGTAGAGCCGATGGCACATCCGAACCTGCGCCGATACTGCAGGTCGCCTGCGTCCGCAGTGTGTATCGTGCGCTGCATCCGCGCACGATGGAATTGTCCCCGTCCCTCGGTCGCGGGAAATGTGGAAGATTGGGAGACGTGGGCGTTGCCCCGGTTCCTGCAAGCGTAGACGACGCCTGCGTGAAGCGGGCTCACCGCACGCCGTCCTCAACAGAATCAGGGCATGCGGTTGCAGGCCCGATCGCCACCCGCTCGCCGTAGGCGAGATTGTCCGCAATGTAGTCCGGCCTCCCATATCCGTACGAGTTCTCTGTCCAACAACGATGTAGGGCAGCATCGAGGTCTTCGTCCCCCCAATGTGTCCCGGCAGGTATGTCGTTTCCATCCCGGTTTCTCGGTGAGTTGCAGCGACGCAGCGTGATGAAGGTGGCTGCCGGCTACGCTGTCTCCGGCTGGCTCCTCGTGCAGGTCGCATCCATCGTGATTCCCGCCTTCGGGTGGCCGGACTGGGTGATGCGTGCAACGCTGATCGCGCTCATCGCGGGATTTCCGGTGGCCTGCGTGCTGGCCTGGATCTACGACTGGACGACCGTCGGCGTCCTTCGAGAGAGGGCAGATGATGGGGAAGAGGTAGCCGCTTCCGCGTCCGGCAAGGTCGAGTCCGTCGAAGCGGCACCCGATCGGGTAGCCACCGGTGAGCTCGTTTCTCCGTCGCCGACCCTGTTCGGGCGCTTCGCCTCGTGGGAGGTGGCTACAGTCGCCGTCGTGATGGCGGTGGCGGTCGGGACGGGGGTGTTCGCGCTTTCGACGAGCCACGCCGAAGGTCCTCGTCACATCGCCGTGCTGCCGTTTCGGGTGCTGAGCGCGACGGAGCCGGAGGCGGACGTGCTCGCGGCTGGCCTGATGGAAACACTGACGAGCGCCGTCACCCAGTTCGGGCAGTTCGAAGAGGCGCTCTGGGTGGTCCCCGCGGCCGAGATTTCCGGTGCGATGACGCCCAGTTCGGCCCGCCAGCAGTTCGGCGTGTCCCTCGTCGTCAGCGGGAGCATGCAGTTTGCCGGTCAGAGCGTGCGGCTTACGCTCAACCTGATCGACGCTCGCACGGGCCGGCAGGTCGAGTCGCGGCAGGTGGACGTCGACGGCGGCCGTCTGCTGGCCCTTCAGGACGAAGCCACGCAACACCTCGCGAGGATGTTGGACGTGCGCGTCCCGCGTCGAACGTCCGTACTGCACCAGGGCCGCAGCCATGACCCGGAGGCCGGACGGCTCTACGTGGAAGGGCGCGGACGCCTGCGGAATGCGGCGTCGGTCGAGGACGTGGACGTTGCGATTGAACGCCTCGTTCGCGCGGTCGAGATCGATTCCACGTTCGCTCTTGCCGCGGCCGGTCTCGGCGAGGCCTACTGGCAGAAGTACAACCGAACGCAGGATGTACAGTGGGTGAACGCAGCGATCTGGCAGAGCCGTCGAGCCCTTCGGATCGACTCCACGCTTGCCCCCGCATGGACGACGCTCGGCATTCTTCGCAGCGATCAGGGGCACGACGAAGCCGCGATCGAGGCGTTTCAGCATGCCATTTCGATCGACCCCGGACGGTCCGACCCGTACCGTCATCTGGCCACCGTGTATCGGCGGCAGGGCGATCTGGAGCGTGCCGAGCAGACCTACCGTGAGGCCATCGCCCGTCAACCGGAGTACTGGAAGAATTACAACGTACTGGGCGCGTTCTACTACGGCAGGGGACGGTACGCGGACGCCATCGCGCAGTACACCCGCGGACTCCGGCAGGCGCCGGCGAATCCGACGCTTCTGAACAACGTCGCCGTGGCGCACTGGCAGATGCGCGAACTGGATCGCGCCGTGGTCGCCTTCGAGCAGCTCGTCTCGATCGATTCGACGCATGCATCCGCCGTCCCAAATCTGGCGACGGCGTACTTCTACCTCGGCCGCTTTGATGATGCGGTGCGGTTGTACGAGCGCGCCCTGAGGCAGCATCCGAAGGACTACGGTCTGGCCGGCGCCCTTGCGGACGCGCAAACATGGAGTGCGCGACATGCGGACGCCGCCCCCGCAACGTACCGTCGAGCGATCGACCTCGCGCGTGAGCAGCTCTCCGTTCGAGAAGAGGACCCCTGGCTGCTGGGCAGCCTCGCGCAGTACTACGTTCGCATCTCGCAGCCCGACAGCGCGCGCGTCTGGCTTCGCCGTCTACAGGGGACGACCGGCGATCGCGAAAGCACGGACGTCGTGATGTCGTTTAGCATCGGCTCGCTCTACGAGTCGATGGGCGAGCGTGAGGAAGGCTGGGCCTGGATGAAGCCGGCGCTCGACCGGAACTACGGCTTGATCCAGCTCAAGCACTCCCCATTTCTTGCCGATCTGCGCCGGGATCCGCGGGCCGCCGCCGTTCTCACGTCCCGCGGCGCCGATGCCGCAGCCGACGGGTGACCTGCCATCGCCCCTGGGTCCTCCAGCTTCGCCCCGTTTCACCGCACATACCGACCGTCACCGTTTATAAGCCCTTGTTGTAATGCCAAAAGGTCTCGTTTTCCTCCTGAGTCTCCTTCTTCTGGGTCTTCCTCCGTCGGACGCCGAGGCGCAGAGCCGATCCGACCGCTACGTCATCCACGTATTCGAGCAGGGCGAGGTCTGTCGCTATCAGATCCGGGACCACGCCGACCAGGATCTCTTCCACATCCGTCCCGGCGGGACGGTCTCTATTCAGACGAAAGAAGCCCTGTGGGTTGAAGTCACGGTCCAGGACGACGCCCGGGGTACGCCGGGGACGCGGAGCCGACGTTCCCTGGC
>JAAAOT010000066.1 GCA_009908725.1 Bacteroidota bacterium | reverse complement strand
GGGCCACGGATCAACGCGGCCGGTCGTATGGCGCAGGCCGACCTGGCCGTCGATCTGCTGCTGGCTCCGGACGTCGACACGGCGTTGCCGATGGCTCGGGAGCTCGAAGAGTTGAATCGCGAGCGGCGCGAGATCAACGACCAAATCGAGCAGGAGGCGATCCAGCAGGCCGAGCGACAGATTACCTCCCGGACGCCGCATGGCCTTGTTCTCTACAAGCCGGACTGGCACCTCGGGATCATCGGTATCGTCGCATCCAGCGTCGTCGAACACTTCCACAAGCCGGCGATCCTGCTGGCGCGGAACGGCGATGAGGTGAAAGGGTCGGCGCGCTCAATTTCCGGCGTCAACGTGTACGACGCGCTGTCTGACTGCGAGGATGTGCTGACGCAGTTCGGCGGGCACGACTACGCGGCCGGCATGTCGCTTCCGGAGGATCGCGTCGATGCCTTCCGCGACGCGTTCGATGAGGCGGTGGGCCGCCGGATCACGGCCGAGATGCTGACGCCCGCGATCAAGGTTGATGCGTCCATGCCGCTGGAGGTCATCGGCGCCCACGAGGACCGGTTCTGGGCGGTTCTGCGGCAGTTTGGTCCCCATGGGCCGGCGAACGCTACCCCGGTATTTCACTCCGACAACCTCGCGGTGGATGGCAAACCCCGGACCGTCGGGCGCAGCGGAAACCACCTGAAGTTTCGGGTGCGCGATGCAGCATCCGACGGGCGCCGCAGCTACGACGTCATCGGGTTCGGGATGGGCGACAAACTCAGCGTGGTCCGCGAGGGCTTCGATCAGGACCGGCCGATCGAGCTGCTGTATTCGGTAGAGGAGAATACCTGGAACGGTCGAACGACGCTTCAACTGAAGTGCCGCGACGTTCGCCTGCAGCACAAGAACGATGGACTACAGGGTGAAGGTGTTGATGTGTGAAGGTGTTGATGTGTGAAGGTGTTAATGTGTGGAGGTGTTAATGTGTGAAGGTGTGAATGTGTGGAGGTGTGAAGGGAGGGGCGAACGCCCGGGTCGATCGGTACGTAGCAGAACCGATTCGCTTTTTAGTCCTCTCTCCAACCCTCTCTTAGGTTCGCATCATGGCCAGCTATCCGAATGTCACCCGCGCCCTCCGCATCGGGGGCGTCGCCTTTGGGCTCCTTCTCTTTGCCATCCTGATTCCGGGATGCATGTCGACGACGGTCGAGAGCGGCGAGGCGGCCGTCAAGTACAGCGTCTTTGGCGGGACAAACCTCGACGATACCGTCGGTGAGGGCATCCAGGTGCACGCGCCGTGGGTCGACATCATCCGCTACGACGTCCGTGTGCAGGAGCAACTCGAGGAGATCACCGCGCTTTCGTCGAACGGCCTGTCGATCGGCATGGACGTCTCGGTGCGCTGGAAGCCGGATCCGACGAAGCTTCCCCAGCTCCATACCACGTACGGTACGGACTACTACAAAAAGCTCGTTCAGCCGGAGCTGCGGAGTGCGGCGCGCGAGGTCGTTGGTCTGTTCACGCCGGAGGAGCTGTATTCCAGCAAGCGCGAAGAGCTTCAGACGGAGATGATCACGCGGGTCAGTCAGGGCGTGGAAACGGAGTTCGTGACAGTCGAGGCTGTGCTGATCCGGGACGTGCGTCTCCCGAAGCAGATCCAGAACGCGATCGAGAACAAGCTGCAGGAGGAGCAGGAAGCGCAGCGCTACGAGTTCACGCTTGAGAAAGAGAAGCTGGAGGCGGAGCGGAAGCGGATCGAGGCGGAAGGAGAGGCCGAATACCAGCGGATCATCACGGAGAGCCTATCGCCGTCCTTCCTCCGGTTCAAGGGCATCGAAGCGACGCGAGAGCTGGCGCAGTCGAACAATTCGAAGGTCGTCGTTGTGGGCGGCGGCGAATCCGGCGGGCTACCGCTCATCCTCGGGGGACAGTAGAAGTTCGAGGTTCGAGGTTCGAGGATTGGGGTGCGAGGTGCGGAGTTTGGGAATACGGACGTCGTTCTCATATAGCCGTCATTCCGCCCAATCCGACCAACCAAAACCGACCCACTACACGCAAGAACCTAAACACATTAAGACCATTCTTTCGGCGTTGGTGCGTTGATACGTTGGTGCGTTGATACGTTGGTGCGTTGATGCGTTGCGCGCTGGAGGACGTAGGATTGGTGGAGGGGTATGCGTGTGGACCTCGTCGATTGTTGCCGGGCCCCTTGGCTCTGTCCCTTACGTGTGCTGCGGGGCGACCACCTGGCTGCTTAAGAAGCGGGCGGCGCGGATTTCCGAGAAGTATGCGCCGTCCGGTTCGGAGGTGACGAAGCCGACGTGCCCGCCTTCATCCGGTACGTCGAGGGTCAGGAGGTCGTGCCGGCGCGCGATGTCGAACGGGTAGCAGGTGTCGGGTAGAAACGGGTCGTTGGCTGCGTTCAGGAGCAGCGTCGGGATGGCGATGTTCTCGAGTAACGGTTTGCTGCTGGACTGCCGGTAGTAGTCGCGGGCATCGCGGAATCCGTTCAGCGGCGCCGTAAACGCGTCGTCGAAATCCGTCAGCGTCCGCACCCCGTTCATGATCGATGCGTCCACCGTGTTCGGATGCATCTGCGCTTTCCGCCGGACGGTTTCGCGCAGGGATCGCAGGAAGTACTGCGTGTAGTGCCAGTTCGACCGCGCGGAAATCTGCCGGGAGGAGGCTTCCAGGTCGACCGGCGTCGAAATCGCAACCGCTCGTCGGATGCGATCATCGACTGACGCGCCGCGCTCCCCGAGGTATTTCAGCGTCATGTTGCCGCCGAGGCTGAACCCGACGAGGGCGGCACGCCCATACCCTTTCGACAGCGCATGCTGCACCACGGTTTCCAGGTCTTCGGTTTTCCCGCTGTGGTACGTGGGCACGGTGCGATTCAACTCGTCGCTGCAGCCGCGCAGATTCCAGGCTACCACGTCCCAGCCGTGTCGTACAAGGGCGCGCGACATGCCCCGCATATAGTTGCGCTGAGCGCTTCCCTCCAGTCCGTGGGTCAGAATGGCAACGCGGCGAATGCGCGTCGGCTCGAACAGGCTGTCGTCGTCGCGGGGGTGCGTCCATTCCAGATCGAGAAAGTCCCCGTCTGGCGTGTCGATGCGCTCTCTGCGCTCGTAGTGGAAGTCGACCGTCCGGAAGAGCGTCGCATAGAGCGTCTGTGCGTGTCCGCCGATCAGCCAGGCGGGCGATTCATAGGAGGACGAAACGACGGGCATCTGGGAGAAGCGTTCGTTAGATGAAACAGCGCGGAAGACGAAGGAACGACGCGCGCTTGTTCGATGTGCCGGCCCAACGGCGATTGGCCCGGGTTTTTACAAGTGGATTATTCGACTGGGACGTACGATTGGTCTATTTGAGGGACCGACCGATCGCGCCGAGCATGCGCCCGGTGACCCCGTCTTCGGCCCGGTAGGAGAAGAAGTCGTCGTTGTCCAGCATCGTGCAGTAGGGCGACAACTCGACGCGTT
>JAAAOT010000173.1 GCA_009908725.1 Bacteroidota bacterium | reverse complement strand
TGTGCGTCGGGGCCTGCGGCTCGATGTCACGAAACGCGACGCAGTGATCGTCCTCGTGGACGATATCCGCGTTGACCTCGTGATCGATGATTTTCTGAAACAGCGTTTTTTCCGACATGGAGTCGAGGGATCCAGGGACAGGTCGGAGAACAGGGTTGCGGCGGCAATATAGGAGGCACTCACGCGAAAGAGCAAGACGCCACCGCCCCTTCCGGCCTGAACGCCGAATGGCGCTACCTGCGGCCCGGATCTGCCGGTTCGATCATGCGTGAACATGAGCCCATGCCCGCGCCGGGCCCGGTGGTGTGACGGCCCGCTTTCACCTGACCCCGTTATCCCCTGAATCAGCCCCGCCCCTTATGCCCGACTGGCTTCGCGAGATCGATCACACGGCCGATGTAGGCATTGTCGTGACGGCGCCGGATCGCGACACCCTCTACGCCCGGGCCGCGGTGGGAACGTTTCGGCTGCTAACCGACGTCGAGGCTGTTCGGGAGACAGCGCAGGAAACGGTCACCGTGGAGGCCGGGGACGCCGAGGCGCTCATGGTTCGCTGGCTCTCGGAACTCAACTTTCTGCACACGACACGCCACGTCCTGTTTCGCCGCTTCGACGTCGCCGTATCCGACACGCAGGACGGCCTTCGGCTTGAAGCCACGTGCCATGGCGAAGACATCGACCGGGACCGGCACCCGATCTACACGGAAATTAAGGCCGTCACCTTCCACGATATGCAGATTCGGGAAACCGACGGAACGTGGGAGGTGCAGGTAATTTACGACCTCTGACCGAGCGCCGGTCGTTTTCCACATCTACCGGGCGTCCCGCTTTGCCGGACCCTACGTACGACGGGCGCGCCGGACCTCACGCTCTGTTCTCCCTCATCACCGATTCGGACCGTCATGCCCGATTACGAGATTGAGAAAATCGACGACTATCGGTGGAAGCTGCCGAAGAAGGATGGGATGCGGGTGCCGGCCATCCTGTACGCCTCGGAGGACATGCTGCCGGACATCCTCTCCGACGACGCACCGCAGCAGGCGAAGAACGTCGCCCACCTTCCCGGCATTGTGAAGGCGTCTCTGGCCATGCCGGACATTCACTGGGGGTACGGCTTTCCGATCGGCGGTGTGGCCGCATTTGACCCGGACGACGGCGTGATCTCGCCCGGAGGCGTCGGCTACGACATCAACTGCGGCGTGCGGCTCATGGCGTCGAAGCTGACGGTCGACGACCTGGACCGGAGCCGCCGGGAACGGCTGGTCGATCACCTCTTTCGCCTCGTGCCGACGGGCGTGGGCTCGTCGGGAGCGATGCAGGTGGACGAGAGTGAACTCCGGCGCGTGCTCCAGCGCGGCGCGGAATGGGCGGTGAACAGCGGCTACGGCTCCGCCGCTGATCTCGACGTGATCGAAGAAAACGGCCGGGTCGACGGGGCGGACCCGGATGCCGTGTCCGCACGGGCCCGGGAGCGCGGCCTCGATCAGATCGGCACGCTCGGCTCCGGCAACCACTTCCTCGAGGTCGGCTACGTGTCGAAGGTGCTGGACGAACGCGCTGCACGGGTGATGGGGCTCGACGAAGGCACCGTAACCGTGATCATCCACTCCGGCTCTCGCGGATTCGGGTATCAGGTGTGCGACGACGCCCTGTCCGACATGGACAAGGCTATGAAGAAATACAACATCCAGCTCCCGGACCGGCAGCTCGCCTGCACCCCGATCGACTCGCCGGAAGGCCGGAAGTACATCGGCGGGATGCGCGCCGCCATCAATTACGCATTTGCCAACCGGCAGGTGATGGCCCACAATACACGACGGGCCTTTGAGGATGCGCTCGATCTCTCTCCCCGCGAGCACGGGCTGTTTACGGTCTACGAGGTCGCACACAACATCGCCAAATTTGAAGAGCACAGGGTAAACGGCTCCAAGCGCGAGGTGTGCGTCCACCGCAAGGGCGCGACGCGAGCGCTTCCGGCCGGTCATCCGCTCGTCCCCGGCCGCTACCAGAAGGTCGGGCAACCCGTTCTGATCCCCGGCGACATGGGCCGCTACTCCTATGTTCTGGTCGGGACCGAACGCGCGATGGAAGAGACGTTCGGGAGCACGTGCCACGGAGCGGGACGGAAGATGAGCCGGCGACAGGCACGCAAGACCGCCGGGCACCGGAACGTCACGGCCGAACTCGCGAATGAAGGGATCATCGTTCGAGGGGAAAGCGACCGGACGGTCCGTGAGGAAATCCCGGAAGCATACAAAGATGTCGCGGGCGTCGTGGAAGCCGTCGAAGGCGCAGGCCTCTCTCAGGCCGTGGCACAGCTCCGGCCGCTGGGTGTGATCAAAGGGTAGGCGCAACAGATCTGCGGTGCCGAAGCAGAGAATGCCCGGACAAAGGGCGTAACTTTGCGGCCGCAGGGCGCGTCTTTACAGTCCAATTCGTGATCGTCGACAGCCGCGCATCCGGGGTCTCCCCGCGTGCGGGCCATCGGCGATGAGTTTTTCAGAAGGAGCCCCGTATGTACACCGATTCTGCCGACACGTCCTGGATGTGGCTGGCGCGGGAGGGGATGGTCCCGGTCGTAGCGCTCGCCGTCATCGTGTGTATTGCGAGCGTGGACCTGAGCGTGGTGTCGCCGTGGTCGTCTGCCCCGATCTTCGGCAACGGCGAAACCGCTGAAACGACGCGGTCTACGCCGTCCGGACGGACGCCGTCGGTTCCGCTCGTTCTCCCGGTGGCCGGCGTGCCGGCATCGGACCTCGTCGATACGTTCGAGGACGCGCGATCCGGCGGGCGGACGCATCACGCGATCGATATCATGGCTCCGTCCGGGACGCCGGTCGTAGCCGCCGCTGAGGGGACGGTGATGCGGCGACGGACGGGCGGTCTCGGTGGGAAAAGCGTGTACGTGGTGTCACCCGACACCTCGTTCGTGTACTATTACGCCCACCTTGCCGGATACGCGAACGGAGCCGCGGAGGGCACACCGGTGGACGCCGGCGACCGGCTGGGTGTCGTCGGCGCCACGGGCAACGCGGAATCGTCCAATCTCCACTTTGCGATCTGGGCCGTGGATGACCTGAAGCGCCCGTGGGCCCGGC
This sequence comes from Bacteroidota bacterium, assembly GCA_009908725.1. GTDB lineage: Bacteria > Bacteroidota > Rhodothermia > Rhodothermales > Salinibacteraceae > Longibacter. The sequence goes on along the minus strand of JAAAOT010000173.1, from coordinate 15,704 downwards.
ACCCCGTGAATCCGTATCCGCTCCTGCGGGGAGGGTGATCGTTGGTTCAAGGTTCAGGGTTCAGGGTTCAAAGTTGAGCGGAAGACGTCCGCTTATCCTGGCCCGTCCTGCGATCCCCACACCCGTTCTGTCTTTCCCCTTCCCCACTTCGTCTCTCCGAGTTGCGTTACACCCTGGACTGCTCCATGACGAGGTCGCGGGTGACGTCATCGACGGTGGCAGCGCCACAGAGCGCCATTGCAACCTCCAGTTCATCCCGGAGCATGTCGAGCACCTGACGGACGCCTGCCTGGCCGTTCACGGCAAGTCCCCAGAGGATCGGCCGGCCGAGGCACACCGCCTGTGCGCCCAGAGCGAGGGCTTTCAGAATGTCGGTTCCGCGACGAATCCCGCCGTCCACAAGCGTCTCCAGCCCGGTGCCGTCGAGGGCCTGAACGACCTCCGGCAAAACGGTGATGGTAGCCGGGGCGGTATCGAGTTGGCGGCCGCCGTGGTTCGACACAATCACGCCACCGGCGCCGTGGTCGGCCGCGCGCTTCGCATCGTCTCCCCGAACGATCCCCTTGACCCACACGGGTAAGTCCGTCAATCCGGCGAGCCAGTCAAGGTCGGCCCACGTCAGGCTCGTGTCAAAGTGCTTACGAACGTAGGCACCGAGTCCGGAGCCTTCACTTTTCGGGAATGTCGGCTTCCCGGACGCCTCCAGATTTTGCATGGTGATGCCCTCTGGCAGCGCGAACCCGTTTCGTTCGTCGCGTTCACGAATACTCCAGACCTGGGCATCCACCGTCAGGACGAGCGCCGAACACCCGGCCGCCTCAGCCCGCTTTACGAGATCGCGCGTTGCCTCGCGGTCGCGGTACACGTACAACTGAAACCAGACCGGCCCGGCGGCAGCGTTCACAACATCCTCCACCGACGTCGTTGCCAGTGTGCTGAGAATCATGATCGTGCCGCTTTCCCCGGCGGCACGCACGGTGTCCCGCTCCCCGTTTTCGCTGGCAAGACGCTGAAACGCGGTCGGCGCAATCAGAATTGGAAGGTCGATTTCGTGCCCACCGACACGCGTTGCCGTGCTGCGCTCGTCAACGTCTCGCATGACGTGGTAACGAAGTGCCAGACGATCGTACGCCCGCGTGTTTTCATGAAGGGTAATCTCGTCTCGCGCCCCTCCGGCGTAGTAGTCGTAAACCATCGCGGGAAGCCGCGTCCGGGCCTGCTCCCGGTAGGCATCAACACTGAAGAGAGTAGACATCGCTCCGCTAATTGGAGAGGAAAACGGGTTCGGACGGAAATGTCGGAATTCGGCATGCGGATATCCACTCGATTCGTGCGTCACCCGCACTCTCTTACCTCAGCCGTTTCCCCATCTACATATGCTCGGTCCGGTGCAGGACCGCATAGACAAGACCCACCTCGAGCAGCAAGTCGTCCAGAACCCGACGTACAATGATCGCCCGCAGGATTATGTGCACCCTTATCCAAATGATTACAGGGGAACAAGTCATTTAGAGGTACACTACCGCTCTACCGGATCCAGACGGCGGAATAACGCGAATGTAACGTTAGCATTGCGTGTGCGTGACACACATTCTCGCAGGAATGGTACGTCAGCATACAGAATGACACGCGACGTTCATAATTGTACCGTCGGGTTTCGGTAACGACCCTCGTATCATGTAGTGATGATCTGTTTTCGGGTGTTTCCACCCACGGGACGCGTGCTCCGCGTCTTCGTCGGGTGGAGAGCCTCCGATGAGCAGATTCCGTATGCCCCCTGGATCCACGACAAAAAAAGGTAGCGAATCCACCGCGTTGCGCGGCCTTCGGGTCGCCGCCGCTCAACGATTCGCCTCACACACGCCATGAAACGATTACTCACCTTTGCCCTAGCCGCCATCGGTGTCTGGGTGCTCACGAGCTTCGGGGGCGCCATGATTGACACCGTTCGTGCGGAGTTCTGGACGCAAAGCCTGATGTGGTCCCTCGTGACCATGCTCGTGCTCGCGCCGCTTCTCATCATGCTGTCGAGCCGCGCCGGCACCGAGCCGTCGCCCGTTGACGACACGCGCGAGTCTCAGCCGGATGCAGCACCCGCGTTTGTGTCGGAAGACGCAGAGCAGCAGGTGGGTCGCCTCTGGCCGGAGGATGCCTCAAAGCCGGAAAACCGCGAAGTGGCGTAGCCTGATCGCTTCGCTCCCTTCGGATGCCGGCGGCCAGACCGCCCGCAAAGCATAACACGTAGACACACCCCGACGGCTTCATTTTGAGCCGGTCGGGGTGTTCTGTGTTCACCAGTGCCAGTAGCCAGCCTCGTTTTGCTCTTACGTGCTGCTGCCGCCATCGCCTTTGTCCGACAGCATCGCCACGACTCCGTTCGGTCCGTCCTGAATGCGCGTCCGCACCGCCGGAAGCGCGTCGGGGTACTCCGTCTGCAGAAACGCGACCATCTGCTCGCGCACGCCGCACCGCAGCTCCCACAGGTCCGGCGCACTCTTCGCACTGGCCGTGCAGCGCAGTTCAACGGTGCGCTCGGTCGTGTTCGTCACGTGCAACTTGCAGACCTCCCCGTCCCAGTACTCGGACTGCTCCACGACGTGCTGGAGCTTCTCGCGCACCGCGTCAATCGGCGTCGTGTGGTCGACGTACAGGAAGACGGTTCCGAGCAGATCGGACGACGTCCGCGTCCAGTTCTGAAACGGCTGTTCGACGAAGTGCGTGATCGGCATCACGATCCGCCGTTTGTCCCACACGCGGACAACCACGTACGTCAGCGTGATTTCCTCGACCCACCCGAATTCGTTCTCCACAATCACCACGTCGTCCACACGAATCGGCTGCGTGAACGCGATCTGGATCCCGGCCACCACGTTGCCGAGCGTCCGCTGGGCGGAAATACCGAAGATGATCCCGAAGACGCCGGCCGACGCCAGGATCCCCGCGCCGAGCTCCCGGAACGGTTCGTACTGGAGCAGAATGATCGCTCCGGCAATGACCACGACGGCCGTGGACACGATCCGCCGCAGGATGCGCGTCTGCGTGACGATCTTCCTCGCCTTCAGGTTGTCCGGCGCGTCTGTGGCGTAGCGCTCGGCGATCGCCTCCTCGCCGGCGAGCAGCAGGGCCACCACGAGCCACGTGACCGCTGCCACGAACACAATCTGCATTCCGCCAGCGACCCAGGGCGCCGCTTCGCCGAGGCCATCACGCACACTGGGAAGCACAGCGAACAGGCTCAGCACCGGCACCATCAACCGGAGCGGCCCTCGCGTACGGCGGAGAAGGGCCCCGCGAAGAGGCAACTGAATGTTCATCCGCCGCGTGATCATCCGCACAAGGCGGTGAATGGCGTAGTAGGCTGCATATCCGACCGCGACCGTAAGAATCAGCACACCTACGATCTCGAGAGCGGACAATTCAGGAGACGGCTCCTCATTCGAAAAAAGCGCCTGAAGTTGAGCGAGCATGGCAGGCAACATAGTTGCGGCGGTGCGATCAGGCTAGATTAGAGTAGTCCCATACGCACGGGAAACGCTCGGTATCCGACCGCTGTGTTGCATTTGCGGAATGAACGATTCCAACAAACGAAGAGGGCTGACGACGTGCATCGTCAGCCTCCTCGCATTGAGCAAAATATCGTCGAGTGGTTTCAGGTCGCATGGCGATTTTTCTTTAACCTCCGCAGCTACCTGTTCACATAGCCCCTGGGTTTACTTCGGCTACGTTTACTTCGGCTACGTTGCCATCTGCTTCTTAGCCCCCTTCACGGCGAGAGCGATCGCGCGTTGGGCAAAGTCGTGGAGCGTGGTCGGCGTGGTCGTCGCTTCCGTTCGCGGCTCGATGTCGTCGTGGGAGATGTTGGTGAGTCCGATGATCATCTCGCCATAGTTCGCTACGACATCTTCGGACAGGCCCATCTCCCGCATCTGATCTTGAACGGCTTCCACCGGGACCTGCACGTAGTTGATCTCTTCGTCCAGGGCTTCACCGATGATGCTCGCCGCTTCGCCGTGCGATATGTCGGACGGGCCGTGCACGCCACGCACGAGGTCGCCGCTCCAAGAGTCCTCCATCAACACCTCTGCTGCTACATTGCCAATATCCACCGTCGCGACGGTCGGCATGGCTTTTTCTGGCGGGAAGGCGTGGTAAATCGTGCCTTCTTGCGCAATGCTTTCGGCGAACTGGAGGAAGTTTTCCATGAAGTATCCGGCGCGAAGGCGCACGAGGTTCGGCACGACCTCTGCCAGGATATCTTCGCCGTCTCCAAGACCAGAAATTGGTCCCATATCATCGCGCTGCGCTCCGATGCTGGACAGCACCACGACCCGCTCGACGCCCGTGCGCTGAACCGCTTCCGCCGCGTTTTCGGCGATCTGCCGCTGCCACGCGCGCCATGCACCGGTTTGCATGTTGGGCGGGATCAGGAAAAAGAGCGCATCGGCTCCCTCCAGGGCGGCGCTGAACTCGTCGGTGTTGTTGAGGTCGCCCTGGTGAACGGTGGCGTGGGCGTGGACGCCTTCCGGCAATGCCTCCGGCTTCCGAGCGAAAACGGAAACATCTGCGCGTTCTTCGATGAGGCGAGCGGTAACGCGGCTCCCGATATTTCCGGTCGGGGTGGTGACGAGAATCGACATGACGCGGTGCGGTTAGGTCAAAATCGGCTGGCGAATGCAGAATCAATGCAAGTGTTTGGGCAGAATGAAACAGCTCAAGTCTTGCCTTCTGCGAACGTGTCTCGTACAATAGAGAAGACAGGCCGGACGATCGACATGCAATCGTCCGCTTTTATTGACTGATCGTCTACGCGTTCAGGAAAACCGACCGATTCACCTGTTTCTACTGGCCATGGATCTTCTTAGCGCGACTCTGCTTCAGCTTCAGCCCAGCGGCTCGCGGTATTACCCTAGCGAGATGCACGCGCCGTGGGGCTTCTCGACGCCGGAAGGCGCTGCCTCGTACCACGTCGTGCTCGAAGGCGAATGCTATCTGGAGGTGGAAGGACTGGAGCCGGTCATGCTCCGGGCAGGCGATGTCGCGGTGACGCCGAACGGAGCCCCCTGTCAGTTCCGAAGCAATCTCCGCGCGCCCGCTCCGCCGATCGAGTCCCTCATCTCAAGCGTGGACGACGCCGGCGTTCTACGCCGTCCGGGTCGTGGTCCGGTAACGAATCTCATATGTGGAACCATCGACTTCGCTCTCGCCGTGCCGCATCCGCTGCTCGACGCGCTGCCTCCGCGTATTGTCGTTCGCTCGATGGACTGTGAGCAGGCGCCGTGGCTGCGGCAGACGCTGGACGCGATTGCGTTCGAGTCTCGGTGTGAGCGCCGCGGTGCACCCGCTGCGATGAGCTACCTGGCCTGCGTGCTGTTCGTCCGCGTGGTGCGCGAGCATATGACGCGCCTGGAAGACGCCGCGCCTGGACTGCTTCGCGCGCTGAACGACCCGCACATCGCGCCTGTGATTGAGGCGATACACAACGCCCCCGCCACAGACTGGACGGTCGAGACGCTTGCTGACGTAGCCGCGCTGTCCCGCTCTGCCTTTGCCGAACGGTTTGCCAGCGTGATGGGCGAGCCGCCGATGGAGTACGTTACTCGCTGGCGCATGCGCGAGGCCGCGAGACTGCTCCGAACGGGCACCGCGCCAATGGTTGAGGTCGCCGAGCACGTAGGCTACAGCAGCGCCGCCTCCTTCGGCCGCCGGTTCAAACTGGAGATGGGCCAAACGCCGGGTCGCTACCGGAAGCAGGCTGCATAAGGGGTTCAGGGGGCAAGGTTCAGGGTTCAAAGTTCAGGGTTCAGCGATTCAGCACCCTCAATTCTCAACCCTCAATTCCCAATCCCCAGTCCTCACCCGGCCATCTCGACGGCTTCGTCGAACTCGACGCCGACCAGTTTCGAGACGCCCTGATCTTCCATCGTCACGCCGTACATTCGGTCGGCGAGGGCCATCGTCCGCTGGTTGTGCGTCACGAGGATGAACTGGGTGTCGCCCTCGAACCGGCGGATCAGGCTCATGAAGCGTTCCACGTTCGCGTCGTCGAGCGGAGCGTCGACCTCGTCCAAGATGCAGAAGGGGCTGGGCTTCACCAGGTAGATGGAAAAGAGGAGCGCTATTGCCGTCAGCGTTTTCTCCCCGCTCGATAGCTGCTCAAGCGTGACCGGGCGCTTGCCCTTCGGCTGGGCGATAACGTCAATGGCTGTGTCCAGCGGGTTGTCCGGCTCTTCCAGCTTCAACTCCGCCGACGCACCGGCTCCGAACAGCTCGGTAAAGATTTTGGAGAAGCTCTCCTTGATCTGGCCGAACGTCTCGAAGAAGCGTTCGGCAGCCGTTGAATTGATCTCTTCGATCGTTTCGAGCAGCGTTTCCTCTGCCTCCTCCAGGTCCTCGCGCTGCTCGGTGAGGAAGTCTAGGCGCTCTTTTTCCTCCTCGTACTCTTCGAGTGCCAGCGGATTCACGTTGCCCAGGCGTTTGATCTTCCGCCGGAGGCTCTGCACCTCGTTCTCCGCTTCTTTCACGTCGAGGTCGTCCGGCACGTCGATGGGATGGGTCGCTAGGTCTCTTTCGTAGTCTTCGTCGACGCTTTCGAGCAGGTCCTGCATGCGGGTCCCGATTTCTGCCAGTCGCACAGCGGCCTGGTTCTCAGCCTTGACTGCTGCCTCCCGCTCCTGGCGGATTTCGCGTAGGCGTTTCTCTACGTCGTTGATCTGCTTCTTCGTGGCACCGAGCGCCTCTTCGGCTTCTTCGACGTCCGCCTCGCGCTCGTCCCGTCCCTCGCGCGCTGCCTCGATTTTCTCATCGAGGTCGGACTGGGCATCCATCGCCGACTCAATCGTGTCACGGAGCTGTGCGATTTCCTCGGTCCGCCGTTCCGTCTGGCGATCGATGTCCTCGATCTGCTCGCGCGTCCGCTCAAGTTCGCGCTCGAGATTCTGCACGCGGTTGCGCGCCTCCACGGCCGCCACATTGGCCTCGGAGAAAGCGTCGACGGCATTGCGCTCCGCCTCTTCCGCCTCATCCAGGGCCTCCTCGGCGTCGGCCCGCCGGCTGCGGAGCCGTTCCACTTCTTCTGCCGCACGGTCTACGTCTTCGCGGAGGGCGTCGACCCGGTCGCTTCCCTCCTCAAGCTCATTTGATAGCTCTTCCAGACGCTCACTCAGTTCATCCCGTCGCTCGTCGATGGATTCTCGCTCGTAGCGGACCCGGTCGAGGCGACTGTCGGCTTCGGAGAGGGCGTTTTCGGCCTCCGTGAGAGCGTCCTCCGTGGGTTCGACGCGGATCGACTGCAGGCTATCCTTTGCATCGTCGACGACGGATTGCTGATACTCAACCTCCGCCTCGAGATCGCCCAGTTGCTCTTTCGCACGCTCCAGCTGCTCGCGACGGCCGAGCCGGCTTGCGACGGGTGAGGTGTTATCCTGTTGGCTGCCGCCCTTCATGACGCCTCGCGCGTCCGTCCACTCGCCCGTCGGGGCGAAGATCCGGTCGGCACCGTTGATCGCATCGGCAGCGTCGGACGCGTCATCAAGCGTTTCAGCGAGATAGCAGCCGTGAAGCAGCACGTCCGCGAGCCGGTCGTACCGGGCGTCCGCGGTGCGAACCGAGCGTCGAAGGGGCCGCGTCCCGGCCGGTGCGTCGCCATTCGAGACGGGCACCGGCAGGCGATCCAGCACGAGGAACGTGGCCTGCCCCTTCCCGGCATCGCGCAGCCGCCGGATGGCCGAACGCGCGTCGGCATCCGAGCCGACGACCACGCAGGACGCAAGATCCCCGAGCGCCGCGTCGAGCGCCACCCGGACCTCCTCATCGCATGCAAGAACGTCCGCGACGGTCTGCAGATCGTCGATCGGGCCCTCCGTGGCCAGAAATTGAACGGCATCGGAAAACTCGTCGTAACTCGACACGAGGCCTTCGAGGAGTTCCACCTCGGCTGCCGCCGCGTCCCGTCTCCGTTCGACCTCCCGGAGCGTCTCACGGGCGTCGTCGAGGTCGTCGCGGGCGGCATCCTTTTCATCCTGGATCGCAAGAACGGCACGCTCGGCCTCATCCCGGCGACGTTCGGCTTCGGCGCGGGCAGCTTCGGCGCGCTCCACACGCGTGTCCAGGACGTCGACGTTCGACTGCAGCTCCCCCGCCTGGTCGCGCGCCCGGTCGCGCTCTTCCTCGAGCAGGTCGAGCCGGTTGGTCAACCGATCGAGCTCACGGCGACGTTCCGACAGGGTTTGCTCGGCAGACTGAGCCTTGCTGCGAAGGGTTCGCACGCGTTCGCGCAGCTCCTCGGCTCGGTGCTTGGACGCGTCGCGGGTGTCCCGTGCGTCCGATAGCGCAGTCTCGGCTTCCTCGAGTGCGGGACGGGCCTTTTCGAGCGATTCCTCAAGGCGTTCTACATCCTCAACGAGTTCCGCCCGTCGCTCTGTCGCTTCCGTCTGCGCCTCCTGAGCGCGATTTCGGTCTCGGCGAGCCCGATCGAGGCGCTCACGCTGCAGGCGCTGCTCCGACTCCATGTCGCGAACCTTCGTGCGGTGCTCCTGCAGCGCCTCGCGACGGTTCTGAAGGGCCTCCTCGCGCTGCTGAAGTGTGGTGCGCAGTTCGGCCAACCGTCCCTCTGCCGTCTCTTCTCGATCAGCAAGCTCCGCATTGCGCTGCTCCTGCTTCTCCTGCTCCTCCTGCAACGTGCGGCGCTGTGAGGTCAGTCGCGACACTTCGACCTGGGCCAGAATCAGCTCCAGTTCATGGAGCCGATCGGTGAACTCGTTGTACTTCGACGCCTTCTTCGCCTGCTTCTTCAGACGGCGAACCTGCGATCCGATCTCATCCGTCAGGTCGCGGATACGGTCAAGATCCGTCTGCGTGTTGTCGAGCTTTCGAAGCGCCTGCCGCCGGCGCATCTTGTAGCGCGTGATCCCGGCCGCCTCCTCGAACATGCGGCGGCGGTCCTCGGTCGAGCCCGACAGGATCTCATCGATCATCTTGAGCTCGATGACGGAGTACGCTTCCGCGCCCATGCCCGTGTCCATGAACAGGCTGGTGATGTCCTTCAGCCGGCACTGCGTACCGTTCATCAGGTACTCCGACTTGCCGTCGCGAAACAGTCGGCGACCGATCGTGACCTCAGAGTACTCCGTCGGCAGAACGCCACGGTTGTTCTCGATGGTTAATTGCACTTCGGCCATCCCCAGCGGTCGGCGATCGGCCGTGCCGTTGAAGATCACGTTTTCCATCTTTTCGGATCGAAGAACGGTCGGCCGCTGCTCCCCGATCACCCAGCGAACGGCATCCACGATGTTGGACTTTCCGCATCCGTTCGGGCCGACGATCGCCGTCACGCCCGGATCGTAGGCCAGGGTGGTCGGCTCGGCAAAGCTCTTGAAGCCGTGCAGTTCGAGTTTACTGAGATACATGTAGGGGAGGCATCAGGCGGGGCGAACACAGCGGCACAGACGCCGGAGAACGAGAGTCGTACAATCCGGCATATCGTCCCAATAAAGTTGAGACAGCCGCACTTTTCAACTTCTGAACGGCAAGAACGACCCTTTCCGCAATCTTGGCGTCAGGTTCACGATTCGCACGTGCCATCGCCGTGCCTCAGATGATGACCGACCGGATCCCGCGGCAAATCAGCAGCCAGACAGTGTCGGTCCTCCTCGTGGCTTATCTTCGATCATCCGCTTTTCGAAGCCATTAATTGGTGCCTCCAGCGCGCATCGGCATTGCATTCCTGTAACAACCGATGTATCCTGATATATCCCCACGGGATCAACCGTCTCTACACACGCGACTGTTTGTAGTGTAACGGATGACATCCGGCGGTCGTCCAGACCCATGTGGTCCTTGAGGAAGGCGGTGTGACTACGTCGTTTTCCGCCGCACCTCACTGTAGGCATTAGGACGACCTAAATGAAGAGACGGAAAACACGTCCCGGCGCCCGCTGTCGGCATCGTGCCTTCACTGTCGTATCACAGAGTGGGCGCAAAGGGTGTCAGGAAGGGCTTCATCGGGTCTGCCCGGACGACGTCTGCGGCTTCACAGACCCGGACCTGGTTACTGCCATCCGTTCGTTACGCGTCCCCACGTGAACGCGGCTTCCCCTGTGTAGCTGCGTTTCTCGCGTGCCGGCGGCATGTGCGCTCCACGCGCTGATCTCCACGGGCTGACGCCGCGGACATGCTCCTACGCGCTACCTGAAGGCCTTCTCGAATTTCGTGCATCGCATACCGGTCCTCGACGATGGCTTCCCCCTCCCCCATGGCCACGACAGCAGATGTGACGACCCTTCTCGGGCGGTACCAGAACGGTGACCGTGCCGCCGGCGATCAGCTCTGGGAAGAAGTGTATCAGGAGCTGCGCCAAGTGGCCCATCGCCGCCTTCTCGGTGAACGGTCGGGCCACACGCTCGGCACCACGGCACTGGTTCATGAGTGCTACCTCCGCCTGATCGACCAGACGCAGGTAGAATGGCAAAGTCGCCTGCACTTCTTCGCGATGGCGTCCCGCGTGATGCGGAATATCCTCGTGGATTACGCCCGGCGAAAGAAGGCGCAAAAGCGCGGCGGCGACGCCCCTCACCTCAACCTGGAAGACGTAAGCGTGGGCGGCGCCAGTGGCTCGGCGGATCTTTTCATCGCGCTGGATCAGGCGCTGGACCAGCTGGAGTCCGTCGACGATCGGCTTGCCCGTGTCGTCGAATACCGGTTCTTCGGAGGGATGAAAGAAAAAGAGATCGCGGAGCTCCTGGACGTCTCCGCCCGCACGGTTCGGCGAGACTGGCGTAAGGCAAAGCTCTGGCTCGCCCGTGCACTCAAAGAAGAGGACTGAGCACGCTTCGTCGTATCCTGTACGGCCGGTGGAGCATCGATGTCGCATCCTGAGCGTGCGTCGGTGGCCACCGGCCCTTTTCATCCCACCCTCTTCCGGCCTGCATCTCCCCGCCGCATAACGTTTTCTCCCTGACCTGTCGGTCGTTGACCCCGTCTTTCATGAGCATGTCGCCCGAGCGCTGGACCGAAATCAACGCTGTTCTCGATGAAGCGCTCGACCGTAACCCCGACGACCCGACGTCGGTGCTCGACGAGATCTGCGACGACCCGGACCTGCGCGAGGACGTCCGATCCCTTCTTGAGGAGGATGCCGAGATGGATTTCCTCGACCGGGACGCGGCCGCTCACGCTGCAGAACTCCTTGAAGACGTCGACACGAGCGAGTGGAGGGACCGGCTCGCGGGCGACATCGCGGAGGCGCTGGGCTCGGATCGAGATCTGGACGCCGGGATCGATGCGGGCACGCGGCTAGGGCCGTTCCGCGTCGACCGGGAGATCGGGCGGGGCGGGATGAGCACCGTATACCACGCCCAGCGCGATGACGGCTCCTTCGAGCAGGAGGTGGCGATCAAGCTGATGCGGCGGCTCCCGGACCGCGACGCCGTGGAACGCTTCCGGGCCGAACGGCAGATCCTCGCCTCCCTGCACCACCCGAACATAGCGCGCGTCCTGGACGGGGGGACGACGGAAGACGGGCGTCCGTACCTCGTGATGGAGTACGTCGAGGGCCGCCCCATTACGACCTACTGCGACGAGGAAGAGCTGTCGATCGACGAACGAATCGACCTGTTTCAGAAGGTGGCCGCGGCGGTCCAGCACGCCCACCAGAACCTGATCGTCCACCGCGACCTGAAGCCAAACAATATCCTCGTCACGCCGGACGGGACGGTGAAGCTGCTCGACTTCGGCATCGCGAAGGTGCTGGAGGCGTCGGCACACCGCGACCTCGTGAACGCTCCGTCGACGCGAACGGGCTTCCACCTCATGACGCCCGAATACGCCGCTCCCGAACAGGTGCGGGGCGGCGACATCACGACGGCAACGGACGTCTATGCGCTGGGTGTGCTCCTGTACGAGCTTCTGACCGGTCATCGTCCGTATCAACTCAACCAGCGCTCGGCCTACGACATCGTGCAGGCCGTCTGCGAGGCAGACCCGACCCGTCCGAGCACGATCGTGCTTCAGACCCGCGACGTCGGGCCACCGAGCGAGCAGCAGACCGTAACGCCGGAAGACGTCAGCACCGTCCGACAGCTCAGCCCGGTTCAGCTACAACGCCGACTCCGGGGCGACCTGGACTCGATCATCCTCCACTCCCTTCGCAAAGCGCCCGCGGACCGGTATCGAACGGCCGACGCCCTGGCGGAGGACCTGCAGCGATTCCGCTCCAACCAGCCCGTCCGGGCACGGCGGGGTACGCTGCGATACCGCGTGCAGAAGCTCTTCGAACGGAATCGATCCGCCGTCGTCGCCGCCAGCCTGTTCGCCGTCCTCCTCATCGGGTACGCGGTCACGGTCACGTACCAGGCCCGGCAGATCGCGGCTGAGCGCGACAAGGCGGAGGCTGTGACATCCTTCATCACGAGCCTGTTCGACGCCTCAAACCCGTTTTCAGCTGGATCGTCAGAGCGCCTGACCGTCCGCGAGGTCGTCGATCGTGGAGCCAGCCGGATCCGGTCCGACCTTGCCGGCCAACCCCTCGTCCAGGCCGAGGTCGAGACGGTCATCGGCAACGTCTACGCCAGCATGGGCCTCTACCCGCAGGCGGACTCGATGCTGTACCATGCCCTCCAGACGCGGCACCAGAACCCGGACGTGGAACCCTATGAACTGGCGGCGACGGAAAACGCGCTCGCCCGGTCGCTCTTCCGGCAGGCCCGCTACCGGTCCGCTGACTCCCTGCACGCCGCAGCCCTCGACCGGCTCGTCGACGCCTACGGATCGAACGACCCGCGCACGATTGGGTCCCGCTCCGGCCGGGCCATCGTGAATGGCGAATGGGGAAACTATGACGAGTCCGCGTCGCTCTACAGGAAAAACCTGGAGATTTACCAATCGGCGGGCCGGACCGTACCTGCCGATGCCTACCACAACTTCGCCGGCACCCTCCAGATGCAGGGCCGGCACGAGGAGGCCCTAGATATGCATCGGACGGCCATCGACAAGTACATCCAGGAAGAAGGGGAGGAGAGCGTCGCCCTCGCAAACGCCTATACCCGCATGGCCCTCACCTACCACCGGCTGGACTCGCTCGACAAGGCTGAGCGGTACTACCGCCGAGGCCTGGACATTCGACGAGCGCTGCTTACACCGAACCACCCGCACATCGCGTCGTCGTGCGTCCGGCTCAGCTGGCTGCTCGCCGACCGGGGCAAGACGCAGGAGGCCGAACCCCTGATCAATGAGGGTATCGACGTGCTGAAGGCCGTGCTTCCACCCGACCACTGGCAGATCACCGCCGCCGAAGGGATTCGAGGGGTGATCTGGGCCCAGCAGGGGCGCGTCCGGGACGCCATTCCCCCGCTGCAGCAAAGTTTCCGCGTGATGAACGAACGCTTCGGCGCAGACGACTGGCGCACAACGTCAGCCGGCAACGCGCTTTCGAAGATCTACATGGCCGTGGGGCAGCAAGAAGCCGCCCGGCAGATCCAGGCCACGATCCGTCAGGGCCAGGAGGCCGACGGGTAGGCGTCTCGATCAACCGGCAAGGCGGGCTGCCGCGGGGAGCCGAGGAAACCGCACCGATCCCTCCCCGTCGGAGAGGCGTCGCATGGCCGCCCTTTCGACCCCGTTTATCGATCCCTTTTTTGCCTTATGAATCGACGCCTCGTTACCGCACTGATTGCGGGTCTTTCCCTGCTTCTGATCACCCCCTCCACATTCGCACAGTCCACGCCCTCCCCGACAACGGTCGGAATCTCGGCCGGCCTCAAGGATTCTCCTAACACGTTCACCGTCCCGGGAACCGTCTCGCTCCCTATTTGGCTCACCGACCAGTTCGTTCTCGCGCCTGAACTCGGCTTTATCTCACGCGAAAACGGACAGGATGCCCTCTCCGTCGGGGCCGACGGCCGCTTCTTCTTTCGTCAGGGACGAGTCGCCCCCTACGCCGGACCCGGACTCCGCATCCTCAACATTGAGCCGCCCGGTCCGGCCGACGGCGATTCCGACCTTGTCCTCTCCGGATTCGGCGGTGCGGAGTACTTCCTCGCCAACGGATTTAGCTTCTCGGTCGAAGGCCGGCTGGAGATCCTGACCGGTGACAACACGGTCGTAACCACTGCGGGCGTCGTGCGTGCCACCGTCTACTTTTAGACTCAAACACGGAGTGAGCGGCGCACGGCCCGTTTCGTCACGGTGGCGGCACCGAAACGGTCGCGCGAGGCCCTCGTGCGCCCGGTGTCGCCGCGCTCCGATCGTCTCACGGAACCCATGTCATCCGTTCGCCTCCTCCGCAGCCCTGACCGTACGCCGCTGCTCCTGACAACGAATCAGGGACTCGAGGACATCACAGCGGAGGAATTCGAGGAGGCGGCCCGTGCCGCCAGTGTGTCCGTGGCCGCGTCTCAGGCCACACCGGACGGTATGACGAGCTATACCTATGTAGTCGGCGAGGCGTCACGGGAGGTTGTGCTGGACATCGCGCGGTCCCTCCGGTCCGTTCATCACATCCTGGCCCCGGAGTATACGTTCGACCTGCCAGAAACGGATCCGCTGGCAACGATCCGCGCGGTCCTGTCTGAGCACGACGTTCCGGGCATGGCCGGCGCCTCGTCGTTTCGGGTGTCCACGTTACGCCGCGGCGATCACGCGTTTACCAGTGTAGACGTGATGCGCGCCGCCGGAGCGGGACTCGTTGACCGCTACGGCACGGACGTCGACCTGGAGGACTATGACCTGGAGGTGCGCGTGGACGTCCGCGGAAGCCGCGTGCGCGTCAGCACGCAGATCACCGACTCGGCCCTCAGCAAACGGCAGTATCGGGTCTTCCAGCCTCCGGCCGCGCTGAGCCCGAACGTCGCCTACGCGTTGCTGCGACTCCCCCACCTGACGGGCCCGCCCGGCGTGGTCATCGACCCGTTCTGCGGCAGCGGCACGATCCCGATCGAGGCCGCGCGGTACTGGCCGGACGCAACGATCGTCGGCATCGACCGAAGTGCCGAGGTGGTCGAGGGGGCCCGGCGAAACGTCGCCGCCGAGTCGCTGGAGAACCGCATTCACATCAGAGCGGGCGATGCGTTGGCGCTCCAGGACCAGGTGCAGACGCCCCCCGACCTCGTCGTCACAAACCCTCCGTTCGGAAAGCGCCTCGGCTCCGGGCTCGACCTCGTTTCCTTCTACGGCAAACTCCTTCTCGCCGTCCACGGCGTTCTACAGGAAAGCGGGTGGTTCGTCGTCCTCGTTCTCAAACCCGGCCCCTTCAGCGGAGCGCTCCAGGACGTCTCTGCCGCCGGCAGCGTCTCCTTCGACGTCCGCCACGTCCGCCGCGTCCAGGTGGGCGGCCTACATCCGAGGATCTTCATTATGCAGAAAGGGAGTTGAGGATTTGGGATTGGGGATTGGGGATTGCGGATCTGGGATTTGGATAACGCCCCTTCTGCCCGCGTGGTACGTCCTGGCAGACGTTGACCGTTGGATCGTTTACCGTTGGATCGTTGACCGTTGGGGCGTTGACCGTTGGGGCGTTGACCGTTGGGGCGTTGACCGTTGGACCGTTGACCGTTGGACCGTTGACGGCTATGCCGGGAGTCGGGGTTGGACCCGTCGTTTCGCGGCCTGGGAGTGCAACGAATTTTGTGGAAGTAGGTGCGGGCGATATCCGGTGAGAGAATTAGCGACGGCCCCAATCCCGGGGCAATCGGTTCGGGAAGGTCAGGTGCAGT
>JAAAOT010000288.1 GCA_009908725.1 Bacteroidota bacterium | reverse complement strand
TCGAGCTGGTGGGAGCGAAGGTAGTCCACGACATTTTTCACCTGCTGGGCGTTCTCCCGGTCGCAGACGAGGATGGCGTCGTCGGTGTCGACTACGACGGTGTCGTGCATGCCGACGAGCACCACCAGACGGTCGTCGCTGTTGACGAGGCATCGGGAGGAATCGTGCAGGATCACGCGGGCGTCATCCGGCACCACGTTGCCCTGATCGTCGTCGAGTCCGCGGCGCTGGCTTTCTTCAAACACGGCCTTCCAGTCGCCGACGTCGTTCCAGCCGAACGAGCCGGGCACGACGAAGACGCGCTCGGACTGCTCCATCACGCCGTAGTCGATCGAGATGCGCGGGCTGTTCTGGAAGGCATCGGCAACGCGGTCCTCCTCTTCATCGGTGTCCACGACGGGGCGGACCGGCTGGAAGGCTGCGTGGCATTCCGGTAGATGCGTTTCCAGTTCCGACAGAATCGTGTCCGCCCGCCAGATGAACATGCCGCTGTTCCAGAGGAAGTCGCCTGAGTTCAGGAAACGAGAGGCCGTCTGCTCATCCGGTTTCTCGGCAAAGGTTTTCACGGACAACGCCCGAAGCGTGTCGTCGTCGGTTTCGTCCGAGTCGTCGTACTGGATGTAGCCGTAGCCGGTCGCCGGGTACGTCGGTTCGATTCCGATTGTCACGAGCGACTCCGGGTCCTGCGCTTTCTCCAGCGCGACGTCGAGAACGGAGTGGAAGCCAGCCACGTCCCGGATCACGTGGTCCGCCGGGAGGACGACCATCGTGGCGTCCGGGTCTCGTTCGGCAAGTTTGACCGCCGCATAGGCGATGCAGGGGGCGGTGTTGCGGCTGATCGGTTCCGCCAGAATGTTCTCATCCGGAACCGCTGGAAGCTGCCGTTTGGTCTGCTCCACGTACCGCTCGTGCGTAACAATAAGGCAGCGCTCCGGCGGGATGAGTCCTTGCAGCCGCGCCACCGTATTCTGAATCAGCGTCGCGTCGCCGAAAACATTCAAGAACTGTTTCGGCATCTCCTGGCGGCTTCGAGGCCAGAACCGGCTCCCGATTCCCCCGGCCATGATGACGGCGTAGTGCATACGATGCGGTGTGTCGATGGGTGTTCGATCGATTCGTCAACAGGAACGTACGGTGCGGCACGGAGAGTTGCAGGTTGTTCAGCGATTGTTTGCCCGGGATGAACAGAGGCCGCGCACGCACCGGATGATCGCTCGGCGCCGACTGCATGCACCGCTGCACCCGGGACATTGTCACCATCCCCGTACGAATCCGGCCGGACGGTTCCAACTGAAACCCCGATGCCGCTGAGGGAATACGTTTGTGCGCCTCGGGGGGGACGCGTTTCCCCCAGACCTGTCCGGCTCCGAAACCGGTCGCGGTGAGTCATCGCCGCCGTCCGGTCCGGCGTCGACCTCCCCGCACGCGTCCTGTGCCGACGACCGAAACGAGACCTGCACCTCATGATTCCCATTATTTCCCCGTCCGATCGAGCGCGCCTGGACGCCATTCTCAGCCGGGATGCGACGTTTAGCGATGAGGTGGATCAGTCCGTCGCATCCATCCTGCTGGAGGTCCGAAAGCGCGGCGATGAGGCAGTGCAGGCATTGTCGGAGCGCTTCGACGGCGTTCGCCCCGATCCGATTAAGGTGCCGGCCGCCGAGCTTGAGGCGGCCTCCGATGCCCTGGATCCGGATCTCCGGCAGATCCTGAAAGACGCGGAGGAGAATATTCGCCGGTTCCACGCCAGGCAGGTTCAAAATTCGTGGTTCACCGACGACGGCGACGGCGTCCTTCTCGGCCAGCGTGTCGTGCCGATGGATCGCGTGGGCCTTTACGTGCCGGGCGGGACAGCCTTTTACCCGTCCAGCCTCCTCATGAATGCGATTCCTGCGCAGGAGGCCGGCGTAGAGGAGATCCATCTCGTATCCCCGCCCAAGGACGGCGGGCGGCCCCACCCTCTGGTGCTCGCAACCGCGCATCTCCTCGGTCTCGAACACGTGTACGGGGTCGGCGGCGCCCAGGCCGTTGGCGCACTCGCGTACGGGACCGAGAGCGTGGCTGCGGTCGATAAGATTGTCGGTCCGGGCAATGCTTTCGTCGCAGCGGCTAAGAAACAGGTGTTCGGCCGGGTGGATATCGACAGCGTCGCCGGACCGAGCGAAATCGGTATTCTCGCCGATGCCTCGGCCGATCCGGAATACGTTGCCGCTGACCTCCTGTCGCAGGCCGAGCACGACGAGCGCGCCTCCGCCATTCTCGTGACGCCGCATCGTCCCCTCGCCGAGGCCGTACAGAAGCACGTGGAGAGCATGGTGCCGGATCTCCCACGGGCGGATACAATTCGAAAGGCGCTCGCATCATACGGCGCATGTATCGTGACGGCCGACCTGGACGAGGCCATCGAGGTGATAAATGAGCTGGCGGTTGAGCACCTCGAAATTCTGACCGAGGATGACTGGAGCACGATGACGCGCATCCGGCATGCGGGCGCCATCTTTCTTGGCCCCTACTCCTCCGAGCCGGTCGGTGACTATTTTGCCGGGCCGAACCACGTGCTTCCCACCGGCGGGACCGCCCGGTACGCATCTGCGCTTAGCGTGGACGACTTCATCCGGAAGCAGTCTATTATCTCGTACACCAGGGACCGACTTGCAGACACGGGCCCGTCCATCGCCAGGCTCGCGGATGCGGAAAACCTGCAGGCCCATGCCGAGGCCATTCGCGTTCGTCTTCGCCGATTTGCGCAGGAAACGGCGTCCGGAGACGGGTCGGCGGCAGCGATCCCGCATTCCGGTGAGGAGAAAAACGAATGATCCCGACGCGTTTTTTTCCTCGAGACTGTATACTGCAAGACCCGCGTTCGGCGCGGTCGATCGCCTCTTTCGTTTCTCCAACCGACACGACCAATAATGCCTTCCACGCCTGCGCTCTCCTCCATCGATGACGTCCTGTCGCTCATTCGCCCCTCCGTGCGGGACGAGCACGCGTACGTGGTGGGAGCGCCGAGCGAGTGCGAGGTGAAGTTGAACCAGAATGAGAGTCCGTACGACCTTCCGGCAGACCTGAAGCAGGAGCTTGCCGAGGCGTTTACGCACATCGATGCGAATCGCTATCCGAACGAGCAGCCTAACGAATTACGCGATGCACTGGCCGAGCGCGACGGTGTCGATCCGGAGGGCATCATCGTCGGCAATGGCTCCAATGAGCTGACGTACACCTTCGGCACCGCGTTTCTGGATCCGGGCACGCCCGTCGTCATGCCTCGGCCGATGTTCTCCCTGTACGAGAAGGTGGCGCGTATCTGCAACGCGGATCTGACGCCGGTTCCGCCGCGCGATGATCTTTCCTTTGATGCGGATGCCATCGAGCGCGCCGTGGTCGACACCGGCGCCGTGATGACCGTCTTGACCACGCCCAACAACCCCACCGGGCTGGCGATGACGATGGACGAGATCGAACAGATCGTCCGGGCCGCGGAAGGGCTCGTTGTTG
>JAAAOT010000194.1 GCA_009908725.1 Bacteroidota bacterium | reverse complement strand
ATGATAGACTGCTCGAACCACAGGTATTCGAAGCCCTCCGTGTAGTTCTTGACGCCGTGGATGTAGATCCAGCCGTTTGGAACGTGGACGAGACGGCCGGTGCTCTGGTGCGCCTCGACCCATTCGCCGACCTCCAGCATGGTGGTTTGCGTGAGCCCGATGTCGACCACGTCGCCGCGGACGCCGTTGATCTCGACGCGGTCGCCGCGCCGGAAGGGGGGATGGAGCTGCAGGTGGAGCCAGCCGACGAAGCTGAGGAGGACATCGCGCAACGCCACGGCGAGGCCGGCGCCGATGATGGTGAGGACGGTGATGAACTGGCTGGCGTTTGGCGACCAGAGCGCGACCGTCAGCGTAATGGCAACGAGCCAGATCAGCCGCGAGAGCCACTTGGACGCAATGTACTGGCGTTCTTGCTCGTCGAACGTCGCGAGTGCGACCCGGCGGCCAATGGCCGTGAGGACGAGCGCGACGAGAACGATGATCAGCGTGCCGATCAGGCGCTGGACCAGGACCGGATTCAGGGAGATAAACTCGTCCACGGGACCATCTGTGTTGGGAGCGGTCAATGAAGCGGGACGGGTACGCGGGACACGACCGGCTGTTCGCGGCCGGGTCACGGTCGGTGGGCCGTGATGATCTGACTGGCCAGTCCGGCGTTTCGGCTTCTCTCGGACGCCGCGATTCGCCAGCCAGTCTCGCGAAGCAGGGGACGCAGGTCGATGGGGCGACCTCCGCCGAGTAGCGGTGGGAAGAGCCGGGCGAGGTACGGCAAGAGATGGTCGCCCGGACGCCTCGCGAGAGCAGGTGTGACGGTGATGAGGCGTCCTCCGGGTCGAGTGACCCTGGCAAGCGCCCGGCACGCGCGGCGTCGTTCCGCGGGCGGGAGAAGATCCAGGACGTAGGCGGATAGGATGGCGTCGAAGGTGTGGTCTGGGAACGGAAGCTCTGTGATGTTCTCGAGCCGAACCCCGATACCGGTTTCCGCTGATCGGCACGCGTCGGCTCGCCGGCGCGCCTGACCCAGCATGGCCGGGGCGGTGTCGATTGCTTCGATCCAGCCGCGGTGCAGCACGTCCGCGAGTAGTGGCAGGGACAGCCCGGTGCCGCACCCGGCAACGAGCACGACAGCATCAGCGGGTGGGTCGAGGGCTGCCACGGCCCGCCGCCGGGCCTCGCGGGACACGAGGTGGGCGAATGGGTCGTACGCCGGCTGTAGAAGGCGATACAGAGCCGGCGACCAGCGGGCGGGGATGTACACGAGAAGCGGACAGGGGAAGGGGAGGGACGGCGTGCAGTTGGTGGAACTTAACGGAAGGTGGCGTCTTGAGTCCAACCGCCAGCGGCGTCACCCCGTTGCGGTGCGTCGCGCGCCGACATTCCTTTCCGTCGTCCCCGTCCCGGTTGCATGTCATCGCGCGCTCTCCTGCTCTACGTATCGGCGTACCGTCCGGTGATGGAGCGGGTCGTCCTCATCGGATCGTTGCTCGGAATTATCGTCAACATGCACGCGGGGCTGCAGCTCGCGGTCGGGTTTCCGAATGGCTGCCTGGGCGTGAGCTTCGTGCCGGGGGATCTGGCCTCGTGTAGCCGCGCCATCCACGGCGGCATGCCGTTCGTGGCCGGCCTCCCGTCTCTACACGTGATGACCGGTCTTTTGGCCGTCACGGCGCTCGTGAGCATTCTGTTTTTCGTCGTCTCCTACCTGGCCCCGCGGTTCGGCCGGTGGGTTGCCATGGCGCGGTTGGTCCTTCTGGCCGGTGCGGGTGGACTGGCGACGTACTACCTCGTAGCGGCCAGTGGCGGACCGGGCGGCGCCGGGGCCATCGCCATCGCGACGGGGCTGTCGCTGGGCCTTTCTCTCGCCTTCGTCGTGGCATCGACGTTCGTTTCTCCTCGCACCCAAGTTGCTGTGATGGCTTCCTCCTCCTTTACTCCTCGTACGTTCCGTCGAGAGACGGCGCTCGTTCTCTACCTGGTCGCGCTTACGCTCGTTCTGGTCGGTGCTGACTACGCGGCGTATGACGCGCTTTCCTCCAGCAAGGGCGCGCCCGGCGTGGACGGAACGGCGGCACTGACCGCCTCGATCGCTGCACCGGCTGTTCTCTCGTCGGATTCCGGGCCGGCGGCATGCGGCTATGACGAGTCGCGAAGCGCCGTTCAGCAATACAAGACGCTGGTCGGCATGGATGACCCGGTCGTGGGTGCCGACAATGCGGACGCGGTCACTGTCGTCGAGTTCTTCGACCCGAACTGCCCGCACTGCGCTACCTTTCACTCCGTCACGAAACGCCTGATCGACCAGTACGGGGACCGGGTCCGATTCGTGTTCAAACCGATTCCCCTCGGACAAAAATCGGTCAACCAGATTGAAGCGCTGTACGCCGCCCATCGCGCCGGGTCCTTTCTTGAGATGCTCGACGCACAGTATCAGCGGCAGTCCCCTGCCGGGCTCTCTACCGATGAGCTGGCGGACATCGCGGAGTCGATCGGGATGGATCGACAGGCCGTGCTTTCGGCGATAGAGGACGACCGGTACATGGGAGCGATTCGGCTCGTGTACCAGCAGGCGCAGCGCGTCGGCGTGAACAGCACGCCGACGGTGATGATCAACGGCCGCTTCGTGACGGCGGATAGCCGGACGGTCGATTGCATGGGGTCGCTCATTGAATCGGCGGCCGGGTGAAGCGTGCTTCAGAGGGCACGGTGCAACCCTTTCACGTCCATTTGACCGTATCTTTCAGAAAGGCGCTGCATCTCTGCCGGGCGATTGCCTTTATTACCTAGGTGCCGACAGGCTTTACCGCTGTGCCGGACGGTTGCCGCCTCCCCTGCGATTCACCGGCTGGCGGTAACCGCGCCGCGCCCCACCCGATTCCCCGTCATCGTCCCCGCCTCATGCCCGACGCCTCTACTCTCGACCTGATTCAGCCGACCGAGCTCGACGAGCGCACGATCAACACCATTCGCTTTCTGGCCGTGGACGCGGTCGAGAGGGCCAGCAGCGGTCATCCCGGCATGCCGATGGGTGCCGCGCCTATGGCGTACGTCCTCTGGACGCGTCATCTCCGCCACAACCCGACGGATCCGCAGTGGGTCGACCGCGACCGCTTCGTTTTGAGCGCGGGTCACGGCTCCATGCTGCTGTACGCGCTGCTACACCTGACCGGCTACGACCTTCCCCTCGAGGAGATCAAGAACTTCCGGCAGTGGGGCAGCATCACGCCCGGTCACCCGGAGGTGCATGAAACGCCGGGAGTAGAAACGACCACCGGTCCGCTCGGGCAGGGCTTCGGCAACGGCGTCGGCATGGCGATCGCCGAGCGCTATCTGGCCGCGCACTTCAACGACTATCCGGGCGCGGACGGCGAGCTGGTGGACCACTACACCTACGGCATCGTCAGCGACGGCGACCTGATGGAAGGGGTAGCCTCCGAAGCGGCGTCGCTTGCCGGCCACCTCGGCCTCGGCAAGCTGATCTACCTGTACGATGACAACGAGATCTCCATCGACGGCTCCACCGACATCGCCTTTACCGAGGACGTCGAGAAGCGATTCGACGCCTACGGATGGCACGTTGTCACGATCGAGGACGGCAACGATCTGAAGGCTATCGATCGCGCCATTCTGGAGGCGAAAGCGGAAACGGACCGGCCCTCCCTCATCGTCGTGAAGACCAGCATCGGCTACGGCAGTCCGAACCAGCAGGACACGGCGGCTGCCCACGGCTCGCCGCTCGGCGCCGATGAGGTCGACCTGACGAAGGAAAACCTCGGGTGGCCAACGGACAAGACATTCCACGTGCCGGACGACGTCCGCGAGCACATGCGCGCCTCCGTCGATCAGGGCGCTGCGCTCCAGGCCGAGTGGAACGGGCGCTATCAGCAGTTCCGCGTCGAAAGCCCGGATGCAGCAGACCGGTTCGATGCCTGGATGGCAGGAGAACTTCCGGACGACCTCGAGAGCGCGGTGCCGTCATTCGACGCGGGCACGGAGCTCGCAACGAGAAAAGCGAGCGGCAAAACGCTGTCTGCACTCGCCCCCGTGATCGGAGACATGCTCGTGGGCGGTTCTGCCGATCTGAGCGGATCCAACAAGACCGAGGTGGACGGACGCACCGACTTTCAGAAGGACAATCCGGCCGGGCAGTACTTCCGCTTCGGCGTTCGCGAGCACGCCATGGCGGCTGCGGCCAACGGCATGACGCTCCACGGCGGCGTGCGTCCGTACGTCGGGACGTTCCTGATCTTCAGCGACTACCTTCGTCCGTCGCTCCGGCTCAGTGCGCTGATGGGGCAGCCCGTCATATACGTCCTGACGCACGACAGCATCGGCCTGGGCGAGGACGGGCCGACCCACCAGCCGGTCGAGCACCTGTCTGCGCTTCGGGCGATCCCGAACGTGACCGTTCTCCGGCCCGCCGACGCCACCGAGGCCGCGCAGGCCTGGGTCGCCGCGCTTCGCAACACCGACGGCCCCACCGTTTTCGCGCTGACCCGGCAGACGGTCCCGACCTTCGATCGCTCGGCGCTCGCGCCGGCCGACGGCGTTCACCGCGGCGGCTACGTTCTCTCGGACGACGACGGCACACCGGACGTCATCCTGATGGGAACGGGAAGCGAGGTGCAGCATGCACTCGTCGCAGCTGCGACGCTTCGAGAGGAGGGCACAAACGTTCGCGTTGTCAGCCTGCCGTCGTTCGAACTGTTCGAGCAGCAGGACGAAGCGTATCGCAACGACGTCTTGCCACCGGACGTGACGGCCCGCGTCTCCATCGAGGCCGGTGTCACCTTCGGCTGGCAGCGGTACGTGGGACCGGAGGGACGTGCCCTTGGAATCGACCGCTTCGGCGCATCGGCTCCGGGCGACGTCAACATGGAGAAATTCGGCTTCACCTCCGAGAACGTGGTGCGCGCCGCGCGGGAGGTGATGGCGTAATCGGTGCCGACCGGATGCAACCGCTGATCCGGGATCGGACACGTTCAGATCCGATGGGGCAGTCTCCGCGTGAGGCTGCCCCGTTTTTTGTAAACAGAAGCCCATCGAATGCCTCCTCAGCCGGCACAGAGCGCAGCGTCGGGTGGAGAAACGATCGGCAGATTGAGAGATTCGGGACGGTGCAGACGGGGCGTCGGCCCCGAGACGCTTGGTCTTTCCGGGAAGACTGCACCCACAACGAGAGCCGGTGCCGCTACACCAAGCCTCGTAGCGGCAGGCCGGCCGGCAACATGTGCCGGCAATCCAGAAAATGCTGCGAAACTCCGGCCGCGGCGCTCCAAGCATGTGTTCTTCGTGTTGCGCGGCCGGGCTCGTGCATCTATCCTGTGACCGCTCCGTTAGGAGTGCCTCCCGATTCCTCCTTCATTTGACCGAACGCCGATGAAACGCATCGCCGTTGCTCTTGCTTTTCTTTTTGCGATTGGGTTTTCCTCCTGCCAGTGCTCAGAGAAACCGCCCGTTCCGCCCGTAGAAGATGATCAGGCTGCGGTAGAAGCTCCGCTGCCGATTGGAGGCGGCACGGTTTCATCCGGTACGCCCGCATAGTCGTACCGACGTCGGGTTCTGCCCGGGGACGGCTCGGGTGGACGGCTTCCGGAAGGATCTGCGACGCACACACATCGTACACATATCACCGAGCGGCGACCGTGTAGCGTTCCGTGATTGCGCACTTCCATGGCGATTCCCGATCACAAAATTGAAGAGCTGCGCGACGTCGCGGATATCGTTGACGTCGTAAACGATCATGTTCGGCTGAAGCGGAGCGGATCGCGGTATAAGGGTCTGTGCCCGTTTCACGACGAAAAGACGCCGTCCTTTAGCGTCGATCCCGACAAAAATCTGTACTACTGCTTCGGGTGTCAGCGCGGAGGCGATGTGTTCAAGTTCGTGCAGGAGATCGAGGGCGTCGGGTTTCTGGAAAGCGTCCGAATGCTGGCCGACCACTTCGGTGTGCCGCTGCCCGAGGATGAGGTGAACCCGGACGCCGCAAACGATCGAGAAGCCATTTTCCATGCCCTCCGGTGGGCGGCGCGCTGGTATTACAACCAATTGACGGATTCAAACGGCGGCTACCGGGCGCTGGAGTACCTCCACGACCGCGGGTTCCTCGACCGGACGATTGCCCGGTTCGGGCTCGGATGGGCGCCGGATCGCTGGGATGGACTGCTGTCGGCAGCAGAGGACGAGCAGATCGATGAGGAGATCCTGCACCGGGCGGGGCTGATCATCGAACGAAAGGACGGCAGCGGGTACTACGATCGGTACCGTGGCCGCGTCATCTTCCCGATCCTGTCGCACGTCGGGAAGGTGCTCGGCTTTGCCGGTCGAATTCTCGACGCCGACGCCAACCAGCCCAAATACATCAACTCGCCGGAAACGGAGGTCTACCGGAAGAAGAAAGTACTTTTTGGATTGAGTCAGGCTAAGACATCGATACGTGAAAAAGATACTGTCGCGGTCGTTGAGGGTTACACCGACGTTATATCGATGCATCAGAATGGGATTCCGAATGTCGTAGCCTCTTGCGGGACCGCGCTAACGGAAGATCACTTAAGTATTATATCAAGATACTGTGGTCAGGTCCAATTCCTATTCGATTCGGATTCGTCTGGTGTCGATGCGGCACTTAAGGGTGCCGATACCGCTTTAGCTCATGGATTTGAGGTCGGTATTGCGTTGCTACCAAGCGGTGAAGACCCAGACACGTTTATACAGTCAAGTGGAGTTGAGTCTTTTAAAAGCTATATCGAAGATAATATTAGTGAGATATTAGAGTTTAGGGTCGAGAAAGCGAAGCGGGAAGGTGATATGGATAATCCCGTACGGAAAAGAAAGGCTATACAAGATTTACTTGAGTCACTTGCGAATATCGAAGACCCAATCCTTAGAGATGACTTTGTCAAAGATGCGGCCGAACAGCTAGATGTGTACGATGCAAAATTGCGGCGCGCACTAGATGATGTCATTGACGAACGCGAGTCTAGGCGTCGGAGAGAAGAAAGAAGAAAAGAGCGAAGGCAAGCGCAAAATTCTGTCTCAACGGGCCGAAGAAATGACGATCGCTTTGGGTCTTCTACAGATGAACGTTCAGAGCAACCTCCTGCACATCGAGACGAAGATAGAGGAGGTGAGAGCTCGCTAAGTAGTGAAAACGCAAACGTGGCCGGGAATGGGGGCGGTCAGAATCCGCCCATTCCAGAAGAAAAAGTACTGCTACGGCTCATGCTAGAACACGGGACGCCGATGGTGGAGTTCATTCTCGGGAATATGTCGCTTGGCGAATTCACCGAGGGGCCCGCCCGCGACATGGTGGAAGTGTTTATCGATATGTATGGAAACGACGCCGTTAAGCCGAGCCGCATTACGGACGGCGAGTTCGGGGACGAGCTTCAGAACCTGGCGGCCTCCGTGATGGTCGACAAGTACACGCCGTCGGAAAACTGGCGGCAGCGACAGAACATTACGGTTCCCCGCTTTAACCAGGAGCCCTACGAGGCCGGTGCGAGCGCGATGACGTTGCTCAAGCTCGACCGCGTCGACGATGCGATCACCCGGCAGAAGGAGAAGATGTTTGAAGCCTCGCGATCGGGAGGAGACGAGAATGTCGGGGAGCTTCAGAAGGAAATGATGCAGCTCTACGAAATGAGGAAGCGGATCAAGCGCCGGGAGTTTCTCGACTGGGAATAGGCCGCTTTGCCGTCTATCGCTTATCGGTGCGGTGCCCGGCCGATACGGTCGATCCCCTCTCCGGCGGATCATCCCGGGATAACCATTTGCCGGTCGTGGACCCGTCGCAGTTGCTCGACGTTTCCGGTATCCTGCACGCTTTCAGCGTACGCTCTCCACTCGCGACCGCACATGGCTTCCGACTCCAACCGCCCGACCGATCCTCAGGCTCCTGACGCGACCTCGTCGTCGGAATCGACGGCGCAGGGGGACGGCTCGTCACCTCCTGCATCTGCCGACGTATCATCGGCCGGGTCGTCGACATCGTCATCTGCTGACGAACATGTCCGTACGGCCGGAGATGCAAAAGCGTCGCGTCGCGACAAGCCCGCGTCTTCCGCCGCTCCGGATTCGGCCGTCCCCGATTCGGCCGTCTCGGCCGCACATCAGCCGTTTGATTCTGCCTCGCCCGCCGGCAGCCCGCTTTCTCGGGCCGTCCAGCCGCAGCGTGTGCCGGAAGGCGCAGACGTCAGCCACCCGAGCCTCTTCTTCAACCGAGAACTGAGCTGGCTCGATTTCAACTGGCGTGTTCTGCAGATGGCGCGCGATCGCCGAACGCCACTCCTGGAGCGTCTCCGCTTCTTGAGCATCACGGCTCAAAACCTGGACGGATTCATTCGCAAACGGATCGGGGGCCTGAAGCGCCAGGCGGCAGCGGGCGTCACGAGCCTGTCTCCGGACGGGCGAACCCCGGAGGAACAGCTTGCCCACATCGTCCGGGCGGTCCGGCCGATGTACAGCGCGCTGGGCCACACGTGGAAGCAGCTGGAGCCCGAACTGGAGGAGGAAATCGGGCTTCGGGTGCAGGATTACGCCGACCTGGAGGCACCGCAGAAGGAAAAGCTGGCGGCGTACTTCCGCAAAAACATCTTTCCCATCCTGACGCCCCTGGCCGTTGATCCGGGACGCCCGTTCCCGTTTATCTCTAACATGAGCCTGTCCCTGGCCGTGCTCCTGCGCCATCCGGACCGTGGCACGCAGCACTTCGCCCGCGTGAAGGTGCCAACCAGTCGCGCCCGGTGGCTCTCCCTCGACGAGCCGCTTCACTTCGTGCCCATCGAACAGGTCATCGCGCATCACGTCGACGAGCTGTTCCAGGGGATGGAGGTGGAGGGCGTCTACGCATTCCGCGTCACGCGCAACGCCGATGTTCGCCGCGACGAGGAGGAGGCAGACGATCTCATCGAGATGATCTCCGAACGCCTGCGGGAGCGCCGCTTTGCCCCCGTCGTGCGGCTGGAGGTCGACCACGACATGCCGGAATCGGTGCGGTCGTTTCTGATGGAGAAACTGTCGATCGGCCCCGAAGACGTGTACGTCGCCGACGGGATCATCGACTTTACGGACGTTCGCGTGCTCGCCGACCTGCATGTCCCCGACGACCGGTACCACAAAGCGCTGCGTTTCTCGAAGTGGACGCCCCTCACGCCGCCGCGCCTCCGTCGCGGGGTGGGGCGAGATGCGAGCGACATCTTTTCCGTGATCCGCGAAAACGATCTGCTGGTGCACCACCCGTACGACTCGTTTGAGGAGAGCGTCCAGCGCTTCATCGAAGAGGCCGCGGCGGATCCAAACGTCCTCGCCATCAAGCAAACGCTCTACCGCACGTCGGAGGACTCCCCGATCGTGGACGCGCTCATTGACGCGGCCGAGAGCGGCAAACAGGTTGCCGTGCTGGTGGAGGTAAAGGCTCGGTTCGACGAGGAAAAAAATATCGCATGGGGCCGCAAGCTCGAGGATGCCGGTGTGCACGTAGCCTACGGGCTCGTCGGTCTCAAAACCCATGCGCAGGCGGCCCTTGTCGTCCGACGGGAGGACGACGGTTTGCGCACCTACGTTCACGTATCGACCGGGAACTACAATACGCAGACGGCTCGCCAGTACACGGACTACGGTCTGCTGACGTGCGACCGAAACATCGGCTATGACCTGACGAATCTTTTCCACTACCTGACCGGGTACGCGCCCGAGCAGTCGTACCGGGAGATGATTGTAGCTCCTCAGGATATGCGCGATCATTTTCTCTCCCTGATTCGCCAGGAAATCGATCATCAGAAGGCGCATGGGACGGGTCGCATCATGGCGAAGATGAATGAGCTGGGCGACTCGCGCATCATCAGCGAGCTGTACCGCGCGTCGCAGGCCGGTGTGCAGATTGATCTGGCGGTCCGTAGCCACTGTCGTCTGCGACCCGGACTCGAGGGGTACAGCGACACGATTCGCGTCGTCAGCATCGTGGGTCGCTTTCTCGAGCACGATCGCGCCTTTTACTTCCACAACAACGGCGATCCCAGCGTTTACATCGGCAGTGCGGACTGGCAGCGTAGCCGGCTGGACGATCGGGTGGAAGCCGCCGTCCCGATCACGGACGAGCAGCAGCGCCGCCGCATCGTTCGCACGCTGGAGCATGCGATCAGCGATCCCCGAACCGCATGGGAACTGCAGTCTGACGGGCGCTATGAACAGCGCACGCCGGCCGACGATGAACCTGGATACCAGGAACGTTTGATGCAGTACGCGCAGTCGCGCCGCGAGGAATACGGTGCGATTTAGGAGAACCGACACGTCGAACCGTTGCGGCAAGCGGCGGTCCGCCGTCACGTCGCGTGTCCATACAAAAGCGCCGGAGGCAGATCGCTCTGCCGCCGGCGCTGTCTGTTGGACGTAAGTGAGATTCTGTCGTCTCGGGTCAGTCGTCGAGCGACCGTGTGTAGTCGTCCAGCGGGTGTGTATCCAGCGTTTCTGGCGGCTGCGGTCGCATGCGCATCTTGCCCGTGGCGAGCGTCGCGGCGTCCGCCAGCGATTCCCACGGGTTCGAGAGCCAGATGCGGCGATGAGTCTGGATAATGTCTAGCTGCGTATGACGGTAATGCGTCGGCGACTCTTCGGCGAGGCGCTCGAAGGCGTCGTAGATTCCCAGAAGCCGGTCGCGGTTGTCGGTCGTAAAGCCGAAATCTTTGATATCGCTGACGAGATCATCGTAGCGCCGGTCCCACACGGTACGTTCGTTTTCCGACGGGAGCTGGTAGGTCTCGTCGTCGAACCGGAAGGTGGCATGCTCGTCGAGGGCATCGATGCCGGCCTGCTCGAGCGCGTCGACCCCGCCCGTCGGGAGGAAGAAGCGAACAGCTTTCCCGTCGACGCTCGACACGAACCGGACGTTGTCGCTCGGGGATAGCTCTCCATCCTCAGAGGGCGCCAGGTCCAGGTGCGGGTTGAGGCCGCGGAACCGCTCGTACAGGTTCGGCCGGTCGCTGACAAGGCTCCAGTTGAGTGAGCTCGTCGAGCGTTGAAGGGCCGCCAGGATGTCCGAGAGCATCAGGGATGCGCCGGGCTCCAGCTGCACGCGCTCGGCGCGCATTGTGTTGGAGAGGTCGATCGGCCGATTATCGATCGCGCGGAGGGATCCGTATGCGGAAGCCACGTAGCCGCGAGAGTACGGGCCGAAGGTGGAGTTCTTCCGAACGGTTTCGAAACCGTCGGTAATGG
The DNA here is from genome assembly GCA_009908725.1 of Bacteroidota bacterium. GTDB lineage: Bacteria > Bacteroidota > Rhodothermia > Rhodothermales > Salinibacteraceae > Longibacter. The sequence goes on along the minus strand of JAAAOT010000194.1, from coordinate 7,615 downwards.
CCCACATGTACGCATCCATCACGGTCGACCGCGAGTCGAAAGCACCCGATTGCGTGAAGAACTTGCGGTAGAGCTTGTAGATGTTGCCCGGGCCGGTGTGGTACGCGGAAATGCCCGGAATCTCGTGTCCGACCGCATTCACGTACCCGCGGAGCAGCCGGAAGGCCGGCTCCATCGTAAGCAGCGGATGCCGATCCTCGGCAACCTCGACCCATGATCCTTCTTCTGTGCGCAGGTTGTAGCGGTGAACGCCGCTTCGCCGCAGGATGAACGGCATCATCTGGTAGCGGCTGCGGGCGCCGACGTGCGAAACCATGTCGTCCCGGTTAAAGGTCTCGACGGTGCCGATCTCGGTGGGGAGGAGGCTGAGCCCCAGGTAGTTTGTGAGGCGCAGTTCATACGCCAGGAACGGCCGGTCCCGCTCATGGGCTGCGTCGATTTGATTGGCCCGGCCCCACTTGACTGTGATCTCCTCGCGCGGCACACCGCGGTTCTCCCACTTATCGACAAGTCGACGCGTGTGAACGCGGCGTTTCGCATCGATGGTGGGCCAGTCGACGTCGGCCCCGTTCTCGAACCGGCGCCGATCCTCTTTCAGCACGTAGACCTCGAGCAGCTCGTGGGTGTCGTCTCGCGTCACCCGGATGGTGAAGTTGTCGTCGACGCCCTGGCGCTTTTCGAACAGATCGATGAGTGCACGAAAGTCCTCGTGGATTTCGTGGCGCCGGTCCCGGGGGGTGACGCCGGCACTGGCGTACATTTCCGGGGCGAAGTACGAGCTGTGGACCGCGTCCGGGTGGGTCGGAAGGTCGCGCAGCGTAAAGAGCCGCGGCGGCACGAGGGAGGTGGTGTCCGGCGACGTGCTGGCAACGGCGGGACGGAGGGTGCCGATCACCTCTTGCGCCATCGATTGAAGATGGCCGGAGACGGTCATCCCGATGCCGGTGCCAAGCAGCAGGACGATGGTAGCCGCGACAATGTGCCGCGGTTCGGCGTGGCGCGTAGGGGGATTCGTAGGGCGGGGCATGATGCGATCGGCGGCGTTCGTGCGAAGGGGGCAGCAAGGCAGGTAATGCCAGGCCGCTATGCCGGGAGAGAGCACGTGGGTGAAAACGCGGGCTGACCGGGGCGGTCACAGCGCGGGGCCTGATACCGAGGGTCAAGCGAATGGGGAATGGGCTCAGGGCGGGGCGGCGGACGCCGGCCGGGTTGAGCGAGCCTGCTCTACAAACATACGAAAGAGAGGCATCATCGTCTCGCGCATTCGCTCGGGATGGAACTGAAGGCCAAGAATCCTGCCGTTCTCGTGTTCAATGGCTTCGACGACGCCATCGGCCGCGTGGGCCACGGCACGAAATCCATCACCGACAGATGCGATCGCCTGCAGGTGGCGCGTGTTCACGGACAGCCGGTCGGCCTGAAGTGCGCGATAGAGCATGGACCCGCGTTCGATCCGGATCAGGTGCTGATGAGCGCCCCGCTTCTGGCTGTGCGTCAGCGCGCCGTCGATTTCCGCTTCGACGTCGCCGTAAATCGTTCCGCCGGCACGTGCGTTCAGGAGCTGCATCCCGTAACAGATGCCCAGAATGGGCATTTCAGCGGCGTCGCACAGGTCAATCCAGTGTCGATCAGCGCTGGAACGGACGGGGTCGGTCGTCCCGAGGTCGTTGGGAAGCGTGCCGACGAGGCCATCGTCGACGGCCGGCCCGCCGGTCACAACGAGTCCATCGAGGCCCTCGGCGAAGGCTTCTCGCGTTCCTCGCGAGCCCACCATCGGGCACGGACACGGTAACCCGCCCGCTTCCTCAATTGCGACCACATACTCTCGCCGCAGCCGTTGCTCCCCATCTACAAATGAAGGGGTAATTCCGATTCGAGGCGCCATGGTGGGTTGTGCTCGTGAGGGATCCGTTGTGTAGATTCACCAAACAAGCCGGGTGAAATTATTCCGTGTTGTGTTTTTTACACTTCCATCACGCTTGGATTGTTGCCTGAACCTCGTCGGTTGCGCCATTCCCGCCGGCGGGCATCCGCCAGACCTTCCGCTACGGCACCGATCAAATGTCTACGGTTATGTCTCGTCTTCCCCCGTTTCGGCTCCCCATCGTCGTAGAGGCCCGGGGTGTACGCGTGCGGATTCGTCCAATCACGCCCGCCGACCGGGAGCGGGTCCTGGAAGGGCTGCGGCAGATCTCGAACGAAACGTCCTACCACCGCTTCTTTACACCGCGGTTTACGCCTAACGAGTCGCAGCTCCGCTATCTGACGGACGTGGACGGGGAACGGCATGTCGCGCTCGGCGCCGTTGATGCGGACAACCCATCCGAGCCGGGGATTGGGGCCGCTCGCTACGTTCGCCTGGAAGAGGATCCGACGGTTGCGGAGGCGGCCCTGCTCGTGATCGATCGGTACCAGCGTCATGGCGTGGGCGCGCTTCTGATGGCGGCGCTGAGCCGTCATGCCCATGACCACGGCGTCCGCGCGTTCCGCGCCTACGTGATGCAGGACAACGACGAGTTTCTGGACTACCTGCGCAGCCTGGGAGACGCTCGGGAAAGAGTGCACGCCGGGGTGGTGGAAATCGATCTTCCGGTCTACACCTGCGCCAAGGACTTCCCGGATTCCGCTGCACACGATCGTTTGCGATGGGCCTGGCAGGCCGTCAACGCAGCGCTCGAGACCGGGGCGTAGACGAACCAGACGGCACGTGGCACGGGCGCAGGGCACGTGACATGGGCGCAGGGTGAATCGTCGGCGCCTGATGTGACCGATCCGAGCGAGTTCGCGCCCGACCCGACCGGGCCACTACCAGACGTCGAGAAGTCGAATCCGCGTCGGATCGGTGGATGCGGTGATATCAAGCGACAGCGTGATCGAGCTGCGCTTCTTCATTACGTGGACATGGCCGCCCACGAGCATGCCGCTTTCCAGAAGTTCGTAAAGGGCCGACTTGATGGTGCGGCGTCCCGGGGCGCTGGTCGATGAGCCGTGGATGATTTTCAGACTCGCCCGGCCCCGATCCTGCGCCAGGCGCAAGGTGTCATACGTCACGTCGATCGCTTCGTCCACGGTCAACCCGTGCAGGTCCAGCGTGACGGTTGAGCCGTCGTCATCGAGGCGGGGTCCAGGCATCTCGAGTAAATAAAGAAGGCGGGGGCGAGACGATCCGTTGTAACCGTGGCACGGCAGGCAGTTTCCCGCTGAAACCGCAGACGATAGCTCTGCACTGATGGCAGACGCGACAGGGCCCGACGCGTGCCGCGAGATCATTTCCAGGGGGAGCCCTGGAGCCTTCCGTACAACACGGTTCTGGCTCACCCGCTTTGGGCTCACCGGCTTTCGGCTCATCCCTTTACGCCACACTCGATGATGGCACACCCCTGCGTCATCCATCGCAGCTTGTTCAGTCCATCCATGCTTCGTACGTTCACCGACATCCAGAAGAGCACGCGAGCGTCCGCAGGTAACTGCCCATTGCATCCGTTCCGTCTCCGAGCATTTCCTTCGACTAGAGACCCTCCGTGACCTCCATGACGCGACTACCGCCGCTCCCCTACGAGTCCTGGATCCCAACGCGGATCGCCCTGCATCTGCGGCTCCAAATTCTGGGGAAAATCCGTATGGCGCTTCGGCCCGGCCGCAATCACTGGTGGCACGTGCCGCTGTACGTGTCGGCTCGCGGTATGACAACCCGGGCGATGCCCTGTTCGGACGATCGCCTTCTCGAGATCGAGTTCGACCTGCTGGATGACGTCGTTGCACTGAGGACGTCGGACGGCCAGCGTGAGACGGTGGCGGTCCGTGACGGGCAAACGATTCAGGCGTTCTACCGCGACCTCGTCGGGGCCTTGAAGCGGCTGAAGATATCGAACCCGATCGCTACGGCTCGACCGTTCGATGCGCCCAGTACGCACCCGTTTGACGAAGATACCGAACATGATGCGTACGACGGGGACGCTGTTCGACGCTTCTGGAGAGCCATGACGCAGATTCAGCCTGTCTTTCAGCAGTTCCAGGGACGATGGGTCGGGAAAGACACCCCCGTCCACCTATTCTGGCACAGCCTTGATCTGGCGTACACGCGCTTCTCCGGACGGGAGGCGCCGGCGTTGCCCGAGGCCGATCCCGTGACGCAGGAAGCGTAGTCGCATGAAGTGATTTCCTTCGGCTTCTGGGCCGGCGACGATACGACGCCGGAAGCCGGCTTTTACTCCTACACGTATCCAGAACCGGACGGCCTGTTAGAGGAGCGCGTTCAACCGAACGGGGCAAGTTGGCGGACGGGCGATTCGGGCACAATGGCCTTCCTCTCATACGACGCCGTGCGAAAGGCCGACGACCCGGAGGCCGCGCTCACCGCATTTCTCACGTCGACCTACGAAGCCGGTGCCCGGCGCGCAGACTGGCCCGACGGCCTCGTTCGAACCGGGCAGTCGCTCGGTGCCGGGACCCGAACGTAACTGGAGGTACAGCAGCCGGCAAACCGGTCGATGCCGGGAGGGGATCGGCGTCCTCGAATGTAGAAGCCTCAAATGAGCTTTTTCATCATCTTGCACCGACGCAGCCATTTCTTTTTCTTCTCGAGCTGCTGAATGCTCATGTCCGACTGCGCGACGTTGAAGCGGCGCTTGGCAGCGGCGTGGACGTCCCGAATGGAGACGTCCTTGCCCCGATCCTGTAGCAGGTAGGCAAGCTCCGTGGCGTCCTCGGACAGCTCCTTGCGTAGTTCCTCCTCACGGGCGGAGACATCCATCGTCGACGGCTCCGGGCGCTCGTACGGTTGCCGGCTGACATGCAGCGCGGAGTCCGTGCCACGGCGGTTCAACTCCAGACGGTGCGTCTCGAACTGGCTCTCACTGACCGACGTCACCGCCCACCGCGACCGTTCGGACGGGCTCTTCGGCTCGGCTGGATCCTTGGGCGGTGATTTCTCCTTCCGCGTGCGAATGCCTTCCTGCACCTCGCGAGTCACCCAGTCCAGCGTCTGTTCGAGTCCCAGATCGCCGCTGGTGTACACGTCGCACACGTTGGCCTCTTCGCTCCAGGGAGAGTAATACCGCATCCCCCGGAAGATTTGCTGCAGGGTTTTCGATTTTGCGCTGACGAGGTCGAGTTTGGCGATCACGCTGATCGTTTTGATGTCCGTACCCTCGCCGATCATGTCGACCTGCACCATCACGTCGTACTCGCCGTTTCGGTACGCCTCCAGCCGTTTCTCCCGCTCATCCGCCGGGACGTCCTGGCCGATACGAGTGGAGGAGAGCCACCCGTAGCGTCGCTGCATAAAGTCGAGCACCTCCGCCGCGTGCCGGTTACTCATGCAGATCACGAGCATCTGGTGATTGCGCCCCCCGCCGTCCTTGGATCGGAGTGTGCCCTTCATCTGGGCACGCTTGGACTGGAATCGCGCGACCGCCGGTCCGAGAAGCGAATCCAGGTACACGTCGTGAAAGCGTAATCGCCGGCGTGCGAAGTAGCGGTCGATGTCCGCATCTTCCCGTTTGATGTCTTTCAGTTCGGCCAGGGTGAACTCGACCTCGCGTCCCGAGTCTTCCTCGACCATCGTAATCGAGTAGTCGATCACGTGCGCTTCGACCCGCTTCAGGATTCCACCCTCGGCGTGTGCCTGTCGCAACGTGACCTCGTGGAGCGCGCGGTAGAACTGATCCTCCGACCCGTCTTCGCGGGTGACGCTGTCGTGGGGCACTCCGAAGAGCGGCTGGCCGTCGCTCCGAATCGGCGTACCGGAGAGGCCGACGAGCGAGTTGTACGGGAGGTTGTCCACGGCTGCCGACCACGCCCCTTCTTCCGGCAGGTGGTGAATCTCGTCGAGCACGAAGAGGGGCCGACCCTGCTTGCAGTAGCGCTTCAGGTCCCGGTTGCCCGAGTCGCCACAGGCGTACTGGTACGTCGCGATGACGATCGGGATGTTCGCATTTTTGAGGTAGACCCGGCTGCTGTCGGCGACGCAGAAGGGGAGGGGCGGCTGACCGATCCACTGGAGCATGCGCGCCATCTCTTCCGGGTCGGCATACTGGTCGCGCAGGTTTCCCCGGGGCACGAACACGACGAGCCGGTCGCAGATGCCCATTGACCGGGCAACGGCAAACGAGCCGAGCGCCGTCAGCGTCTTTCCGTAACCGGGAACGAATACACCGAGATGGTCGCGCCGGCCCTGGTCGTAGGCCTGAGCGAGTCGATCCAGAAAGACGTGCTGCCCGTCGCGAAAGGAAAAGCCGGGGGCCGGGTCGATGCCGGGAATTTCGGCAGCCGGACGTACGCTTTCGGCCTCAGGCGTTTCGGTCTCGGAGGAACGGGATGCTTCGGACGGGGACGACGCGTTCATGCAGCGAGGGGGGCAGTCACTTCGACACGGCAGAGTAGAGATCGCGCAGGATGGGCCGTCGCATTCACGGTTCAACGCCCGGCTCGGAGACGGCGAAGGTCGTAGCCGACAGCAACGGGCCTCCAGCGCGTTCCGCAAAGGTACGGTACGTGGCGGCAGACGGTAAAGGGTTCAACATGACGCTTTCGCGAAGCCGCGCATGCCCGACGGTCGCGACCCGACGGTAGCCGAGTGCCGCCACCGCTGAGTGCCGCAACCGAGGAGCCACCATGCCTACCCCTGGCGGGCGGCTACAGACATGCGCACGTGCAGACGTAGTACCTGGGTAGTCAATGTCTACTGTCGTGTCCACTCGTCCAGCCGGTCCAGGATGGCCCGGGCATCGTCCGAGAAGGGCGGTGCGGTCGGGTGGCGTTGTGCCGCTCGATGGTAGGCGTCCAGAAACGCGAACACGCGCCCGACGGTCGACCGCAGCACATCCTCGCCGAGACGGTCGGCGATGACGTCGGCCATGTATGCACCCGTCGGGTGACCGCCCATCGGAATCGCGCGCTGTACGGCCCGGACGACGCCCGGGGAGAACCGACGAGACCGCTCGAGGGACTGCAGATGGCGGTCGATGTCCGCAATGACGGCGGGGGCGTCCGCATACGCCGCCCGGTAGTCGCGGACGTAATCGCGAAGGGGCGAGTCCGGCGGAAGGTCCTGGTTTACCATCGCCGGCTTGTCGATTCGGTCGGCGATTCCTTCATTTTCGAGCTGTTCCAGTGCGCCGACAAGCATCGTCACGTACCCGTTGTCGCGGTCGGTCCGGGAGCGGGCGATGGACGATCGGTACGCGTGGAAGAGTTCGTGGGCGATGAATCGCACCAGCGCATCACGTCCCATGGATTGCGCCATCCACAGGTCAATTGCGACGACGTCGGGCGAGGCATAACCGTCGTCCAGGAAGAGGACGAATGCGACGACGGGCGGATACCGATTCATCATCGCCTCGTCCGGGAGGTGGGGACGGAGCGTTGCAAGCGCATCCGGTATCAGCTCTTCATCGCCTGCGAGAGCTTCGCGGTAGTCGTTCAGCGCCGGCCGGTGGCGCTCGACGCGGCGGAAGTGGCGGATCATGCGGGGACGCATCCAGACGGAGGAGCGCTCCACGTCGCTCCGTTCGGCCGCTCGTTCGGGATCGAACGTAAGCTTCATGGACTCCACGATCGGGTATCGAAGCGGATACCGCCCGGAGAGCATTTCGTACCCTGGCGTCGCAAATAG
>JAAAOT010000132.1 GCA_009908725.1 Bacteroidota bacterium | reverse complement strand
TCGGCAAGGAATTCGACGACGGCTCGCAGTCCTACAACGACATCATGGGATCGATGCTCGGAAGCTTCGGCCCTCCAGATGATAACGACTTCGACGGCGAAGACGACGACCCGCTGGATCGGTATCGATGACGGCTTAGGGAAGGGGGAATGTGTGAAAGGGTGAATGGGTGAATGGGGGAATGGGTGATGGGATGATGGATGAGCCCGGCCGGGACCGGCGACATCCAAAGTCCTGGATCCGCAATTACCAATACCCAATTCCCAATCCAACGCTCAACGATTCAACGCGCAACGATTCAACGCGCAACGATCCAACGCGCAACGATCCAACGTCCCAACGTCGTAACGCTCAACGGTTCAAGAGCACGGAGCTATGTCTCGGGTTCGTATTCGAAAGGCCACGCCAGGGGATGCCGAGGTGCTTGTGGCGCTGATTCGGGAGCTGGCTGAATACGAGAAGCTTCAGGACGAGGCCGAGCCGGACGTCGACCGGCTGCGTGGACAGCTTCGGGAGGACGCACAGCCTCGGTGCGAGGCGCTGATCGCGGAGACCGTGGAGGGGGAGTCCGAAGCAGTTGGGTTTGCGCTGTTTTTTGCGAACTACTCGACCTTCCTCACCCGCTTCGGCATCTACCTCGAAGATCTGTTCGTTCGACCCGCCTTCCGGGGTAAGGGCGTCGGCTTCCGCCTCCTGCGCCGCGTCGCGCGGGTCGCCGCCGCCCGCGGATGCGAGCGAATCGACTGGGCCGTGCTCGACTGGAATACCCCCGCCATCGATTTCTACCGTCAGATCGGGGCCGAGCCGCTGGACGAGTGGACAACCATGCGCCTCACCGGCAACGCCATCCAACGTCTCGCCGAGGAAGCGGGGAAGGTGTGAAGGTGTGAAGGTTTGAAGGTGTGAAGGTGTGAAGGTGTGAATGGGTGAGAGTGTGTAGGTTTGTAGGTGTGTATGTGTGTATGTGTGTAAGTGTAGTTGCATCCGGGGCGGGGTCGTTCAACCCGGAACCGGGCACCCGGAACCCATCACCCGGAACCCGGAACCCAGAGCCAAAACCCTGAACGTTGAACACCGAACATTGAACTCTGAAACTTGAACCTCACCCCCTCCCCCACATCCGTGCTTGTCATCATCCCGGCCTTTAATGAGGCGCGGGCGATTGGTCGGGTCATCGACGATGTGCCGGACATGGTGGACGAGATCGTTGTCGTCAACAACGCGTCGACCGACGAAACGGGGGAAAATGCACGGGCTGCCGGGGCAACGGTCGTCCGCGAGCCGAATCAGGGGTACGGCTACGCCTGTCTTCGCGGTATCGAGTACGCCCGGGGGAAGCAACCGGATGTGATCGTCTTTCTCGACGGGGACTACAGCGACCACCCGGACGAGATGAGCCGGCTTCTTGCTCCCATCCTGGAAGATGAAGCGGACTTCGTCGTCGGCTCCCGTATCCGCGGCGAGGCCGAGCCGGGAGCGATGCTTCCCCAGGCCCGAATCGGAAACCGCCTCGCCTGTGCCCTGATGCGATGGATCTGGGGCGCAAGCTACACAGACCTCGGTCCGTTCCGCGCGATTCGGTTTCAGGACCTGCTTGCGCTGGACATGCAGGATCAGACGTTCGGGTGGACGATCGAGATGCAGATCAAAGCCGCCGAGGCCGGTCTGCGCGTCCGTGAAGTCCCGGTTTCGTACCGCAAACGGGTCGGCGTCTCCAAGATCACGGGGACGCTGTCCGGGACCGTGAAGGCGTCCGTCAAGATTCTCTGGACCATCGCCCGGTTTGCCCTTCGTCGCGGTCGAAACGTGCCCCTAACTTCCACCGCCGGAACGAGGCACGAATCCACCTGCGAATCAGCGCCCGGGTGAGCGCGGATTGTCGACGTTTTGATCGAAACGTCTTCGTCGGGCCGCCAATTTGTGTTTGAAAGCGGTTCCAAGACGGTCTACGGAGACGAACCTTTCAGTAGGGGTCCCGTACCCTCTATGGTTATGATAGCGACACGCAATCAGCCGGCATCCGGAGCCGCTCGGTCAATTCTCCGGTGGTCCCTTTTCGCCCCGTAACGTCGTCAAGAATAAGCCCCATGAAGAAGCCCGACATCTGGTTCAACGGTGAGTTCGTCCCCTATGAGGAGGCGAACATCCACGTCCTTTCCCACGTCGTGCACTACGGTTCGTCCGTATTTGAAGGCATTCGCTGCTATAACACGGACGAAGGATCGGCCATTTTCCGTCTGGAGGAGCACATGAAACGCCTGGTCGACTCGGCCAAGGTCCACCGGATGGAAATCCCGTACTCGGTCGATGAACTGTGCGACGCGGTCGTTGATACCGTCGAGCGGAGTGGCATGGAATCCTGCTACGTTCGCCCGGTGACGTTTCGCGGCATGGGGCCGATGGGCGTGAACCCGCTCAAGAACAGCGTCGAAACGTTTGTCGCGGTGTGGGAATGGGGCACGTACCTCGGGGAAGAGGCTCTCGAGCAAGGCGTTGACGTGGAGGTTGCAAACTGGAACCGGATGGCGCCCAACACGCTGCCGGCGATGGCTAAAGCGGGCGGCAACTACCTGAATGCATCCCTCGTCAAGATGAACGCCGTGAAGAACGGGATGACGGAAGGGATCATGCTCAGCACGAACGGCTACCTCGCGGAAGGAAGCGGCGAAAACCTGTTCATCGTTCGCGACGGGAAAATTTACACCGCACCCGTCGGCCTCTCCATCCTTCCGGGTATCACACGCGATGCGATTATCACGCTCGCCCGGGAGAAAGGCTATAGCATCGAGGAGAAGGTCGTGCCCCGCGAAGCGCTTTACATCGCCGACGAACTGTTCTTTACCGGGACGGCCGCCGAGGTCACGCCCATTCGCTCGGTTGATCATTACACGGTCGGAAACGGCAAGCGCGGAGAGATCACGGAAGACCTGCAGTCCACATTCTTCGACATCGTGCACGGCGGCAACGACCCGCACGACTGGCTCACGTTCCTCGACGTCGAAGAGCCTGAAGAAGCTGCTGCCACGGCGTAGCAAAGCTCCACCCGCCGGTCGCCGGCATCTCAGCGACCTAAGACGTACACGGACACGCCCTCCCCAGATCATACGGTGGAGGGCGTTTCGTTTGCACGGCGGCTAACACCGCTGTCGATCAATGTTCGCTTCCCACCGTTTGCACGGTAGCCCCCATTCCCGGTATCGTGGCGTTGCGAGACCGCTTGCCGGCCGCTAGCGTATCTGTGAAAAACGAAAAACCCCCCTCATGTCCGAAGAATACCGTCCGATCGCCTGCGGTTTCTACGATGAACTCGGGATCCGAATGATGCGCGGTCAGACGTGCACCCTCTTGCTCGAGGACGACGAGTCGACCGAGGAGGTCACGGCCGTCATCACGGACATCTACTCGGATGGAGACGAGGAGTACGCCGAGCTCAATGGCGCGCGGCGGGTCCGCCTCGATCGCATTGCCCGGGTCGACCACGTCGACCGACCGGGAGCCTGCTCGTAACATTTGACCGCTTACGCCGACGTCCACAAGGTCCTCTGGTCGTCGAACCCTGAATTCTGAACGTTGAACTCTGATTCCACATCACGATGCCCGAAGCCCCCGATTCCTCGTCGCAGGAGACGTCCCGTCTCACCTCCAAGCAGCGCGCTCATCTGCGGTCGCTGGCCCATGACAACCCGACGGTTGTACACATCGGCAAAGACGGCCTGTCGGATCCTGTCCTGACGTCGATCAAGGAAGCTTTTAACACGCGCGAGCTCGTCAAAATCCGCATTCTGGATAACGCCAACGAGCAGCCGCGCGATATGGCCCATGCCATCGCCGATCGGCTGGACGACGTCCAGGTCGTCCACACCATGGGATGGACCGTCACGCTCTACCGCCCGGACCCGGACGACCCGCAGATCGAACTCCCATAGCTCGACCAATTGCGTGCATGCTGGAAGCGCCCCAACGCCTCAACGCCCCAACGCAAAAACGTCCCAACGCCATATCCCGGATTCTCAACCCAAAATGCCTGACGTCCTGTACGAAACCAGCGGCCCGGTCGCGACAATCACGCTGAACCGCCCGGAGGCGCGTAACGCGTACTCCGACGCCATGGTCGACGAGTTGCTCAACGCGATCGATCGTGCCGATGCGGACGACGCCGTGCGCAGCGTCGTGATCACCGGAGCGGGGTCGGTGTTTAGCGCCGGCGGAGACCTGAAGGCGATGCGCGATCGCACCGGGATGTTCGAAGGGGATCCGGCCGAGCTACGGAAGCAGTATCGCCGAGGCCTGCAGCAGCTTCCCCGCCGATTCGATCAGTTCGAGAAGCCCGTCGTGGCGGCCATTAACGGGGCGGCGATCGGTGCGGGACTGGACCTTGCGCTTATGGCGGATCTGCGCATTGCCAGCGAGGAGGCCCGCTTTGGTTCGACGTTCGCGCGGGTCGGGCTCGTCCCCGGCGACGGCGGCGCGTACCTTCTGACGCGCGTCGTGGGGTTTGCGCGGGCGCTGGACCTGGTGCTGACGGCGCGAGTCATCGATGCTGACGAGGCGCTGGCAATGGACCTGGTTACGACACTGACTCCGCCGGACCGGGTGCTGGAAACCGCGCGCGAGCGTGCCCTGCAGATCGCCGAGCTCCCGCCAAAAGCCGTCCAGGCGGCGAAGGCCTGTCTGTATAGAAGCGTTGACAACGACCTGGAAACGGCGCTGCAGTTGACGGCTGCGCTCCAGGCCACGGTACAGCACACGGACGAACACGACGATGCGGTCCAATCGATGCTTGAGCGTCTCGGAAAAGCATAGCCTCGTCGTGTTTTCCGGACGACGACAACACAAAACGCCCCGTCCTGCAGGATGAAGAGCGGGGCGTTCGGCGTGGGGGCCGCTTCATTCCGACAATTGTGCTCAATTAGCGGAGTGGGTAGAACGTAAGGCCGAAGGAGAGGCGTCCCTCGCCGTAGCCGAAGTCGTCTTCGTCCAGCCCGGCGGAGATGTTGCCGACCTGCACCTCGTTGAAGTTTCCGCCGCCGAAGCGGAGGCCGGCATCGAGCGCGACAGCCGGCGTCACGAAGTACGAAACGCCACCGCCAAGGGTGAAGCCGCCACCGCGAAATTCGAGGTTGAGGTCATCTTCCGTGGCAGCCACACCCCGAAGTGCGAAGTCGGCGTAGGGAACGAGCGACTGGCCGGACCGGAAGTTGAGGCGGACGCCAAGCTCGCCACCGGACCAGCTGTACTCGTCCCCCGTGATGCCATTGGTTTCACCGTCGATCGTCGCCCCCATGAATCCGGCGTAGATCGTCACAAGCTCCGATACGCCCCAGCCTGCGCGAATCGAAAGCCCGCCGCCGTTGTCCGTGTCGGAAAACGCTTCCTCGCGGTAGTCAAGCGACTGCCCGTCGAGCGATACCTGGAGGAAGAGGCGCTCGGTATTGGACTTGATCTCCGGGTCTTCCTGCGCCACTGCGGTGGTCGTCGGGAGGAGCGAAACGGAGAGACCGAGCAGAAGCGCTATCAGCGCCGTCCGCGAACGTTGGATCATTCGGTTTTGCATGGGGAAAGGTAGGAATGCGTGAGGGTAAGAGGGCGAAACATTCTGTCTTCGTACCAGCGTAGCCGCCCTCCGAGCGGAAAGAGTCACACCGGTGAGCGATCTTGATGAGGTCTTTCGCGACTACGGTTCTGTCTTCGTAGTTTGGTAGCGATGTCGATCGTTTCCCCAGATTCTACCTCCATGCGTGAACGCATCCGCACGGCCTTCCCCCTTCTCACCGGAGTGCTCGTTGGAGTCTTGCTCCTCGCCGGTCCGAGTCTCTTTCCCCGCACGGCGCATGCACAGTACGCGACCGATTCGCTCCACTTTGAGCTGACCGACGTCTTCGCGCTGGAATACGCCGGCGACCCGCAGATTCATCCCAGCGGCGAATCCGTCGTGTATGTTCGCACGTCGATGAACCGAATGACCGACCGTCCGGAGTCGCAACTCTGGCTGGTGAATGCCGACGGGCGCGGACATCGCCCGGTCACGGATCCGGGGATCGATGCCTCGTCGCCTCGCTGGTCTCCTTCCGGAGATCGGGTTGCGTACGTGTCGTCGACCGAGGAGGAGGGGAGCGAGATCTACGTTCGATGGATGGCGTCTGGCGAGACGGCGCGCATCACGCAGCTGGACGCGTCCCCGGGCCGGCTGGTCTGGTCGCCCGACGGGTCGCACCTCGCGTTTTCGATGATGAAAGAAGAGCCGTCCCGCCCCTTCGCCCGCATGCCGGCGCCGCCCGAAGGCGCGGACTGGGCGCCCGGAGCCCGGGTGATTGACGACGTGCTGTACCGGTCGGACGGTGCGGGCTACACGAAGGACGGGAACAGGCAGGTGTTCATCGTACCCGATGAAGGCGGCACGCCGCGGCAGGTTACGTCGGGGCCGTACGATCACGGCGGCGCCATCGACTGGATGCCTGACGGGTCGGCGCTGATTCTCTCGGCCGACCGATCGCAGGATGCGCCCTACGACCCGTTAAATACCGAACTGTACCGGGTCGACCTGCAGACCGGGGACATCACGGCGTTGACCGGTCGACAGGGCCCGGACGACAATCCGGCGGTCTCTCCCGACGGCTCCCAGATCGCCTACACCGGTTTCGACGACGCGTACCAGGGGTATCAGATCACGCGCCTGCACGTGTTCGACCTCGAAAGTGGGGAAAAGGAGGTTCTGACCGGCGACTTTGATCGCGACGTTCAAAATCCGATCTGGAGTGCGGACGGAGAAACGATTTACGTTCAGTACGACGACGAGGGCACCACGCGAGTAGGCGCGGTCTCCACGGACGGTAATATCCGGGAGATCGCGTCGAACGTCGGCGGAACGACTCTCGGCCGGCCGTACGCAAGCGGTTCGTTCTCGGTGGCGGCTAACGGGCGCATCGCGTTCACCCACGTCGGTCCGCATCACCCGTCCGACGTGGCGGTAACGCAGGGGCGGGGCGTTCGGCGACTGACGCAGCTCACGCAGGACCTGTCGAGCCGCGTTCGATGGGGGGCCGTCGAAGAGATCACGTACACATCCGCCGATGGCACGGAGCTCGAAGGATGGATCGTCCGCCCGCCGGACTTTGACGCTTCGCGGGAGTACCCGCTGATGCTGGAGATTCACGGCGGGCCCTACGCCAATTACGGTCCGCGATTCAGCGCTGAGATGCAACTCTATGCCGCCGCCGGCTACGTCGTGCTGTACACCAATCCGCGCGGCAGCACCAGCTACGGGGAAGCCTTCGGCAACGCCATTCACAGGAACTACCCCGGTCCCGACTACGACGACCTGATGGCGGGCGTCGACGCCGTTGTCAATCGCGGTGGGATCGACACCGATCGGCTCTACGTGACGGGCGGGAGCGGCGGGGGCGTGCTAACGGCGTGGATCATCGGGCAAACCGACCGATTCCGAGCCGCCGTAGTGGCCAAGCCGGTGATCAACTGGTACAGCTTCGTGCTGACGAGCGACATGTACCCGTTCTTCACCCGGTACTGGTTTTCCGGACCGCCGTGGGAGCACCTCGACGAGTATATGGAGCATTCGCCGATTTCCCTCGTCGGCAATGTGACGACACCGACGATGCTACTGACCGGCGAGGAGGATTATCGGACGCCCATGTCCGAGACGGAGCAGTACTACCAGGCGCTGCAGCTGCAACAGGTCGAGACCGTCATGGTCCGCATCCCGGGCGCCTCCCACGGGATCGCGGCGCGCCCCAGCCACCTGATGGCGAAAATTGCGCACATCCTCGAGTGGTTCGACCGCCACGGCGCTCGCGGAAACTGAAGACGGAAAAGCAACACGCTACGGGCCAACCCCTAAGCGCGAAGAGGGTGAAGATTCCCGAACGGTATGCCTCCCATTTCGCCTTTCGCATTCCCCATTCCGCATTCCCAATGCTCAGTCCTATTCCGCTCACCCCTCCGCGTCCCGCTGGCGGGTTTGCTCGTCCAGGACCCGGCGAAACTCCGTGACGAACGGGTCGACGTCGGTGTACTCGGTGCCGTAGTTCAGATTGAAGGCGTAGTCGAAGTCCGCCGGGTTGTCGCCCTGGTTGTGTTGGAGGATGGTTTCGAGCTTGTCGAATGCTTTCGCCAGTTGCGCCTCTGCGGTTTCAGCCGCCTCGTACTCATCCCAGAGGGAGAGAATCTCCCGCCGGCTCGCGTCGGGCAACGTCTCCGTCAGCGCCTGCAGGTCCTGCCGCTCCCGGTCTGTCCGCTCGGGCCCGTCGCCCTGCTCCGGCGCCGGGACGTCGCCATGGATCGCCTCTCCGAGGTCGTGGACCACGCACATCTTCAGCAGCTTCGCGATGTCGATCTCCGGGTACTCAGGCGCCAGGACTGTCACGGTCAATGTCAGTCGCCACGTGTGCGCCGCCACGCTCTCTGTCCGTCCCGTCGAGGTATACGCAGATCGGAGCGTGCTCTTCATCGCTTCGGCACGGCGCAGGAAGGTGATAATGCCCGAGAGGTCTGACATGCGTGCCGCAAGATCAGGTGAGAAAAGGATCGGGTGAGAAAAGGCGCGGGTGAAGAGAAACGGTCAGCGAAACCGTCGGCAGGTCGTCGCCCCGTCCTACCGACACGAATCCCGAACGGGCCCTATCCACAACGCTGAACGCTACACCCGGACCGCTAAACCCTGAATGCCCCCATGAACGTTCCGGCAGGATCAGCCGTACGGACTGTCCGACAATCCCCCACGAACCCACACCCCTTCATGCATCGACTCCTCTCATTTCTTGTCGTCCTGCTCTTTGTCGGGGCTCCGGTCCAGGCACAGCAGGCGTCCCCGGACGCTTCGGGCGACGAGGCCGCCGTGGAAACGCGCCGTCCGATTCCGTACCCCATCCAGCCACGCCCCCTGTTTCAGCGAGCGGTCGAGAATGGAACGCGGACGCTCGATGGCACCCCGGGCGACGCGTACTGGACCAACTACGCGCGCTACGACTTGAGCGCTCGGATTTCCCCGTCCGACGACATGCTCCACGGGTCGGGCACGATCACCTTCATCAACCGGTCGCCGGACTCGCTCCGGACCCTCGCCCTGCACCTTCGGCAGAACATCCACGCAGAAGGAATGGAGCGAACCCGACGTGCGGAGGTCACCGGGGGAATGACGGTCGAAAAGCTGGGTTTCAATGGCACCGACATGGTCGAACTTCAGACGCGCCGCGACCTGCGTCGGGAGGGTATGGGCTACGTGGTTGATGCCACACGGATGCGTGTGATTCTCCCTGAGGCCGTGGTGCCCGGGGACTCCGTCACTCTCAGCGCGGAGTGGAGCTTCCGCATTCCCAGCGAAGATAACTTCCGGATGGGGCAGGACGGCGATGTGTACTACCTCGCCTACTGGTACCCGCACCTCGCCGTGTATGACGACGTCGACGGGTGGGTCGCCGAGCTCTACCAGGGCGACGGCGAATTCTACATGGGATATGCCGACTATGACCTGTCGGTGACCGTGCCCGAAGGCTGGCTCGTCGGGGCCACCGGGACGCTACAGAACCCCGGGCAGGTGCTCTCGGAGCAAACGGCATCCCGCCTGGAGCAGGCGGTTGACACCGATGACATCGTGAACGTCGTGACGAAGGACGACCGGGGCGCCGGCACCGCAACGGCTACCTCCGGCAACGACGACGGCACCCTGACCTGGACGTTTCGCGCCGACCGCGTGCGGGACGTGGCGTTCGGGACGTCGGCAAGCTATGTGTGGGACGCCACCTCCGCGAGCACCGGAGAAGGATCGGCCATGATCCACGCATTCTACCGTCCGGGAACCAGCCAGTGGGACCGATCGGCGGAGTTCTCCCAGTTCTCGGTCGAGCACCTGTCCGACATGCTGATGCCATATCCATATCCGCAGATGACGGCCGTCGAGGGCATCATTGGCGGGGGCATGGAGTTTCCCATGATTACGCTGATCGGTGGCAACCGCAACACGCCGGAGTCCCTGTTCGGCGTCACCTACCATGAGATTTCCCACATGTGGGTGCCGATGATCGTGGGGACCAACGAGAAGCGCCACGCCTGGCTGGATGAGGGGACCACGACCTTCAATGAAAACGAAGGCGCGTCCGAGTTCTTCGAAACCGACAACTGGTCACCGTCCGAGAACTGGTTCTACCGGTTCGCCGGAACGGCTCAGGAAGCCCCGTCCTTCCGGCACGCCGACCTCTATCCGCCGGATGGCCCGGAGCGCGTTTACGCCTCTTATGCCAAGCCCGGGACCATGCTGCACGCGCTACGCGGCGTGCTCGGGAATGAAACCTTCTTTCGCGCCTACCGCGAGTATGTCGAGCGCTGGGCGTATAAGCACCCGTCCCCGTACGACTTCTTCAACACCTTCGAAGACGTCGCGGACCGCGAGTTGGACTGGTTCTGGCGCGGCGCCTTCTTCGAGAAGTGGTCCATGGACCACGCGATCGCCGAGGTGGACGTGAGCGGCGATGAGCCGGTCGTCGTGGTTGAGGACCGGGACAGCTTGATAATGCCGGTGATCGTCGAGGCGACGTACGCGGACGGCGACACCGTGACGCGACGGTCGGACGTCACGCCGTGGATGAACGGCCAGCGCGAGACGACCATCACGCTGCCGGCCGGGGATCTGCAACGCGTGGAACTGGATCCGGACGCATACTTCCCCGACGTGGATCGGACGAACAACGACTGGACGAAGTAAATCCAGCCCGATCATCTATACGCATACGGCGCGCCCGCTCCCGGCACTGTGTCCGGAGCGGGCGTTTTCCTTGGGATACAACCCGGCTGGCAAAAAAAACGCTCGACCGGTCAAAACCGATCGAGCGATGGCGAGGCTCCCCGGGCTGGATTCGAACCAGCGACCGTCCGGTTAACAGCCGGATGCTCTGCCACTGAGCTACCGAGGAATATGTGGATGGACCCTTCGGCCCGTCAGGATCCGCTCTAACCTTGCTGTACATAGCGGGTTCCTGATTCACAGATGCTTTGCGCCCGCAGGAGCGCGCTGACGCATCGGGCATCCGGAACCGTACGGTACGACCGACGGGACCTGCGTGTCAAGAGGTTGACCGTGTTTTCAAGAAGCAGCGGCCGGCGGCGGCCGCAACCTTGCAGGGACAGAAAATCCTACCCGCCCGGAAAACAGCACGGACAGAAAAAAGTACAGCAATTGGCTCACAAACGACCAGCAACCCCTTCGTTCATGGATACTCTCTCTCGCTTTCGGGCGCTCCCGGCCTTTCTCATCGTCCTCGTCCTCGCCGTAACGGGTGGGTGCAGCGACTCAACGCCCTCGCAGGACGACGACCCGGCGTCGAAGACCGACCTGGGTGACAGCACAACCGTTGTGGGGGTTGTGCAAACGGATGATCGGTTCACCACGCTCGCGACGGCGATTGACTCCAGCGGACTCGACTCCCTTCTCACACAGGGCGGTCCTTACACCCTGTTTGCACCGACCAACGATGCGTTCGGCACGCTTCCGGAGGGAACCGTTCCGGACCTCTTAGACAGCGAGAATCGTGATCGACTCCGGATGATTTTGTCCCAGCACGTCGTCGATCGGCGCTGGATGAGCGAAGACATCGCCGGGATGTCGCAGGTCGAGACGCTCCAGGGCGCCCTCGTATCCGTGAGCGCTGATGATAACACCGTCCGCGTCGGTGGTGCAACCGTTCTGGATGCGGATATCGTCACCGGCAACGGCGTCATCCACGTCGTGGACACCGTGCTTCGCCCGCCCGTGTCGGATGACGAAGCGGTGGAGCCATAGGGGCGACCATTCAGATCGTGAGCGGTTCGTGACGCCCGCTTGAGGGCCGTAACGATCTACCTATTTCAGCCGGTGCCATGAATCCTGCCCGGTGCGACTCGTAGAAGCGATCGGACATCGAGACACCCACGTGGGAATCACGCTCTCGTCCTTCAAATCGCTTCCGTCGACAACCGATCGGTTTACTATGGCAGACTCCAGCGCTCCCGTTTACGTACTCATCGGCGCCACAGGCGGCATCGGATCCGATGTGTCCCATCGACTTGCCGATCGTGGGGCCCAGCTTGTGCTCGGCGCGCGCACGGAGGATGAACTGAACGCGCTGGCATCGGAGACCGGCGGCGATGCGCACCCGCTCGACGCCACGGAATTTGACCAGGTTCAGGGAATCGTCGACCATGCGACCGACACATACGGACGGCTCGACGGCATCGTGAATTTCGTCGGGTCGATTCTGCTGAAGCCGGCGCACCTCACGTCGATCGACGAGTACCGCGAGCAGGTCACGAAAAACCTCGACACGGCGTTCAACACGGTGAAGGCCGGCGCCCGTGCGATGATGCGGGAAGGAGGATCGGTGGTGTTGATGACGTCCGCCGTGGCGCGCACCGGCCTGAAGAATCACGAGGCGATCGCTGCCGCGAAAGGTGGCGTCACAGGACTGATGAGGGCAGCTGCGGCGACGTATTCGGGGCGCGGAGTGCGGGTCAATTGCGTTGCTCCCGGCCTCGTCGACACGCCGATGTCGAAGAACATTCTCAGCAGTGAAGCCGGACGGAAGCAGTCCGAAAGCATGCACCCGCTGGGGCGCGTCGGGAAGCCGGAAGATGTCGGGCCGGCCGTCTGCTGGCTCCTCGACCCCGACACCTCGTGGGTGACCGGGCAGGTGATCGGCGTGGACGGCGGCCTGGGAACGGTGCGTGCCGGATAAAGCGTCAACGGTCCACGGCCACCGGCGGGTGTCCGGGCCAATCGGCCGAACCGCGGGCGTACAGCGTGACTCGCACGCGTCCTGGGGCGGCTCGCCCTCCGGTGTGGAGGCGCAGCTCTCGTGCATCTCTTCGATCCACCACAACGTTCTCCATGCGCCTTCTCCTCGTCCTGCGCGACCAGCTGAACCGATCAGCAGCTCTCCTCGACGACGTCGACCCGGACCGGGATGTCGTCATCCTGACGGAAAACGACCGTGACCGTGGGCGCTTCCGCGAGCACAAGCAACGACTCGCTCTCGGGTTCGCCGCGATGCGTCACTTCCGGGATGACGTGCGGGACCAGGGACTCACCGTAGACTACGACACCGCGACCCCGCCGGAAGACGAGGCCGACCCCTATCATGCATCGGACGACGTTGGCGTCCTCAATTTCCTGCGCGAAAAGATTCGCGATCACGGTGCCGATGAAGTTGCCGTCACGGAGCCGGGCCGAGCATCGCTCCTGGACGATCTCGAAGCGGTGTGCTACGAGGAAGGGGTCGACTTCACCGTCTACGCCGACCGTCACTTCCTGTGTACGCAAGAAGACTTCGACGCCTGGGCCGATGGTCGCAAGGAACTGACGATGGAGTACTTCTACCGCGAGCAGCGGCGGGCGTACGACGTGCTATTGACGGACGACGGCGACCCGGTCGGTGGCGACTGGAACTACGACGACGACAATCGAGAGAGCTTCGGCTCCGATGGTCCCGGGATGATTCCGGACGGTCCGTCTTTCGACCGAGACCCGGTCACGGAGGATGTGCTGGAGATGGTGCGAACGGACTTCGCGTCGGCGCCGGGCGACCTCGACACGTTTCGCTGGCCCGTCACCCCCGCGCAGGCTCAGCAGGCTCTCGAAGACTTTGTCGACAACCGGCTACCGACGTTCGGGACGTACCAAGACGCGATGTGGACCGGGCGAGCCTTTCTGTATCACTCCCGGCTTTCTGCGGCGCTCAACCTGAAACTGCTTTCTCCGCTCGACGCCGTCCGTGCCGCGGAGCAGGCATATGAGAACGGCTACGCCCCCATCAATGCGGTCGAAGGCTTCATCCGACAGATCCTGGGATGGCGAGAGTTCGTGCGAGGGGTGTACTGGCTTCACGCACCGGAATACGGACACAAGAACGCCCTCGATGCAGCGCTCGATCTGCCGGACGTGTACTGGACCGGCGAAACGCAGATGCGCTGCATGAGCGAGTGTGTCGGCCAGGTGAAAGAGTACGGATACACCCATCACATTCCGCGGCTCATGGTGATTGGCCTCTTCGGGATGATGGCCGGGGTGGATCCGGCCCAGATGAACGACTGGCACGAGGCGTACTACGTCGATGCCTGGGAATGGGTATCGCAGCCGAATATGATCGGCATGGCACTGTACGCGGACGGCGGGATCGTCGGAACGAAACCCTACACGGCGTCGGGCAAATATATTTCGCGGCAGAGCAACTACTGCTCGCATTGTCGATTTGACCCCGCTGAATCGACCGGCGACGATGCCTGCCCGTTTTCGACGTTCTACTGGGACTTTCTGAATCGCCACCAGGAAACGTTCTCCGGGAATCGACGCATGAACTTCCAGCTCGCGAACGTCCGGCGGAAGTCGGAGGACGAACTGGACGCGATTGCCGATCAGGCGGAGGAATACCGCGAGCGTCTCGCTGCCGGCGACCTGTAGCCTGGCGGCGTTCCGGCGCAGGTCCCGTTCTCGTCTCGCTTCATCCCATGCCCCAGATCATTCGATTGTGAGCACACTTCGTTTTTCTTCTGAGATGCCGGTATCGGCGCGTGCGCTGTTCGACTGGCATGCGCGGCCGGGTGCCTTCCAACGGCTCGTTCCCCCATGGGCCCCTGTGCGTCTGGAGTCGTTCGAGGGGATCGGGGAGGGCGACCGTGCCGTGATTCGGATCGGCCCGGGGCCCCTCAGTCTGCGCTGGGTAGCGGAGCACCACGACGTGGTCGACGGCGAGCAGTTCTGCGACCGGCAGGTCTCCGGCCCGTTTGCGCACTGGGATCATACCCACCGCATGGAGGCCGTCACCGGAGGAACGAGCCGCCTCGTCGATTCCATCGAGTTCGCCCTGCCCGGCGGACCGATCGGTTCGCAGCTAGGAAAATGGTTTGCCCGACCGGAGCTTGAGCGACAATTCGCCTACCGGCATCGCATCACCCGGCGTGACCTCGAGCTTCACCAGCGGTACAACCCGGAGGGTCGAGCCCTCACCATCGCGGTCAGCGGCGCATCCGGTCTCGTCGGCTCCGCTCTGACCGCGATGCTGACCACGGGCGGACACACCGTGATGCCGCTGGTTCGAACCGGTCCGGCCGGGGAAGGGGAGATCCTCTGGGATCCGCGGTCCGGCGTCGTGGAAACCGAGAAGTTCGAAGCGGTGGACGCGGTGATCCACCTGGCGGGTGAAAACGTATTTGGGCTCTGGACCGAGCAGAAGAAGGCGCGCATTCTGGACAGTCGGGCGACCGGCACGCGGCTCCTGGCCGACGCCCTGGCCGACTGCGAAAACCCTCCGGATACATTCATCTCCGCCTCCGCGGTTGGGTATTACGGCGACCACGGGACCGAGCCGATCACCGAGACCAGCGAGCCCCGACAGAGCGGGTTTCTGACGGCGGTTTGCGACGCCTGGGAGGCGGCGGCGGACCCGGCGCGGGAGGCGGGCCTGCGGGTCGTACACCCACGTATCGGCGTCGTGCTTACGCCCGCCGGAGGCGCGCTCCAGTTGATGCTTCCGGCCTTCCAGCTTGGTCTCGGCGGGCGCGTCGGAGCCCCGGATCAGTTCTTCCCGTGGATCACGATCGATGACGTCATCGGTTCGCTCTACCACATGCTGTGGACGGATCTCGAGGGGCCGGTCAACGTCACGGCCCCCGATCCAGCACGCATGGACGAGTACACCCGGACACTGGCGGAGGTCGTCCACCGGCCGGCACTGCTGAATCCGCCCGTTCCCATGGTCCGCGCACTCGGCGGTGAGATGGCCGAGGAGATGCTCCTGCAAAGCGCACGGGTTCTTCCAGAGAAGCTGATCGACTCCGGGTACGACTTCGCGTACGATGACCTGGAGGCGGGCCTCCGGCACCAGATCGGCCGCACGCAGGAGCAGGCGACCGCGGGTTGAGCGCCACCCACCCGGCGCCGCACCCGTCTGCAAGGGTGTCCATCTCGGGACACGAATGTAACCAACTTGATCGCTGCCGTCCCGTTGTATCCGCCTGAGATTTCTATTTCTCAACCTAGAGCGTCCGCACTATGTCCTCACCGTCCGTCGTCATCATCGGGGCCGGCCTCGCCGGGCTCACCTGCGCCCGGCACCTTCAGAATCGAGGCTTGGAGTGCACGATTCTGGAAGCCAGTGATGCCGTAGGGGGTCGCGTCCGCACGGACACCGTCGACGGATTCCGCCTGGATCGGGGCTTTCAGGTTCTCCTGACCGCATACCCGGAAACCCGGCGGGAATTGGACTATGGCGCGCTGGATCTAAAGCCGTTCTTCGACGGGGCGGTGGTTCGCTGTAACGGCGCCTTCCATCGCATCGCCGATCCTTTCCGGCACCCGTTCGACGCGCCCCGGATGCTGTTTTCCCCCGTCGGAACGCTCGGCGACAAGCTCCGCGTCGCCCGGGCACGACAGGCGCTGACCGGCGCGTCCGTGTCGGAGATCATGGCGCGCCCGGAGGTGACGACACAGGAGGCGCTTCGCGATCGGTGGGGCTTTTCCGAAGTCATGATCGACCGGTTCTTCCGCCCCTTCTTCGGTGGGATCTTCTTCGACCGTGAGCTTCAGGCGTCCAGCCGCATGTTCGAGTTCATCTTCAAGATGTTCTCCGAAGGACAGGCCGTGCTGCCCGCAAGGGGAATGCAGGCCATACCGGAGCAGATCGCATCCCATCTCGAGCCGGAGACGGTTCGCTTCAACACAGAGGTGGACCGGATCGACGATGAGACGGTCGTCCTTTCCTCCGGTGAAACCCTGACGCCGGAATCGATCGTCGTCGCCACGGAGGCGCCTGCGGCGAACCGCCTCGTCGGAGACGTGACGCCCGTTGACGCCCGCTCCACGGTATGCGTCTACTACGCAGCGCCGGAATCGCCCCTTGATACACCCATTCTCGTGTTGAACGGGGACGGCAGCGGGCCGGTGAATAACATCAGCGTACCGTCCGATGTGGCGCCGTCGTATTCGCCGGACGATCGCGCCCTGGTTTCCGTCGTAGTAGTCGGAGAGCCCGATCGGCCGGACGCCGACCTCGAGCAGGCCGTTCGCCAACAGTTGATCGACTGGTTCGGGATGAAGGTCGGGGGCTGGGAGCATCTTGATACGGTCCACGTCCCGTACGCTTTGCCGGAGCAGGCACCGCCGTTTCTATCGCCGCCCGAGCGGCCGATCCGGCGCCGGCCCGGACTCTACCTGTGCGGCGATTACACGAGGACGGCATCGCTCAATGGAGCGCTTCGGTCCGGCCGGGACGCAGCACGCGCTGTCCTGACCGACCGCAAAGCCCCGACCACTGCCTGACTGCCGCGACTCGCTGTGACCACGCCGCTCCCGGACGCCTCCATCGGGCTCTTTCTGGCCCACCTCGCCTCGACGCTTACGATGTTCGGCGTCATTCTCGTCGTCCAGGTTGTGCATTACCCCCTGTTTGCCCAGGTCGGTGCCGACACGTACAACGCGTACCAGTCCCGGCACATGGCCCGGATCACGTGGATCGTTCTGCCCGCGATGGGCGTCGAACTCGGCACCGCCGCCTGGCTCGTGTGGGACCCGATCGCCGAAATCCCGTTATGGATGGCGTGGACGGGTCTCGGACTTGTTGCCCTCATCTGGACCTCCACCGGCCTCCTACAGGCGCCCCTGCACGCGCGTCTGACGCAGGGCTTTGACGCGAAATTGCACCGCCAGCTGGTCCGAAGTAACTGGCTCCGGACCGTTGCCTGGGCCCTCCGGTCGGGACTCGTCCTGTGGATGCTGGTCCACGTACTGAAGAGATAGACCGATCAGGCCACACCTCGGTAGGGGGGCGGCACGTACCATCGACTGACTCAAAAAACCCGATCTGTTATGAAAGCCATTTGGAAGAACACTGTCATCGCGGAAAGCGACGACACCGTCGTGGTGGAAGGCAACCACTACTTTCCACCGGACTCTGTCAACCGTGACCTATTCAAGACCAGCGATCATACGTCGACCTGCCCGTGGAAAGGGCTGGCGAACTACTATAACGTGGTCGTCGATGGCGAGACCAACGAAAACGCCGCATGGTACTACGCCGACCCCAAGGATGCCGCCTCCGAGATCGAGGGACACGTGGCGTTCTGGAACGGCGTGACCGTCACGGAATGATCGGTATAACCGGGACGGGCGGCGATCCGGACGTATCCTCGCACCAACACTCTGAGTCATCGGACGCCACGCGCCATACGGTTCGTGTTCACGACGGCACCGAATGGCATGTTCTGACGTGTCGTACCGGAGCGAATCTCCGGATGCTGCTGCTTCGGAATGATCTATCGCCCTACGTTCGGCTGACCGAGTCGGTGAACTGCGGCGGACGCGGCCTCTGCGCGACGTGCGGCGTCCGGCTGGAGGGTGACATCCCTGACCCTGAGCACTGGCACGACCGCGCTGCCGCCCGCTTCAGCTACCCGCGCCTCTCCTGCCAGATCACCGTAGATCGCGACCTCACAGTCCGCCTCCTCCCGGACAAGCGCATCTGGGGAAAGCGAGCGTGAGGTCCGGGGTACGAGGTCTGGGAGTGAGGTCTGGGAGGTGAGGTCTGGGGGATGAGGGTTCATGGGTGAAAGATCGATGCCGACCCCGTGCGTGATCGTTATACCGCTCTTTTCGTTCATTCGTTGGGTCGTTGATTCGTTGGAGCGTTGAGTTGTTGGAGCGGCCGGCTCTGGAATCGGGGAGCGAGAAGAATGCCTCGTTGCCTCTGCATGGCCCGTCACCCCGGACACCGATCCGGCGTCCATCTCCGGAGGATCCATCCGAAAAACGACAAACAACCCACAACAAACAGCGTCAAACTGCCACGAGAAAACCTGAACACCCAAGCACCCGAACACCC
>JAAAOT010000143.1 GCA_009908725.1 Bacteroidota bacterium | reverse complement strand
GGCGCGCCATATGTCTCGCCGGAGCGGCGGTGAAAGAAGCGAATCCGTTCGGTGAGCCGTTCGTTCTCGATGGCCCGATCCGAGGGACCGCGCGAGCGCCAAGCGTAGAACCCGCTGCTGGAGACCTGAAGCACGTCGCACATACGGTCTATGGAAAAGGTGGCCTGGTGCTGCTCTATGAACGCGAAGAGCCGTCCGGTGTCTCGGTCGTCTCCTGAGCGTTAGGCGATGTATCATCGCCCCCAGGCCGTCGCCTTTGCTAGGATGTCGCGTTCTTGCTCGACGCGACGAAGCCGGCGACGCAACTCGGTGATCTCTTCTTGCGCGGCGGTCGTCGGCCCATCGGTCCGGCGTCCGGCGTCAAGGTCGGCTTGCTTCTTCCAGTTGCGGATGGTCTGCTCGCAGGGTTCGAACTCGCGGGCCAGACTCGCGATCGTACGGCCGCCTCGGTGCAAATCCAGGATCTGCTGGCGGTACTCGGGTGGGTACGGCTGGGAACGGGACATAAGAGGAGAGTCGTTGATGAGAACGTCCGTGGGTAGGATACGACTGTCCACTTTATCGGGGTAACTCCAAACGACCCAACGCACCAACGCTCCAACCCCCCAACGCCCCAACGCGCAAAAGAAAAACGCCTCCGAAGAGCAAGAGCCTCCGGAGGCGCCGATCATCTCGGGAAATGCGTTTCCCCACACATCAGTGAATGCGTTTGAGCACGTCGTGCTGTGCTTTCAGCGTATGTTCGAGTTCCCTGTCGCCGTGTTCCGACCCGAAGAAGTAGGCTTCGAACTGGGACGGTGCAAAGTAGACGCCTTCCTCCAGCAGACCGTGGAAGTAGTTGGCGTATCGCTCTGCGTCGGTTGTTTTTGCGGTGGTCTGATCGATCACCTTTTGATCAGTGAAGAATAGGCAGCCCATGGCTCCGACGCGCGTTTGGTAGTAGTCCAGTCCGAGCCGATCGAGCGTGTCTGACATGCCGGCCTCGAGTGCCGCACCGTATTCCTCAAGCTCGTCGTAGAGAGCATCGCCTTTCTCCTTGATCTTCGACAGGACCGCGTGTCCGGCGCGCATCGCGAGCGGGTTGCCGCTGAGCGTACCGGCCTGATAGACGGGCCCCACGGGAGACACGTGGTTCATGATCTCCTTCTTGCCACCGTATGCGCCGACCGGGAGCCCTCCTCCAATGATCTTACCAAGGCAGGTCATGTCGGGGACCACGCCGTAGCGTTCCTGGGCGCCACCGGGGGCGACACGGAAGCCGGTCATCACCTCGTCAAAGATCAGCACGATGCCGTGCTGGTCGCAGATCTCGCGGAGTCCTTCGAGGAATCCAGGCTCCGGAGGAATGCAGCCCATGTTGCCGGCGATGGGCTCCACGATGATGCACGCGACGTTCCCGTCGTGGGCTTCGACGAGGTCGCGGACGTTGCTGACGTCGTTGTATTCGGCGAGAAGGGTGTCCCGTGCATTCCCGGCAGTCACGCCCGGAGA
This sequence comes from Bacteroidota bacterium, assembly GCA_009908725.1. Taxonomy (GTDB): domain Bacteria; phylum Bacteroidota; class Rhodothermia; order Rhodothermales; family Salinibacteraceae; genus Longibacter. The sequence goes on along the minus strand of JAAAOT010000143.1, from coordinate 17,410 downwards.
GTTCGGCTCACCGTGCGTCAGCGGGCCGCTGCCCGCCTCCATCAGGAAGAAGTCGCCGTGTCCGTGGTAGTTGCCCTTGAACTTCACGATCTTGTCCCGCCCCGTGTAGCCGCGCGCGACGCGAACCGCGCTCATGGTCGCCTCGGTGCCGGAGTTGACCATCCGAACGGATTCAATGGACGGTACGAGGTCGCACACCAGCTCGGCGACGTCGATCTCGATGCGCGTGGGCGCCCCGAACGATGTGGAGGACGTCGCCTGATCCTGCACGGCATGCACAACATCCGGATCGGCATGCCCGAAAATCATCGGGCCCCAGGAGCCGACGTAATCAACGTATTCGTTGCCGTCGACATCGGTCATGTATGCGCCCTGCGCGGACTCGATGAACAGTGGCGTGCCTCCAACGCTCTTGAACGCACGGGCGGGGGAATTTACGCCCCCTGGGATGCTCTTCCGGGCTTCGTCGTACAGGGTCTTGCTCGTACCGATATCGAGCTTCGGTGGAGCGATATCCATATGTATCGTGACGTGCTGTGAGGATCGCTATACGCCGGGAACGGATACATCAACGGTCAGTGCGGCGCCGGTCACTGACCACCGTCACACTATCGTATGATCCAGCGGAGCGGTCGATCCCCGTCTCCAGGTATCGCGCCTTCGATCGGTCGACGGTCCTGCAACAAATGGGCGACCGGACGATCTACGCCGGCGTGTTCGGCTCGACACGCCGAAAGATGGCCCGGACGCGGAATTCGCCCAGCTCTTCAACGATTTCCGGGGCCGATGCAACCGCCAGATTTGCGCGCTCCTGCTGTGCTTTCAGTACGCGGATCGACACCGCATTCTCCTCCACGGGCGAAGGCGTGTCTGCCGGCGCCCCGTCGCCGGACGTCCGTTCCTGTTCATCCACGTCCTCCGCGGCTGCGGGAAATGTGACGTAGGTCCATCCGCCCGGCTTCAGCATCCGCCGGGCTTCGGAAAGGAGGCGAAAGACGTCGTCGTCGGAGTCACCGAAGATCTCCCCCCGGTACGCGATCACCCAGTCAAAGGCGTCGTCCGGATAATCTATTGCATCCAGCGTCGCGGTCTGAACACAGGTTTCCGCGTCCTCGGACCCGACGATCTCTGCCACCCGGTCGCGCGCTTTCGCGACTACTTCCGGCCGGGGATCGCACCCGTGAACCGGGAATCCGAGACGAAGGAGCGGCTCGGTGTGTCTCCCCTCCTCACAGCCGAGGTCGAGGATGTAGCTATTGACGGGGACGGCCGCCATCGTTCGCAGGAGATGATCCGACGGGGCAAGCATGGCGAAACGGACGAGTCTGTTGCGGCGAGAGAGAACGAACGAGCAGAAGACCGGTCGACCCGGAACCGTGTCAGGAACCGAGGCTGGATTCGGTCGGGACGGGCGTCATCGGGATCGGCTGAGGGGTCGGGCGCGGTGCCATGTGCTGCGGCGCGGTTTCGCCCCACGCCCGGGCCCGAAGATTGCCGCTGCAGGCGGGACACAGAACGGACCGATCTTCGACCGGCTCCGTCATGAGGTCGCGTAGCGGCGCCAGAGGGTAGTCCGCCGGTGCACCGTCGCCCTGCACCCGGTAGCGGGACAGGCTGTCGGGAAGCCGGCACTGAGAGACCACCGCCTCCGCCAGTGCCGCGATGAAGAGCGGATGCGTGTTGAGGCCGCTGGTCACCTCCACATGGTCGACACCCGCCCGGCTGAGGTGCTCCCGCAGGCCGATGTCGAGGTCAACGCACGTCTCGAGACGGTCGGCCACGAACGATACCGGCACGAGCAAGACGCCGCGGCATCCCTCCTCGACGAGACGGTCTGCCTCGCGGCTAACGGACGGAGCAAGCGCGAGCGCCGGACCGACCTCAGATTGGAACGCAATGCTGAAACCGCGGTCATCGTCGCGATGCTGCATTACATGATCGACGGTCCGTGTAGCCAGGCAACAGGAGGGGTCGCACCGCCGGTCGCGATCGCTGGGCGGGAGCCCCGACGCGGTAAACAGAAGATGGATATCCGGACGGACGGATTTCGGAAAGCGCTGCATCGCCTGGTCGATCCGCTCGCTGAGAGCCTGCACGAGCTTGGGGTTAGCAGCATACTCGTGGATCGCCGTCCGCGGCCATACGGGGATGTGGCCGGTCCGCTCCAGCGTCTCCCAATAGCGAATCCAGGAGCGGGCGCGAGCCGTGGCGTAGTGCGGCGCCATCGGAAGCAGCACAACTCGATCCACGCCGTCGTCCTGCATCCGCTGCGCGGCATCCTCGAAGCTCGGAGAGCCGTGTCGATGCGCGACGTATGCACGAAAGTCAACGCCGTCGGTGAACGCGCGATTGAGATGCCGCTCCAGTGCACCGGACTGCTCTCCCGCAAGCTGAAGGAGCGGAGAACGTCCCCCAATCATTTCATAGCGCTCACGAACCGAGGAGGCGCGCAGGTTCGCCATGAGCCGGGCGTAGAGGTGGCGCACGAAGCCGCCCATGCCAAGATCCAACCGGGCCGGATCCATGTAGAGGTCGTACAAGAATCGCGACACGTCGTCCAGCGAGGACGGACCTCCCGGACACAGACACACCACGCCGATCGTATCCCCGGCCGTCACCGGTACAGGCGCGGGAGATGAAGGAACACCGGGAATCGCCGGCGCGGAGGTCGAGTGGTACGCTACGTAGTCACGAGCATGCATTCGGTCGGAGGCTTTCCGGACGGGCAAAGAGCCCTGATCGGTCTACGTATTAAGCACCGGATCGCCATTTTCCGTTCCTCAGGGGCGTTGAACTTTCCCCCAAAAGGATGTGCGCATCTCGTGCCCGAATGAAATAATCGGTTCGACCATACAGAACACTACGTGTAGATCACGTGGACCCTTGTTCGTTTCCTTCACTCGCGGGGACGTCGTCGGGATCTACGTCAAACCAATCCCGCGGCGTGAAGAACCATTGCGCGCGTTCCTCCTTGCTCCCCGGATCTGGGTGCCAGTCGTACCGCCACTGGACCGTTCGGGGCAAGCTCATCAGAATACTTTCCGTCCGCCCCCGCGTCTCGATCCCGAACTTGGTTCCGCGATCGAAGAGCAGGTTGAACTCCACGTATCGCCCGCGCCGGACCTCCTGATACGTTCGCTCCGTCTCCCCGTACGGACGGTCCTTGTGACGCTCCACGATGGGTACGTAGCTGTCCAGAAATCGCCTTCCGGCCTCCCGGCTGAAAAAGAAGGTGCCCTCCGGGTCGTCACGCAGGTAGTCGTAGAAGATGCCGCCGACGCCGCGCGCCTCTTCCCGATGCGGCAGATAGAAATACTCATCGCACTGCTCCTTAAAGTCCTGGTAGTCCGCCACGTCGTGCCGATCACAGACCTCCTTCCACACGCGGTGAAAGTGGCGGGCGTCCTGGAGCGTCGGATAATACGGCGTCAGGTCGGCACCGCCCCCGAACCACTGATCATCCGGGTCCATCAGATCGTCGCCGAGTGCGAAGTAGCGGAAATTGGCGTGGACCGTCGGCACCCAGGGCGAGCGCGGATGGATCACGAGGGAAAGACCGGTTGCGAAGAACGGCTTCGGCTCAACGCCGAACGCCTCAACCATCCGCTCCGGCAGCTCGCCGTGCACGGCCGATGTGTTGACGCCCCCTTTTTCAAACACCTCTCCGTCGTCGACCACCGCCGTCAATCCGCCCCCTCCGCCGTCGCGCTCCCAGTTGTCGAGCCGGAACGACGTCGACTCGTCGATCGCTTCCAGTTTCTTGACGATTCGAAGCTGCAACGCCTCGACGAACCGCTGCATGCGGTGCGCCATGGGAATATCGGTGCGCGGCTCCTGGCGTAGGTTCTCGACACGCTCAAATGAGTCAGCCATAAAGGACTGCGGGATGGTTGCAATGGAAAAGGAAAGGTGGACGGCCGGTGCTCGAACCGGATTGCAGACGTCTCACGAGCCTTGAAGCGCACCGGCAATACCCTCGAGTTGCTCCGAAGTCAGCACGCGTCGCCACGTGTCGGGTGGAGACGTCGTAAAGGTCATCATCTGATAGGTAACGGGGTGTTCGACACGTAACAAGACCTGATGCAGGGCCAGATTCCGGCCATCAAGTTCCCGTTTTCCACCATGGCGAAGATCCCCGATGATCGGAAACCCTTCGTCGGAAAGTTGAAGCCGGATCTGGTGGGGACGGCCGGTCTCCAGTTGCACCTGCACGACCGACGTAGCCGCGCCAGGAGCCAGTGCCTGCCAGCGCAGGACCGCCCGCTTTCCATCCGGATCGTCGGGGCCCACGATCATGGGCTCACGCCCCTTTTTCGCGATGTAATGGACACACGTGCCCATGCCCGTCATTTCTCCTTCGACAACGGCGAGGTATCGCTTTTCGGCAAACCGTTCACGAAACTGTCGGCTCAGCGCGCGGGCGGCATCGGACGTGCGTCCCAGCACCATGACCCCGGACGCGGGCCGGTCCAGTCGGTGGACCAGGCCGACGAAGGGATCGGGTCCGGCACTTTGATGCTCCTGCAACCACGCCTTCGCAACGGCGACGAGATCCGGATCCCCGGTCCGATCCGCCTGCGAGAGCATCCCGGCCGGCTTGTCTACGGCGATCAGTGCGTCATCGCAGTGCAGCACGCGGAAGTCCGTCGGAATGTCGGTCATGGTCAGGTGCGAGGTAGCTGGGCATTCTATCGACGGTACGATTATCCTCGAGAACCGTTCAACGGAGCGCGTACCCACGCAAGGGAAGGACCGAACAGCGCGGGATCGAGAAGAACCGACTGGTACAGACGACTAACCGACCCTGTGCGACGACGTACCGGTGCCTTTTCGCATTCCCACTAATCGACGGTGTAGCGCAGGGGCCCGGCGGCGATCTTGCCGCGCCTTGGACCCCTCTACAGCTTTCCCTCCCTGCGTGATGACGTTTTCATCGCGCGATTCATCGCGAGACGATGGCGGCGATGCCCGAACGCCTGTCGACCTGTTTTCTTCGGATTCACCAGACCACGATCGCACATGCGGATTGAATTCAGGAGCGTCGGCCACACGGTAGCAGTGAGTTCATGAGGCTGCTCAACGACGGCACCGAGCGCAAACGCGTCCGCCGCTTCCGCAAGGCCCTCACGGGATTTTTCGGCCGCGCCCTTTTCCAACAGGCCCGTCTGCCGGTCGCGCACGCGCTGCATCACTCGTTGCTCATCTGCTTCTGAATATCGGTCCCGCCGGTCTGCAATCCACGCAGAACAGCCAGAGCATCTCTGACACGCTCTTTCGGGACGAAGAGATGGTCGTGGTAGGTGGCAGAAACGACATTCACGGCGATTCCCTGCTCGGAGAGCGCGAACGTCAGGACCGCGAGAAACCCGATCGCCGTGAGGCTCGAGTGGACGGTCAGGGTGATTCCACGAAAGACGGCATCGTAGGACCAGTCCGCCGCATCGGCCACGCTTCGTTCAACGATCCAGGACTCTCCTTCCTCCTCACGAAACGTCCCCAGCGGTTCCGCCTCCGTGAACGCCTCCGGCCATTCCTCAGGATCATCCGGCACCGTGACGTACACGTACTCCGCATCCAAAACGACAGGGTCCATCTTCGACAACAACTCTCCGAGGTCCGCCGTGCCCCGCGACGTGAGTGCTTCCGCCGCCTCGGCGAGGGATTCGGCGAGCGGATCGGGCGCAACCGTCCCCTCTCGCTTTTCGTCAGCCTCTGGACCGGACGTATCCTGCGCGGGCACGAGCACCCCGGCGACGAAGAACGCTCCGGCGATGGCGAGCAGCATCCATGGTTCGACCGGGGCCTGCCAGATATCGAGAATGCGAAGGGCACCAAGCAGAAGAGCGGTCGCTCCCGCGCCGGTGAGGGCTGCACGAGCGATGTCGAGAATCTGCATGATCGGGGGTGAACTGAGAGAAAATGCCGAAGACGCCAATGGAGCACGCTAGTGCCAAACGGGACGGACCGGTACGTCAAGCCTGCGGCGACGATCCGCTCCGACCAACCCGTCATTGAGTCCATCGTTTCCGGCCATCGTTCCGCCAACAACTCTGACAACGTGGCAGAATATTCTCGGCCCCATGTGCTGGCTTGATTCTTGACTTATTAAACGGCCATGCGACCGGTGTCTTCGCGATCCCGGGGCTGTGTACGTCCAACACAACATATGTCCCACACAACGGCGTGGAGCGCCGGACCGGTTGCGGCGGGCAAATCCCGTGAAGCATCGCTGGACGCACGAGGGCGCCGGAACGAATGCAGCCACCGACCGGTGGTGTGCTTTTCCGGGGCAGCGTCAATCGCCATAATCGCGCCCTTCCGCGGTGAGGACCGGGCCCCATGTGACTCCCTTCCTGCCCGCTGGACTTCCTGACTTCTGATTGTGACTGAATTTCCGATATATGAACGAGAACGAACTGTTCGATCTACTCGAAGACGACGAGGGACCGAGCGACCTCGAGCAACAGATCCCCCTGCCGACGCCCGACGAAGAGGTCAAGATGAAGCAGTCGGAGGTCCCGGATGAACTGCCGATTCTCGTCCTTCGAAATACGGTGCTGTTTCCGGGGGTCGTCCTCCCGATCACCGTCGGTCGGGACACGTCGCTGCAGCTGGTGCGCGAGGCGTTCGAAGACGACCGGCTCATCGGCGTGGTGGCACAGAAGTCAGCCGACATCGACAAGCCGGACCCGGAGGACCTCTACCCGGTGGGCACCGTCGCCGAGATCCTGAAGCTGATCAAGATGCCGGACGGATCGCGTTCGATCGTGATTCAGGGAAAACGGCGAATCGGGATTGACGAGTACACACAGCACGAACCCTACTTCCGCGCTGCGGTGAACGCGCTCGACAGCGAGACCGAAGTCGAGAACGTGGAAATCCAGGCGCGCATCCGCTCGATCAAGGAGCTGGCGATTCAGATCGTTCACAAGGCGCCGAACCTGCCGAGCGAGGCAGCCGACGCGATTGAGAACATCGAGTCGCCGGCGTTCCTGATTCACTTCATTGCATCGAACCTGCAGGCGGATGTTAACCGGAAGCAGGACATCCTTGGCGCAAACGATCTCATCGAGCGCGCCGATCTGGTCCTGACGCAGCTTCAGGAAGAGCTCCAGGTGCTGGAGCTGTCGGAGGAGATCCGTACGCGCGTCCGCTCCGATGTGGACGAGCAGCAGCGCGAGTACCTGCTGCGGCAGCAGCTCAAGGCGATTCAGGAGGAACTGGGCGACGGCGAAGGGGATGCCGAGATTCAGGAACTTCGCAAGCGTGCCCGGAAGAAAGACCTGCCGGACGAAGCCCGCGAAACGCTCAATCGGGAGCTCGACCGGCTGGCCCGCACGAACCCCGCGGCGCCCGACTACGCCGTCACGCGCAACTACGTCGACTGGATACTCGACCTTCCCTGGGAGACCTACTCCGAGGACCAGCTCGACATCTCCCACGCTGAGACCGTTCTTGACGAAGACCACTACGGCCTCCAGGATGTAAAAGAGCGCATCCTCGAGTACCTGGCGGTGCTGAAGCTGAAAGGCGATATGAAAGCGCCGATTCTGTGCCTCCACGGACCGCCCGGCGTCGGTAAGACCAGCCTCGGCCAGAGCATCGCCCGAGCGCTGGATCGCGAGTTCGTACGGATGAGCCTGGGCGGCGTGCGCGACGAGGCGGAGATTCGTGGGCACCGTCGCACCTACGTCGGAGCCCTTCCCGGCCGTATCCTTCAAGGACTGAAAAAGGCCGGCACCAACAACCCGGTGTTTATGCTCGACGAGGTCGACAAGCTCGATTCGGGATTCCGCGGCGATCCCTCGTCGGCCCTGCTTGAGGTCTTAGACCCGGAGCAGAATGACCAGTTCAACGACCACTACCTGGAGCTGGACTACGACCTGTCCAAAGTCCTCTTCGTGGCGACGGCCAACTACGTCGACCGGATTCCCGCGCCCCTCCGTGACCGGATGGAGATGATCGAGATCACGGGGTACACACAGAACGAGAAGCTTCAGATTGCGAAGCAGTACCTGGTTCCCCGTCAGATCGAACGAAACGGCCTGAACAAGGAGACCATCGGATTGGAGGACGATGCCGTCAGCCTGATGATCGACGGCTACACCCGCGAGTCCGGCGTTCGGCAACTCGAGCGGACGATCGGTTCCGTCGCGCGCGGCGTGGCAAAGAAGGTCGCCGTAGACGACTCGTTCACCGCCTCCGTCACGCCGGAGGATCTGGAGGAATACCTCGGTGCGCGCAAGTACTTCTCCGAAGTGGCCGAGCGAACGGAGGTGCCGGGCGTGGCCACGGGGCTTGCCTGGACACCGACCGGGGGCGATATCCTGTTCATCGAGGCATCGCTTTCGAAGGGACAGGGACGCATGACCCTCACCGGCCAGCTCGGCGATGTGATGAAGGAGTCGGGACAGGCGGCGCTTTCTTACGTGAAAGCCCGGGCGGATGAGCTCGGCATTCCGCAGGACGCCTTCCGGTACTGGGATCTGCACGTCCACGTCCCGGCCGGGGCTGTGCCCAAAGACGGCCCGTCCGCCGGAATCACGATGATGTCGGCACTCGTCTCGGCCTACACGCAGCGCCGCGTGAAGCACACCGTGGCGATGACGGGGGAAATTACGCTACGAGGACTTGTCCTGCCCGTCGGAGGCATCAAGGAGAAAGTGCTTGCAGCGAAGCGCGCCGGCATTCAGCAGGTGATTCTCCCGAAAAAGAATGAGAAAGACGTCAAGGAGATCACCGGAGAGACACTGGAAGGAATCGAGGTGACCTACGTAGAGCGCGTGGATCAGGTCATCGATCTCGTGCTGGAGGAAGATCAGATCGAAGACCCGGCAGAATTCTTCCGCCTCCCGGAATCGGAGAAGAAGATCATCCAGCAGAATGACCGCAGCGGCGTGATGGAGGAGCCGTCGGTCAACTGACGGCGACCACAACCAACGCGGCGCACGTCTGGATCATCGAAACGCCCCGGCAGCCAAATAGGCTCTGCCGGGGCGTTTCTGGATCCGCCGGGATTCTTCGTCGCGTAGAGCAACCCGGCCGAGTGACGCGCGACCGAAATGCCCCGTCACGGAGAGGAACGATTGTCTCGTGGAATCTCCTCGATCACCTTTGCATCTTCGATATTCGGATCCACCTCTCGCAAGTATGCCTCGCGAGATTCCTCGGCAATCTGATTCACGCGGTCGGCGGTTCGATCGATCGCCTTTGCCGCCACGCGAAGCACAGACGCGCCGACGTAGACGCTCTTGCCCAGCCAGTTCAGGTTGCTGAACCGAACGCGACGATCTGGAGGCTCGGAGGGCATGGGACGGTGCAGTGGCGTGAGTAGCGCAGGGACGGATTAGTGAGAGCCAGGGCCTTCTTCCGGTCCGGCAGAGGGGCCGCGGGAGGCGTCCCGGGGCGGCTCGTCATCCGGTGCCGGGGCGTCGGGCGTGGACAGCGGATCCTGGCCCTCTCCGGTCGTAGCAGAACGGGACGACGGCGCGCCGGATCCGGCGGGGCCGGGAGCGTCTCCCGCATCGCCGGCTGCATCCGGCTTGCCGCGTTTCTTCGAGGCCTTGTCGATTTCTGAGGCGATGGCGCGGCCGGCTGATTCGATGCCGCGTGCGAGCAGGGAAACCGTCGCATCCACCAGGAAGGTGGCCTGCTTCTCCATATCTAAGCGGTCGAAGTCATCGCGCATGCGCCGGTACGAGTCGCTGCGAGAGGACGTATCCTTCGACTCTTCGGAGGAAGAGGAGGACGCATCGTTGGGGGACTCGGAGTGTGGAGCGTCGGGAGGAGTCATGGATCCGTCAGGTTGGATCTAGAGAGCGTCGTGTGCGTGCTGTAACCGCGGTTGGTCGTGTGCCGGCAGGTGTCCGGTCACGCCGCCATCCGGTGACAGCATCAGCCAGCCACATTGGCCGTCTGCACCTTCACCGACTAGACGTAACACCTTCACGGATGGTTTCTCCCGTCCCGATTCCCGCTCGACTCACGCGTACGTTTCATGGATAACGCTTCCACGTCTTCCCCTTCCCCGGCCGACGACGCGGCCCCGGATAACGCACTTCTGGAGGGAGTGGTGACGCGATCAACGGGGAGCTGGTACGACATTCAGGTCGGCGACGAGTCTATCCCCTCCCGCGTTCGCGGCAAGTTTCGGCTCGAGCAGGAGGAGGCCGACCAGACCAACCCGGTGGCTGTTGGGGACCGGGTCACGATCCGGCTGAATGAAGAGGACGGTACCGGGATGATCGTTGACATTCACGAGCGCGAGACGAAGCTCAGCCGCCGCGCAGCCGGTCGTCGCGCCGGTCAGGAGCACGTGATCGTCGCCAACGTGGACTTCGCCTGGGCCGTGCAGTCGGTCCACATGCCCCGACTGAATGCCGGCTTCATCGACCGCTTCCTCATCTCGGCGGACATGTTCGACGTTCCGGCCGGCATCATCCTGAACAAAGTCGATCTCCTCAATGACGACCCGGAGGTGGAGGACATCGCGGCAATGTACACGGAGCTCGGCTACCCCGTCCTGCGAACGAGCGCCACAGAAGGAATCGGCATTGAGGCCCTTCGAGAACAGCTGGAGGACAAAATCAGCGTCGTCGCCGGTCCGTCCGGGACGGGCAAGTCCAGCCTGTTGAACGCGATCGAGCCGGGACTGGACGTCGAGACGGGCGAAGTCAGCCAGAAGACGGAAAAGGGAAAACACACCACCACGTTTGCGGAGCTTCACCCGATCTCCGGCGGTGGCTTCATTGTAGACACGCCCGGAATCCGAGAGTTCGGAATTCTGGAGCTGCATCCCGCCGATCTGGCCCACTTCTTTGTTGAATTCGTCCCCTATCTGGACGACTGCAAGTTCCAGGACTGCACGCACGACCACGAACCGGGATGTGCCGTGAAACGTGCCGTCGATGACGGCGACATCCACCCGCGCCGGTACGAGAGCTACCTGAACGTCCTGTATTCGCTCCAGGAGGGCGAGGAAGGCCTCGGACGGTGAGGTGCAGGGGGAACGCGTGAAAGGGACGGCGCGGGCGGAGCGGGTCGTGAGCGCCTCGGCGAAATCCTCCGATGTGCATCTCGACAGAAAGTGGTAGCCACAATAGAACGCCGTGCCCCGAAGGAGCACGGCGTCAGGATGGTACAACCGGGTCCCGGTGAATCAGGCCTTCTTTTTCTTCTTCGACTTCGCGTCCAGAAGTTCGATGGCCTCCTCCATCGTCAGGTCTTCGATCGTCTGGTCGTCCTTCAGCGACGCGTTCGTCCCCTTGTGCTTCACGTAGGGTCCGTAGCGACCCTTCCAGAGTTCCACCGGATCACCGGTCTCCGGATGATCACCAAGGACGCGCTGCGGCTTGTTCTTGGCCTCTTTCTCTTCGATCAGCTCGAGGGCGCGCTCAAGACCCACGTTCAGGACGTCGTCGCTATCCTTGAGCGACGCGTACGTGTACTTGCCTTTTTTCTTGTGACGGACGTACGGACCGTATCGCCCGATCGCTGCGTCGATCTCCTTGCCCGTCTCCGGGTGCTCCCCGAGAACGCGCGGCAGATCGATAATCCGTGTGCCGAGGTCGAAGTCGACGTCTTTCGGCTCCACGCCCGGCGGAAGGGAGACCCGTTTGGGCTTGCCCTCCTGCTCATCGTCGCCGAGCTGGATGTACGGACCGTACGGGCCGGACTTCAGGATCACGGGCATGTCGGCCTCGGGGTGGATGCCGAGAACCTGATCGCCTTTGTTGGCCTCCTCAAGTATGTCTTTGAGGCGATCCTTCGTCGTGTCGCCCGGGGCGAGGTCTTCAGGAAGTGAGGCTGTCGCGGTGTCGTCAGAGCCGTCTTCGAGCGGACCTTCCACGTACGGACCGTACTTGCCGACGCGCACGACGTAATCCCCCCACTGCTTCGGAAAGGAGATCTCCGAAATCTGCTTCGGATCGATGTCGTCCATCCCCTTCTCCACGCGGGGTTCGATCCCTTCGTCGCCCAGGAAGAAGGACTTCAGGTACGGGTTCGGTTCCTGGTCGCCGCGTGCGATGTCATCTAGCGCATCCTCCATCTCAGCGGTGAAGTGCGTGTCCACCAGCCGCTCGAACTGCTTCTCCATCAGATTATTCGTCGCGAACGCCGTGAACGTAGGCACGAGGGCTGATCCCTCCTTGCGCACGTATCCGCGCTTCTGGATGGTATCAATAATGGAGGCGTACGTGGACGGACGCCCGATGCCCTCCTCCTCCAGTTTCTTGACGAGCGTGGCCTCCGTATACCGCGAGGGCGGCTTCGTTTCGTGACCGATCGGCTCGAGCTCGTCGATGCTGAAGACGGAGTCGGGGGCACCGTCACCGCTGGGCTCAGACGTCTCGCCCACCTCGAAGCTAGGTAGCGGACGCTCCCGGTCTTCCAGATCAGCTTCCGGATCGTCAGAGCCTTCGACGTACGCGCGGAAGAAGCCGGGGAACACGATCTCTTTCCCCGAGGCACGGAAGCGGGCAGCGTCCTCCGGGTCGCCGGCATCGAAGTATACGTTGGTGTAGCGGATCTTGGCCTCGGCCATCTGGGTCGCGACCGTACGCTTCCAGATCAGATCGTAAAGGCGACCGGCCATGCCGGACAGGCCGAGATCCTTGCGGGTTTTCATCTCCGACCCCGCCGGGCGAATCGCTTCGTGGGCTTCCTGTGCACTCTTCGCCGAGCTGTACTCCCGGACGTCGTCGTTCAGGTAGTCACTTCCGTACCGGTCCACCACCGCGGTTCTGGCACCTTGAATCGCCTCCTTCGACAGATTCGTGGAGTCAGTACGCATATATGTGATGTGACCGTTCTCGTACAGCTTCTGGGCGATGCTCATCGTACGGCTGGACGAGAGGCCCAGCTTCCGGTTCGCCTCCTGCTGCAGCGTCGAGGTGATGAACGGCGGGTACGGACTCTTCGTCCGGTCCCGCGTTTTGACATCCGCCACCCGCCAGGTTTCCGCTGGAAGCTGCTCTGCGAGCGCCGTCGCCTGAATTTCGTCCATCAGAAGAACGTCTTCGCCCTCGGTGAGGCCGTCCTTGAGACGACCGGTATCCGGATCGAAGTCACGTCCCGAAGCAAGCCGAACGCCGCCGAGATGCGTCATTTCCGACTCAAACCCGAGCCCGGCCTTCGACATCTGCGCCTTAAGGTCCCAGTACTCGGACGGCACGAAGGTCACCCGCTCTCTCTCACGCATTACGAGAACGCGGACAGCAACGCTCTGCACGCGACCGGCCGACAGTTTCGGCTTGATCTTCCGCCAGAGAAGCGGTGAGATCGTGTAGCCGACGAGGCGATCCAGAATCCTCCGCGTTTCCTGCGCCTCAACGAGGTCAACGTCGATATCCCGCGTCTCCGTCAGCGCACGCTGGATGGCCTCATTCGTGATTTCGTGAAAAACCATGCGTCGGACCGGAATGTCGGGGTTCAGCACCTCAACAAGGTGCCACCCGATCGACTCGCCCTCGCGGTCTTCATCCGTCGCGATGTACAGTTCGTCTGCCTCCGAGATGGCGTCGCGAAGCTGCTTGACGACGTCCTTCTTTCGGGAAGGAACGACGTACAGGGGTTCGAACCCGTCGTCGATCTTCACGCCGAGCCGGGCCCAGTCTTCCCCCTTCACCTCAGCGGGGATTTCTTTAGCCGAAGCGGGAAGGTCCCGGATATGGCCCATGCTGGCTTCGATCTGGTAGCCGTCGCGTGGGAGAAAATTGCGGATCGTACGTGCTTTCGTCGGCGACTCGACGACGACTAAACGCTTCATAAAAGGCAGGCCTGCTTTTGGTAACCTCGTGAATCGCATCGAGGCGGAGGCGAATGCTCCGTCCTTCGGACACGGCGCGTTATCCACGCTTCCCCGGTGAAGGACGTTCCGTACCCCACGTGATGACTTTGTTTGGTCGGGGCCGGTTTGTGCAACGATCACCCCTCGTTCCATATGTCGGCGATCCGTCAGAACGGTCTCCGTTCAAAAAAACGCCCACCCGGCATAAGCCGGATGGACGCATCGAGATCCTTGCTGGAAAGGACCGTTTACTCGTCGCCGAGAATGTTGTGATCCAGCGTGTCTTCACCGAGGAAGTGATCGAGGTGGTGGGCCCGATCTTCCGTGGCCGTGAGGAGGCGTTCCAGCTGCCGCTTCGTGCCGTGGTCCTTCAGGTCGAGCGCGGCGTCGATCGTCTCGCGCACGAGAACGGCGAGGGTCCGCTCGGCCGCCAGATCGTTCTGCAGGCTCTGGCGGATCCGGAACGTGCCTTCCGGCTCATGCTCCACATGCGAGAGCTTGGCCTGATTGGCAGGCGCACTCGTCGGGATGCCGCCCAGCGCCGTAATGCGCTCGGCAATGCGATCGGTGTACTTGTGGACTTCCTCGTAGTGCTCCTCAAGAAAGTGATGGAGATCGCGGAACTGCGGTCCCTCCACGAGCCAGTGATGCTTGTGATACTGGTGGTACAGGGTCCAAAGCGTGCACTGGATTTCGTCCAGCTTGGGGATGAGTTCTTCGGCGACCTCCTCCGGCAGTCCCACCGGATTGTCCTCAATCATCGACTGCGGGCGCCACGGCTCACCCGATGCCGTGGTCGTCGCCGTATCTGTGACAGCGCGTTCTTTGGTCGTTGCACTCATATCAGCGTGCGTTCGGTTTGTCGAAGTCGGTAGTCGTGAGCGTGCGAGAAAGCACAGCGCGGTAAGCCATCGCCTCGCAGGGGCCGCACTCCATCATTCAGGAAGACGCCCCCGGCCTCGACGCATGTTTCGCTCGCGCTGCACGTCGCATATCGTTCGCTAGCAAGTCATGTGATAAACGCGCAAACCCGGTGCCATGGAAATCAGTGAATCGGGCATTGCTGCCTCGTTACAGGATCGCGGTGCATGCTGCTCCGACGGGCCCGCCGGGTCGATCACCCGCACTTGCCGCTGGCAGCATTCCGCCAGAGTGACGCTTGGCCCGCGACGCATCGTCAGCAGCCCTCCTGCTTTCCTGTCAGTGATCGAACCTGGCCATGGTCGAAAGCAAGAGCGGCCCGGCCGTTCTGCGTCGACGGCCTCACGTGAAGGCATTTTCCCCGGTCACGTCGCGGCCCACGATGAGCGTATGGATCTCGTGCGTGCCTTCGTAGGTGACGACCGACTCAAGGTTCGCCATATGCCGCATGACGGGGTACATCTTGGTCACGCCGTTCCCTCCGAGCAGCTGCCGCGCGGAACGAGCAACGTCAAGCGCCACCCTGCAGTTATTGCGTTTGGCGAGCGATACCTGCTGCGGACGGACCGTGCCGGCGGTCATCAACGTGCCGAGGCGCCAATTCAGCAGCTGCGCCTTCGTGATCTCCTGCACCATTTCAACGATGCGCTCCTGCACGAGCTGGAAGCCGCCGATCTTGCGCCCAAACTGCTCCCGGTTCGTCACATGCTGCTGTGCCACGTCGAAGCACGCCATGGCAGCACCGATCGCTCCCCAGCAGATCCCGTACCGGGCCTGATTCAGGCATGAAAGCGGTCCCTTCAGTCCCGAGACCTCCGACAGGATATTGCCGGCCGGAATGCGAACGTTGTCGAGGACCACTTCGCTGGTTACCGCTGCACGAAGAGAAAGCGTGTCATCAATCGTGGGCGTCGACACGCCGTCCCGGTCGGTTTCGACGAGGAAGCCACGGATGGTGTCGTCTTCGGTCTTCGCCCAGATGACGGCGACATCGGCGATGGACGCGTTCGTCGACCACCGCTTGTGCCCGTCGATGATGAAGGAATCCCCATCTCGTCGCGCCGTGGTCCGCATGTCCGAGGGATTCGACCCAACGTACGGCTCCGTTAGCCCGAAGCATCCGATCGCTTCCCCGGCAGCCAGCGAGGGAAGCCAGCGCTGTTTCTGCTCCTCGCTGCCGTACTTCCAGATCGGATACATGACCAGCGACCCCGTGACGGAACAGAAGGAACGCAGGCCTGAATCAATCCGCTCGACCTCCTGCATCATGAGGCCATACACGATGCTGTCGTGTCCGCCGCCACCGTATTCCTCAGGAACCTTCGGCCCGAGCAGGCCGAGCCCGGCAAAATCCGGGATCAGATGGTCGGGAAAGGTTTCATTTTCTGCATGCTCCTCGATGATGGGCGACACTTCCGCCGTCATGAACGCCCGGACCTCGTCGCGAATGGTGCGCGCCTCGTCAGACAAGAGTTCGTCGATGGCGTAGTAGTCGAGCCCCTCGAACGCGGACGGATCCCAGGTTTGCGGGGGCGCAGTGGCACGTGATGACGTGACGTCAGCGATGGCGGACGGGTCAGACGATTCGGGCATAAAAGAAGGGACGTGAGAGTGCAGTAGGGAGTGGCAGCGGCCGGAAGCGCTTCTTTCGGTCCGGACGATTCGCGCGATGCCGACCGGCTGGCTGTCACGGTGAAGGTCTGGCGCAGACCGCGTTCCCGGACAGGCGGTTGTTGACCGTGGATGCCGTAAGATATACGTTTCGGTGTCAAGGGCCCGCTTGGTACCACTGGCGGGCGGCCGAACATCGGCGTTACTTTTTCTTCCGCGTGTACGGCTGTACGAGGGGCATGATTCCCCTTCCCGCCGTTCGATCGCTGCTCCGACTCATCCCCTTCTGAGAATTCCAGGTCCGACATGGTATCATCGATTCGTGCCGCATGCACCCGGATTGCCCTCGCCGCCCTTCTGTTCGCCGTTCTTGGCGTTGAGACTGCCGATGCGCAGTCCGAGCCCCGGTTCGGGATCGGATTTCAGATGATGGCGAGCAGCATCGAGGACAACGTCGGCCCCGGCATTCGTTTCCGGGCCAGCGCACCCATCAACCGGGATCTTTCGGTCTCCGTCGGCTCGGCGTTTACCGGATACGTATTCGAGGGGCAGGATGAAGCCACGTACGCGCTCGACCCCACGGCATCGCTGATCGTGACACTGCCAGTGATGGGCGGGCGCGGGACCTACTTTCTCGGCGGGGTCGGGGCCTACGTTCCCCTCGGCGATAACGCGCCGGAGGCGGCCCCCTTCTTCCACTTCGGATTCGGCCGCGTCTGGCTGCTTCGAGACACATCGATCTTCTTCGAAATCGACCCGGCTCTCGTCATCGGCGAGGACACCTCGAACGTGCTCTTCCCCGTCCGCGTCGGCGTGATCTTTTAGCGGCGGTCCGGGGTCCGGCCTGCAGCCCTCACAGCACGCGCCGCAGCACCGACTGCAGGCGCTCGTGATCGTCGTCGAGTAGCCGGCTGAGAGACCGGCCCGCGCGAACGACTTCGGGCCGCCCCCCGTCTGCGCCGCCGTAAGCATCGTAGATCTGCTGGAGCACGGCGACGAGGAGGTCGTCGACCGGCACCCGATCGGCCGGCTGCGTGATCAGCGTGCGAAGGAAATCGTAGGGCGCCCCGAGGCTGCGAACCATGTCGG
>JAAAOT010000277.1 GCA_009908725.1 Bacteroidota bacterium | reverse complement strand
CCGAACCTCACACCCCGAACCTCACAACAATTCCTTTTCGTTCCCGACCGGCATCCCGGTGAGTTCGCGGCTCATGCGCCAGAGGCGGGCGGCCGTTTTCTCGTTGAACGCGGCCACGGCCGGCTTTGCCTGTTCCGTGCCGTTGAAGTACTGGCCGTTGACGCCGTGCACCGCCGGTGAGGCGGCGAGGTAGACCGGCCCTTCCGCACCCGTTTCGGGCGCATCGTAGAACCAGTTGAAGAGTCGCGCGATGCGGGACAGCCAGTCGGTGCCGCGCCAGATGTTGGTCGACACGACGCCGGGGTGCACGCAGTTGGCGGTGACGCCGGTCTCGTGGATGCGGCGGGCAAGCTCATGGGTGAAGAGCACGTTCGCCAGCTTCGATCGGCCGTACGCTCGGAGGCCGGAGTAGCCGTTTTCGCCCTGCAGGTCGTCGAAGTCGATGCGGACCCCACGATGCGCCTCCGAACCCACGTTCACGATGCGCGCCTCACCGTGGGACTTGGCGGTCTCCAGCATCCGGTCGATCAGGATGTGCGTGAGCAGGAACGGCGCCAGGTGGTTGATCGCCAGCGTCTTTTCGATGCCATCACTCGTTTCGGAGCGATGTCCCTCGAACACGCCGGCGTTGTTGACCAGGACGTCGATCCGGTCGTAGGTCGCGGACAGGCGTTCGCCGAGTGCGCGCACGTCGGACTGCACCGCGAGGTCGGCCTGGTGAAGATCGATGCGGTCATGGCTGCAGGCGGCGAGGATGTCTTTGCGTGCGGCCTGGCCGCGATCTCTGTTTCGGCACACCATGGCGACACGAGCACCCTGCTGTGCCAGTCCGATGGCGGTTGCCTTTCCGATCCCCGAATTCGCGCCCGTGACGACGCAGACGTGGTCGGTCAAGTCCTTCAAGTCCATGGTCGGGGAGATCCCGAAAAGTAGTCAACGAGGGGGGTTACACCTTCAGGGTGAGGGCACTCCGAAAGGCTTCCACGTTCTGCTCGATCGTTTCGTCGCCTCCGAAGACGGCGCTGCCGGCCACCAGCACGTCAGCCCCGGCCTGCACCAGTTTCAGCGCGTTCCCGGGCTTGACGCCGCCATCCACTTCCAGCCGGGCCTTCGATCCCAGCGCGTTCAACTGCCGGCGAAGGCGCTGGATCTTGTTCGTGGACTGGGGAATGAACGCCTGCCCGCTGAAGCCGGGGTTGACGGACATCACAAGGACCAGATCCACCATCGGGAGAATGGCTTCGAGGTGCCCGAGTGGCGTGGCCGGGTTAAGCGCCACGCCGGCCCGGCAGCCCGCTGCCTGAATCTGCTGTACAACGCGGTGAAGGTGCGGGCACGTCTCCGCATGTACGGTGATGACGCCGGCGCCGGCATCCGCGAACGCGTCGATGTAGCGCTCGGGGTTCTCGATCATGAGGTGGACGTCCAGAAGGGCGTCGTACTCCTCCGCGACCGGGTGGAGCGCGTTCACAACACCCGGACCGATCGTGATGTTGGGGACGAAGTGGCCGTCCATTACATCGATGTGGAGCCATTCCGCCCCGGCATCAAGAGCTTCACGGGCCTGGGCGTCAAGCCGACCATAGTCGGCGGCGATCATCGAGGGGGCGAGAATCGGCATGTCGGGAGCGTGCATGGGACGCGAGACGAGCGGCGGGGAGACGAGGGCAACGTCTATGACCTCCATCGTGTGAACCGAACGCCCACCACGACAGAGGTTCCTTCAAGCAGTTCACAGGCGGACTGTCGAATGCGTTCTCCACCGTGACAGCGGGGGAATATTCTCGACGTCATCGGGGATGGACATTCGTCAACGGGTTTCACGGTGTACAATAAGCGTGCGCCGCGCCTCCTTTCCCAAATGACGCGTTTAGGTTTCGGTGAAACGTGCGTTACGAGCAGAAAAAGCGCGGTGCAGCGCGTTCTGACCGCGTGCTGTCAACAAAGGCTCCACCAATTTCATTCCGTCTGAGGCGCTCGACCCCGAATTTCCCCGCGTATCGCATAGCTTGACCGTGCAGCATCCCTCCGATCCATCCCGTCCTTCGCCCATGTCCAGCCTGATGCGCACGCTTCGTCGATCGATCCCGGGCGACCCGGACGTGTTGCTCGCGGGAGGCGCTTCGATCACAGCGGGGGTCTTCGTCGCCCTCATGATCCGTCTGAACGCGACTCTGGGTGAGCATATCGGGGTGCTGGAAGGGTCGTTTGTCGTTCACCTCGTCGGGACCGTGTTCGCCGCACTCATCGTCCTTCCCCGCCGGCAGCCCGTCGTCCCCGGGCGCCTGCGACGCGGCGGTGTGCTCGGCGTCGCCATTGTGATGGTTGCGAACATCGTGGTGCCCGTGCTCGGCGTCGCGCTCACGCTCTGCCTGTCGGTCGCGGCCAACCTCAGCTTCTCGACGGTATCCGATCACTTCGGCTGGTTCGGGCTGCCGCAGTTTCGCGTCAGCCGGCGGCGCCTGTTCGGGCTCGCTCTCGTCGTGCTGGGCGTTGTTCTCGTTGCCTACGGATGACGCCTCTCGTTCGCTTCCCGCCCGCCTGCCCCTGGATCGACTGCCCTGATGGCCTTTTTCCTCGCTCTGCTTAACGGTGTCATCGGCTCACTGAGTCGACTCGTGAACGCGTCGCTGGCTGTGTTCGCGGGGAGCCTGCGCGGTTCGCTGATCAACCACATCGTCGGCACCGTCGTCGCAGGCGGACTGCTCGTGGTCGGGGTTCGCACCGGCGTCCTGCAGTTTGGCGGGCTGCCCTGGTACTACTGGATCGGCGGCTGCATGGGCGTCTTCGTCGTTGCCGCCAGCAACTACGCCGTGCCGCGGATCGGCGCCGTCCTTCTCGGCATGCTCCTCCTCGCAGCGCAACTGATCACCTCCGCCGGGCTTGACCACTTCGGCCTCCTCGGCGGTTCCCCCATAGCGCTCTCCTGGACCCGCATCGCCGGCCTGGCCCTCGTCCTCACCGGTGCCGCCGTGACGATGACCGAACGCAGGCGCCGGCGGGAGTGAGGGGGCTTGGGGAGAGGGGTTTGGGGTTTGAGGGATGGGTGGCGTCCCGACGTTTTCGACCGATTCAGATGTCTGTGGGGCATTTATCCGATTGGATGGAATCCACCCACCCATTCGAAATTCGGCATTCCACATTCGCCATTCCGCATTCCCCATTCGAAATTCGCCATTCGAAATTCCCCATTCGCCATTCCCCATTCGCCATTCCCCTTCCGTTCTTCGCGAACGCTGAATCCAAAGCAAAGCACCCCGGATCGCCGTGTGGCGCCGGGGTGCTTTTTCTTTCGGGCTGTGCTCTGAAATGCTGCTGGCGTTAGAAGTACGTCTGGAAGAAGATCACGCCGAGGGCGACGAGGATCGCGTTCGCGAGCGAGATCGGGAGGAGGTACTTCCAGCCGATCATCATGAGCTGGTTGTACTTGAAGCGGGGGAACGTCCAGCGGACCCAGATGAAGAGGAAGACGAAGAAGCTCACCTTCAGCATAAGGGAGCCGAACTGCAGGAACGGGAACAGCACGGAGTCTGC
>JAAAOT010000311.1 GCA_009908725.1 Bacteroidota bacterium | reverse complement strand
AGCATTCAGGCCGTCTCGACATCCACGTCTGATTCCTTCCAGTCAGTAATCAGACTTTCGCGCACGCCGCGCTCTGGCAATCCCCGACGGATCGTGATGCCGGATCATGACATCCTCTGCGGAAAAACGTCGCGTAGTTGTATACACGAACTGGAGGTCTCCGCGACGGCCTAATGGCGGCAATTGTAACGAGCGGGAGCGCTGGGACGCCGCACTTTCCGATTACTTCGATACTGGAGGACGTTATGGGACGAGTAGACGATCGAGTTGCCGTTGTCACCGGAGCGGCCCTGGGCATCGGCCGGGCTTGCGCCGCACTGCTCGCCGCCGAAGGAGCCCACGTCGCCCTTACGGACGTGCTATCCAAGGAAGGAAAAGAGGCGGCGCGCAAGATTCGAGATGACGGGGGGGAAGCACAGTTCTGGCCTCTAGATGTGTCGGTGGAGGAGGACGTGCGGGATACGTTCGCCGAGATCCATGACCATTACGAGAGCCTCGACATCCTCGTCAACAACGCCGGCATCTCCGGGGTGAACCTCCCGACGCACGAGATTGAAGCAAGCGACTGGGATCGCGTCATCGACGTGAATGTCAACGGCGTGTTCTACTGCACGAAGCATGCGATTCCGTACATGAAGGAGGCCGGTCGCGGTAGCATCATCAATCTGTCGTCGATCTATGGCATCGTCAGCGCGCCGGACATCCCGCCCTATCACGCGTCGAAGGGGGCGGTTCGGCTCATGACGAAGACGGATGCGCTGCTGTACGCGGAGGATCGTATCCGCGTGAACTCGATTCACCCGGGGTTCATCTGGACGCCGCTGGTGGAAAAACACCTCGAGAAGATGGGCGATGTGGCCGAGGGGAGAGAAGAAGTCGCGGCGTTGCACCCGCTGGGTCATATGGGCGACCCGGACGATATCGCTTACGGCATCCTGTACCTGGCGTCCGACGAATCCAAGTTCGTGACCGGCGCCGAGCTCGTGATCGACGGCGGCTACACCGCTCGGTGACGGTTCACTCATTCCTGACCATTTGCCCTCTCCCCTCTGAACGCGCTGACATGCCTGAGTCCCCGTCGTACATTCGCTGGTTCGAGACGCTGACCAACGATGATGTGCCGCTCGTCGGCGGCAAGAATGCATCCCTCGGCGAAATGATCGGCCACCTCTCCGAACAGGGTGTGGATGTGCCGCCGGGTTTCGCTACGACCGCCGACGCCTACTGGGCATTCATCGAGGAGAATCAACTGCGTGAGCCGATTCAGCGATTATTGTCCGATACCGACGGTGATCGGTCCTCGGCCGACCTGGCAAGAGAGATCCGGTCGCTAATGACGGAAGCCCACCTTCCGGCTGCAGTCGAAGATCAACTCATGGAGGCCTATCACCGTCTGGGCGACCGTGCGGAGCGGGACTCCGTAGACGTTGCCGTGCGCAGTTCGGCCACCGCGGAAGACCTGCCAACGGCAAGTTTTGCCGGTCAGCAGGAGTCCTTTCTCAACATCGAGGGCGAGGATGCGCTGAAACAGGCGTGCCTGCGCTGCTTCGCGTCGCTCTTCACCGAGCGCGCCATCGCGTACCGGGAGGCGCAGGGGTTCGACCACATGGAGGTCGCCCTGTCCGTCGGGGTACAGGTCATGGTGCGGTCGGACCGCGGGAGCGCAGGCGTCATGTTCACCATCGATCCTGAAACTGGCTTTCCGGATGTCGTCCTCATCCACGCATCCTGGGGGCTGGGGGAGGTGGTAGTCAAGGGCGATGTCAGCCCGGATCAGTACATGGTGTACACGCCCTTCATGGATCGGAATGGGGGCCCGCCCATCCTCGAGAAAACGTGCGGAACGAAACGGGAGAAAATCGTCTATGCGGACGGTTCGTCGGATGCTCCGACGCAGCGGATGGATACCACGCAGGACGAGCGCGACGCATTCGTTCTCACGGATGCCGAAATCCGCAGGCTGGCGGGGTGGGGCGCTGCCATTGCCGAGCACTACGGCCGGCCGATGGATATCGAGTGGGCAAAAGACGGCGAGACGGGTCGCATCTACGTCGTTCAGGCGCGCCCCGAGACGGTCCAGGCGCAGGCCGGGACGTCGAAGATGACCAGCTACAAGCTGACGGAAGCAGGCAAGGCACTCGTCACGGGGCAGAGCGTCGGCGAAAGCATCGCGACCGGGACCGTCCAGCGCGTCACGGATCCGGAAGACTCCGATGCGTTTCCGGAGGGAGCCGTCCTCGTCGCGGAGACCACAGACCCCGACTGGGTCCCCATCATGCGGAAAGCATCGGCCATTGTCACCGATCATGGGGGCCGAACCTCGCACGCGGCCATCGTCAGCCGTGAACTGGGGGTTCCCGCGATCGTCGGGACGGAAACGGCGACGTCGGTCCTTGAAACCGGGTGGGACGTTACAGTGTCCTGCGCCGGGGAGGGAGAGGGGGTGGCCTACGAAGGCCATCTCGATTTCGAGACCCAGGAGACGCCGCTGTCGGACCTGCCGGCCACGGAGACCGACATCATGATCAACGTGGCCAGCCCAACCATGGCGCTTCGCTGGTGGCGCCTGCCGGCCGCCGGCATCGGGCTCGCCCGCATGGAATACATCATCAACCAGGTCATTCGCGTCCACCCGCTGGCGCTGACGCGCTTCGAGGAGGTGAAGGACGAGGCGGTTCGTCAGACGATTGAATGGCTGACCATGCGTCACGAGTCGCCCGAAGAATACTTCGTCGACACGCTCGCACAGGGCATCGCCACCATCGCGGCCTCGCAGTATCCGAAGCCCGTCATCGTTCGAATGAGCGATTTCAAAACCAACGAGTACGCCCAGTTGATCGGCGGCCAGCCTTTTGAGCCGGATGAGGAAAATCCGATGCTCGGGTGGCGCGGAGCGGCGCGCTACTACAGCGAGGCGTACCGCGACGGATTCGCGCTGGAGTGCCGCGCGATCCACCGCGTTCGCAAGGCAATGGGCTTTTCGAACGTGATCGTGATGATCCCTTTCTGCCGGACGCCGGAAGAGGCGGACCGCGTGCTGGAGGAGTTGAGCCGGCACGACCTTCGGCCGGGAGAGGACGACCTCAAGGTATACGTCATGGCGGAGATCCCATCCAACGTTGTTCTGGCAGACGCGTTTGCCGAGCGCTTCGACGGCTTTTCCATCGGCTCGAACGACCTGACGCAGCTGGTGCTCGGCGTCGATCGGGATTCGGAGCGTCTCGCCTACCTGTTCGACGAACGCCACCCCGCCGTCACGAACACCATCGAGTCGCTCATCGAGCGCGCCCACAGTAGCGGTCGACCGGTCGGTATCTGCGGGCAAGGCCCGAGCGACTATCCGGATTTTGCCGCGACCCTGGTCGAGGCCAGAATCGACTCTATATCGGTTCTGCCGGATACCTTCGCGCGGACCGCTGACGTGGTTGCACGGGCGGAAGAGGAGGCCAGGGCGGACGTTGCGACGGCCGACGGCCTGCACAGGTAGACGCCCCACCTGACGACGCGAGCCGATCGTTCAACTTACCATCGCTGCACTCACCAACAAATGTCCGTTC
>JAAAOT010000235.1 GCA_009908725.1 Bacteroidota bacterium | reverse complement strand
TACCCAACCTACCTCCTTCTTACCATGAGTTCTACCATACAGGACGCGCTTCGGTCGGCCCAGAATCAGTGGATGGACTGGGACGGAGTGGAGGCCGTCGGCCAGGGAAAAGCCGACGGCGAGGACTGCATCGTCGTCTACGTCGCCTCGCGTGACCTGGATGTGGTCAAGTCGATCCCGTCCGAGTTCCAGGGCGTCCCCGTTCAGGTGCATGACGCGGGCGGCTCCATCCGGGCACAGTCGGCCCACTCCGGCTCGACGTAACGATGCCCGATCGACCGTCCGACCTGGCGCGATCACGACTCTCGCTTCTGGCTGCTATGTCCCGTCCGACGTTGCTGGCTCTCACTCGTTGTCCCTGTTCTCTGCCGCTTGCGAACCGGGGGCGCCGCTCCCAATCCCCGGCTCGCTTCCTGCTCGCCATCGTGCTTGCTGTAATCATAGGGGCGGGTACCGGGTGTGACGGGGACGACGCCGGGTCGGATACGGCCCGGGCTGACGAGGCGGAGATGACGGACGTGGAGACGACGGATGCAGATATGACGGATGCAGAGACGCAGACCGCCGACACGAGCGACCGGTTTCTCACAACGGACCGGTCGTTTTACGTGGCAGAGCCTGAAGGCGACGACGGCGATCGGCAGCAGTTCGCGTTCTCATTGATCGCGCGCTACCATAACGAACGGGCCGATACGCTCTACCTCGAACCATGCGGCGCCGACACCACCGCGCCGATTTTCCTGGTTGAGGGACGAAACGGAGAGTCCTCTGCCTACGGCCCGGTCTGGGCATGTGCGGGGATGGGACAGCGCATTGCCGTTGCACCCGATGCCGAGCGACGCGATACGTTGCGTCTGCGGGGTCCCACGATCTGGGGAGATGACGGCGCACCGGTTGGACGGCTCTCCGGCCGGTTTCACCTGCGGTATACGGTCTACACATGCCCGGAGGGACCGGACTGCGTCGCACCGGCGTCCCTGTCTCGCTCGCCGGCGTTTGCTGTGGAACGGTCGCCCTGAGCGCTTCGGACCGGATGCCGAAAGTTTCCGTGAAATGGAAAAGGATGGAATCCTATGCCGGTCTCGGGCATTGACGTGTATCCCGAGCAATTCACGCCGGGCGTGCTGCACCGTTTTCGGGTCTATAGCTCAGTTGGTTAGAGCGCTACGTTGACATCGTAGAGGTCAGTGGTTCGAATCCACTTAGACCCACACAACCTTTCCAATTTGCATCGCACGATGGGTGTTCTTCTCACCGTTCAGGCAACCACGCGAACGCCGGTCTTCGGCCCCGCGTACCCTTGCCCGTGAGAGATGGACCCATTCTGCAGCCAACCCTGTGCGCTGCACGCATTGATTCTGGCGCTCCGTCCCTCCCGGCGGAGCGCTTTTTTTGTGCATCCCTGCCGTTTCCCTACCGCTCGCTCGTCCCCTCCGCATCCATCTCTTCGCCCGTCCGCCATGGCTGAAGTTGACCAGCAAACCATCACCCTCACCCTCCCCGACGGATCCGAGCGCTCCTATCCCGCCGGCACGACGGGCTACGACGTCGCCGCGAGCATCGGTGCCGGACTCGCCCGCGCCGCCCTCGCCATCAAGGTCGACGGCACGGTGCAGGACCTGACCCGGCCAATCGCGGAGGACGCGGACATAGCCATCCTGACGTGGGACGACAACGAAGGGAAAGAAACGTTCTGGCACTCGTCGGCGCACCTGATGGCCGAGGCCCTGCAGGAGCTCTACCCGGGCATTAAGTTTACGATCGGTCCGCCCATCGACCAGGGGTTTTACTACGACATCGACCCGGGCGAGCACCAGATTTCCTCAGACGACTTTCCCGAGATCGAGGACAAGATGCTCGAACTCGCGCGCCGCGACGTCGAGTACGACCGCCGGGAGGTGACGAAGGACGAGGCCGTCGCCTACTATGAAGACGTCGGCAACGAGTACAAGCTGGAGCTGATTGAAGCGCTGGACGATGGCGAGATCACGTTCTACGAGCAGGGTGAGTTCACCGACCTGTGCCGTGGGCCGCACATCCCGTCGACCGGCGACATCAAAGCACCGAAGCTCCTGAGCGTCGCGGGGGCCTACTGGCGCGGCGACGAGTCCAACAAGCAGCTCACCCGCATCTACGGGATCACCTTTCCGAAGCAGAAGCTGCTGGAGGAATACCTCGAGCGCCGGCGTCTCGCGAAGGAGCGCGATCACCGGAAGCTGGGGAAGGAGCTCGACCTCTTCACCTTCAACGCGGAAAAAGTGGGGCCGGGTCTGCCGATGTGGCTGCCGAAAGGAGCCCAGCTTCGGGAGACGCTGGAGAATTTTCTCAAACAAGAGCAGCTGAAAGCCGGATACGAGCCGGTCGTTACCCCCCACATCGGCCGTCTCGATCTGTACCGCACCAGCGGGCACTATCCGTATTACAAGGAGAGCCAGTTCCCGCCGATGCTGTTTGAGGGCGAGGACACGGAGGACGAGGAGGAAGACGGCTACCTCCTGAAGCCGATGAACTGCCCGCACCACACGCAGATCTACGACCACGACATGCACTCGTACCGGGATCTGCCGGTCCGGCTGGCAGAGTTCGGCACGGTCTACCGGTTCGAGCAGAG
Source organism: Bacteroidota bacterium (assembly GCA_009908725.1). GTDB lineage: Bacteria > Bacteroidota > Rhodothermia > Rhodothermales > Salinibacteraceae > Longibacter. The sequence goes on along the minus strand of JAAAOT010000235.1, from coordinate 970 downwards.
TGGTGAGCTGGGTGGGCTGACCCGGGTCCGCGGCTTCACGCAGGATGATGCGCATATTTTCTGCACCCCCGACCAGGTCAAAGGCGAGTTCAAGAGCGTGATCGATCTGACGCTCAAGGTGCTGTCCGCGCTATCGTTCGACGAGTTCGAAGCGCAGATCTCGCTCCGGGATCCGCAGCAGAAAGACAAATACGTTGGTGATAATGCGCTCTGGGACCAGGCCGAGCAGGCCATTCGCGAGGCAGTCGCCGAAAAGGGCCTGGAGGCCCGCGAGGAGACCGGCGAGGCCGCGTTCTACGGGCCGAAGCTCGACTTCATGGTCGCCGACGCCCTCGGCCGGGAATGGCAGCTCGGGACCATCCAGGTCGACTACAACCTGCCGGAGCGATTCGACCTGACCTACATCGACGAAAACGATGAGAAGCAGCGCCCGGTGATGATTCACCGTGCCCCGTTCGGTTCGCTCGAGCGGTTCATCGGAGTGCTGATCGAGCACTGTGGCGGAAACTTTCCGACCTGGCTCGCACCGGTGCAGGTGCAGGTCATCCCGGTGAGCGACGACTTCAACGCGTACGCCGAGGAGGTGGCGTCGAAGCTTCGAGACGCGGACATCCGCGTGAAGGTCGACGACAAGGATGAAACGGTCGGCTATAAGATCCGCCAGGCCGAGACGTCGAAGGTACCGTACATGCTGGTCGTCGGGGGCCGAGAGGCGGAAGCGGGAACGGTCGCGGTCCGTGCCCACGGCAGCGGCGAGCAGGACGTCATCCCGGCGGACGAGTTCGTGCAGCAGATTACAGCGGAGGTAGAGGCCGCCATCGGGTAAGGGGAGATGGGGAAAGTGGGACACGGAGAACGGGATAGATCGTGCAGTCCCCCCGATGTCGCGACCCCTCCCCGGGATCCAAACACCCGAACACCTAAACACTCGAACACCTAAACACTCGAACACCTACCCCCCCCATCGAGC
>JAAAOT010000071.1 GCA_009908725.1 Bacteroidota bacterium | reverse complement strand
CGGGGATGCCGTCTACGGAATGACCACCGGCTTCGGGCCGCTGGTCGATTACCCATCCGGCAATCGAGGTGGATCGGACCACGGTGCAGGCCTTCTGGCGCACCTGTCCACCGGAAGCGGCGACCTTGCTCCGCGGGAGATTTCGCGTGCGACCTGCCTTGCGCGGCTGCAGTCGCTGGCGCAGGGCCATTCCGCCGTTCGCACGCCCGTCGTCCGCCGCCTTGCGGACCTGATGGAGCACGACGTGACGCCGGCGTTGCCGGAAATCGGATCCGTAGGAGCGAGCGGCGACCTCACGCCACTGGCCCATGCAGCGCGCGTTATGACCGGCACAGGACGCGTCCTCCAGCAAAACGGGACGGTCGTCTCCGCCAGTGAGGCACTGCGGGCAGCGGGCCTCGAACCGATGGCTCTCGACGGCCGCGACGCGCTCGCCATCGTTAACGGCACGTCGTTCATGAGCGCCTACGCAGCCATTGCGGTGGCTCGCACGCGCCGCCTCCTGTGCCACCTCGAACGCCTGACGGGATGGATTTACCGCCTCCTGGGCTGCGAACTGCAGGCGCTGGATCCACGTCTGCACGAGGCGCGCGGACACGCCGGGCAGCGCATATCGGCCGAGAGGATCCGCGCGGAAGCCGTGAGCGACGGGACGTACGCCCGCCCCGACGACCGGCCGCTACAGGAGCCGTATTCGATCCGGTGCGCCCCGCAGGTGATCGGGGCCTGCAGGGATCAGCTTTCCTACGCCGAGCGACTGGTCGAAACCGAACTGAACGGCGTGAATGACAACCCCGTCGTTATCGCGGGGGAGGAACCGGCCGTGCTGCATGGAGGCAATTTTCAGGGACAGCAGGTGGCTCTGGCGGCCGACGCGCTGAATGCCGCCATCACGCAGGCCGGGGTCCTTGCGGAGCGGCAGGTCGACTTACTTCTCACGCCCGACCGCAACGGCAATGCACCGCCGCTTCTTGCCTGGACGCCGGGACAAACGAGCGGCCTCGCCGGGGCGCAGATCACCGCAACCGCGCTCGTCTCAGAGCTCCGTCATCACGCGCAAATGAGCGCAACGAGTTCGATCCCGACCAATGGGGACAACCAGGATGTCGTCTCGATGGGCACGCTCTCCGGGCGCACGGCCTACGGCCAGACCGAACGCCTGGCGCCGATCCTCGGCGTGCTCGGCATCGCCCTCGCACAGCTGACGCATCTCCGGAAAGCCGACCGCGCCCCGGGCCGGTGCCCTTCTCCTCCCCCGTGGATGCCTCCGGTCGACGCCGTCGAGAAAGACCGGCCTCTACGCGCCGACATCGAACGGCTGTCGCTCCACTGGCTGCACCCGGCTAATAATCCGGCGACACCGTCCGCGTAAACGAACGTCTTTCTCCCCTCATTCCCCGCTGCCATGAGTCGACGCATCGAACCCGGACCCGGACAGGAGTCCGTATGGGATTATCCGCGCCCTCCAGCCCTCGAACCCGTGTCCGCGCGAATCCGCGTCCTGTTTAACGGTGAAACGATTGCCGACACGACGAATGCCCTCCGGATCCTGGAGACGAGCCATCCGCCTACGTATTACCTGCCGCCCGACGACGTGGCGATGCAGTACCTGGAGCGCGAAAGCCGGACGTCGATGTGCGAGTACAAGGGACGGGCAGTTTACTACACGGTCGCGGTGAACGACAGAACCGCTCGGCAGGCCGCGTGGGCATATCCATCCCCCCGACCGAAATACGCCGATCTGCAGGATCACATCTCGTTCTACGCAAGCAAAATGGGCGCGTGCTTCGTCGGCGACGAGGAAGCACACGCCCAGGAAGGCGACTTTTACGGCGGGTGGGTCACCGATTCGGTCGTCGGCCCCTTCAAGGGAGGGCCCGGTACAATCGGCTGGTGACCGAAGGCCCACGACTTCACACGCCCTGGAGTGCGGAATCGAGGTCCGCCTGCAGGTCGTCCAGCTCTTCTACACCGACGCTGATGCGAATCAGCGAATCGGTCAGGCCGATCTTCTGCCGCTCCTCAGCGGGAATCGACGCGTGCGTCATCGACGCCGGGTGCTCGATCAGGCTTTCTACCCCGCCCAGGCTCTCGGCAAGCGTGAACACGTTCGTGCTTTGAAGCACGTCTACGGCTTTTTCGATGCTGTCGTCCACCAGTTCGAACGAGATCATCCCGCCGAAGTCCTTCATCTGCTTTTTCGCGATCTTATGCCCCGGATGGTCTTCCAGACCGGGGTACAAGACGCGACCCACCTTCGGGTGGTCGTTGAGGTAATCGGCCAGATGGCGCGCGTTGTGGCAGTGGCGCTCCATGCGCAGGTGCAGCGTTTTGGTCCCGCGAAGCACGAGGAAGGAATCCATCGGTCCGGGATTGGCGCCGGTGCTCTTGATCTGAAAGCGAAGCTTCTCCGCCCACGTATCGGAGTTCGTGCAAACGGCCCCCAGAATGAGGTCGGAATGGCCGCCGAGGTACTTCGTGGCAGAGTGGAGAACAAGGTCGGCACCCAGTGCGAGCGGCTGCTGCAAGTACGGCGACGCGAAGGTATTGTCGACCGCGACGTCGATGTTTCGCGCTTTGGCCCGCTTGGCGATGGCTTTGATGTCCACGATCCGCATGAGCGGGTTCGTCGGCGTTTCGACCCAGACGAGTTTGGTATCGTCCGTCATGGCGGCCTCCGTCGCCTCCAGGTCCGTCATATCGACGAACGAGAACGAGAGCCCGAACGGCTCGAACACCTGACGGAAAAGCCGGAATGTGCCTCCGTACAGGTCGTCGGAGGCCACGACATGGTCACCGGGACGCAGCCCCTTCATGATTCCGTCGATGCCGGCAACGCCGGAGCTGAACGCAATGCCGTGCTTCGCATTCTCGAGGCCGGCAAGATTGCCTTCGAGTGCCGTACGCGTCGGGTTCGTAACGCGCGAGTATTCGTGTCCCTTGTGCTTGCCCGGCGCTTCCTGTGCATATGTGGACGTCTGATAGATCGGCGTCATCACCGCACCGGTCGCGGGGTCGGGCTGCTGACCGGCGTGAACGGCGCGTGTACCGAATCCGAGCGGGTGGGAGGAGGAGTCGTCAGCCATGCGGGGAGGTCTGGGGTCTGGATGAATACGATGAACCGGTGATGCAGCGGCCTGCCAGGACCGGCTCCGGAGGAAAACGCTGCTTCCTGCAAACGTTCCGTCTGAACGCGCTAAGCGGCCGGCCGTCCATGGGGAAGCGCCGGAGATCACGCATTCCTTGCATGCGCATGTGACCTGTATGCGCCTGTCACACCCGGCGGGTGGCGAAGGACCCGGTCCGGCTGAAACAGGTCACGAACGGCGACAGGTCACGCAACAAAAAAAGCCCGGCTCCTAGTGGAGCCGGGCCACGTCCGGTGTCCCGCAGGACGGGACGGACGGATGGTGCGCTTGCGTTACTCCGTTGAGCCGCCGGCGCCATCACCCATACCCGCGCAGGCTTCGACCTGTTTGGCCTGGTCCTGCTGGTCGGTGTTGACGTACACCTGGAAGAGCGCGCGGCAGATGTCCTGGTGGTACTCATCGCCTTCCTCGGTCAGCTGGTAGGCTTTCTCGAGGGGCTGCACGGCGT
>JAAAOT010000325.1 GCA_009908725.1 Bacteroidota bacterium | reverse complement strand
TACAACTTGAGGCGGGCCGTCTGGCCCGATGAGATCGCAGCACCCCGGCTCGTATCGTTCCGGGTCGCTGACTGCGGTTCGCTGTACTTGCAGCAATCCCCCCGTCATGACCGACTCTTCAACATCGCAGGCGGAGCTTGAAGCAAAAGTCCGCCGCCTTGAATCACGAATCGAAGCCCTTCAGGAAGAGGTCCAGCACGAGCGCGTCGCCCGGGAGACCAGCGAAGCGCTGCTGGACCGAGCCGCGGACGGTGCGTTCACAGCACACGTGGACGCCGAGGGGAGTGTCAAGGAGGTATGGGTGGACGGGTCCATGCCCGTGCAACAGGACGTGCTGGCGTCGGTCCTGGAGGCGGAGCCGGTCCCGGCGCACTGTCGACACGTTGTGCATACCGGGCAGCCGGTCCGCTTTCTCGTCGAACCGGAAGCGAACGGGGAGGGATCGTCGCGCGACCTTCCCTCATCGATCGACCTCGCATCCCCGCCGGCCGGAGAGGCGCCCCGCCTCGACGCAGAGACCGAGGCATGGGACGTGACGCTCATCCCCGTCCAACCGGATGAGGCGAAACTCTTCGAGCCGCCCACCGATGTTCATCCGGGCGGACAACCGGGTGAAAGAGAGTACGTCCGGGGAATCATCCGGACTGCGACCGCGCAGGCCGGACGCCGCGTCCTGCGTGAATCGCACGCCCTGCAGCACGAACTGGTCGAACTGCTACCGGACGCCATCCTGATCGTCGGTTCCGATGATCGCGTCCTCTTTTCGAACTCCTCAGCCGTTAACATCGTCGGCGCTTCGGACGAAGACGAAATCCGGGGTACGGAAATCTGGGAGTACGTCCACCCGGGAAGTCAGGCTCGGACCCGAAAGTGGAAAGACCGGATTCGCCGGGGTGCGCCGATCGACTTTGCCGAACACAAGCTCATACGGAGCGACGGCACGTCCATCCCGGTCGAGACCGCGTCCGTTCCCGTTATCTACCAGGGACAGCGTGCCGCGCTGATCGCTGTGCGCGACCTGGCGGGGCGACGGCGGATGGCCGAGACGATTCAGCATACCCTCGACCTGTTCGACAAGGCGTTTCACCTTGGACCCTCGGCTCTTCTCATCACGCGGCTTCGTGATGGGATGATTCTCGAGGTCAGCGACCGGATGGTCGAATTCGCCGGTCGAAATGCCCGGGATCTTCTGGGCGAAACGATCGCGCAGATGGACATCTCCATCCCGAATGCGTCCCTTGAAGAATTATCGGAAGAACTGATGGACCGGGGCGCGATCCATGACCGCGAGCTTCGCGTTCATCTGCCGGGCGAAGGGCCGCGCGTCGTCCTCCTCAGCGCACGTCTCACAGAGATCGATCATGCGGTTTGTGCGCTGGTCAGTCTCGTCGACATTACGGAGCGGAAGAAAGCCGCCGTCGACGTCCGTGAGAGTCGCACCCTCCTCGACAAGATCTTCCGGGCCAGTCCTGCGCCCATCGCCATCTGCCGCCTGGACGACTGGCAGTACATGGATGTGAACGACGCGATGTGCTGCCTCGTCGGGTTTCCGCATGATGAAATTATAGGCCACCGGCCCGACGACCTCAATCTGTGGGTAAACGAGTCGCAGGAAGACGAACTCGCCGATCGTCTCGCCGCCCAGGACGCGGTCTACGACGTCGAGGCGAAGTTTCGTCGATCCGACGGAAGCATCGTGACCGCGCTCTCTTCGTTTCAGCGTATCTCGGTGGAAGGGGAGGAGTGCGTGCTGGCGGTGATGACGGACATCACCCAGCGGGAGGAGAAGAAGCAGGCGCTGATTGAGGCGAAGGAGCGGGCCGAGGAAATTGCTCAATTCCGGTCAACCGTGCTGTCGAACATGACGCACGAGGTCCGCACGCCGCTCACGGTCATCCTTGGATTCACATCGATTCTGAGCGATGGCGTACGAGACGATTACCAGCGCTTTGTCGACCTGATCGAACGGAGCGGTCGCCGACTGCTGTTGACGCTGGACTCGCTGCTCGACCTCGCGCAACTGGAGGCCGGCACGCTGGACCCCGACATGGAGATCCAGTCCGTAGCTGACGCCGTCACGCGGATGACATCCTCTCATGCCGAGGCGGTGGAAGAAAACGATCTCGCCTTCTCGGTGGACGTCCCGGAGACGCACGTTTTCGCCGAGTTCGACTTCGAATTGCTCGGCCGCGTCGTGAACCACCTCATCGACAACGCGCTCAAGTTCACGGAGGACGGCAGCATTTCAGTGGAAGTCCAGCAGCGCGGCGATGACGTGGCGATCTGCGTCCGCGACACGGGTGCCGGAATCGACGAAGCGTTCCAGGCCAGAATCTTCGACGCCTTCGCCCAGGAAAGCGAAGGGAATACGCGATCCCATCAGGGGAGCGGTCTCGGACTGACCGTCTCGAAACGAATCGTTGAGTGCATGGGCGGACAGCTCACGATCGACAGCGAGAAGGGAACCGGCACCTGCGTGTCGGTGACGTTCCCGGTCGTCAGCGTGGGCGCGTAGTTTGCGACCTCGCGCTGATATCTTTGCGAGCGCAGCGATCCCACATGAAAAATCCCCCGGGCGTGGATACACGCCTCGGGGGATTGCCTCATCAACCGTAAGTCTGTCGTCGGCCTCCGGCTCCGTGGAGCGCGCTGCCGGTTGTTGACAGTGTGTGCCTGTGCCGCGACCGTCGCGGTGTGGCCGTTTTGAGTAACGGTCGGAGCACGCTGGACGAAGCCCGTTAGTTCGATCCCGACTCACCGCCACCGTTCGAGCCCCCCTGGCTTCCGCCGCCGGGGAGGGTGTTTCCGTTCATCGCACCGTCGGACGACGGGTTCAGGCCCTGTGCGTTGTTGCCCGGAGCCTGCTGTGTGGTGCTCGGAATGACCGGCTCGCGCTCGTCCTCGCCAATGGCGAAGTTGCTCAGGATGCAGAGCGCGATGAAGATACCCGCGAGGATCCAGGTGCCGCGCTCCAGCAGGTCCGGTGCACGACGTGAGCCGAGAACGTCCCGGGTGGCGCCGCCGGAGGCAATCCCGGCCAGTCCGCCGCCCTGACCACTTTGCATCAGGACGACGCCGGTCATGATGACGCCGATGATTGCGATGAAGATAACGAGTGCCGTAAACATCCGTGTGCGGGTGCGATTCGTAAAGTAGCAGAAGGGAACGATACGCGTCGCCGGTCAGACGATCAAACGTAGCGTCGGAATTCCGTGTGAGACTGGCTTCCGCGTCAGCGCGGCGAGCCGTCGTTCCTGAGGTGTGCGTCCGCGTACATGAGAGCTATTGCCGTCTTCATGTCGCGAACATCCCCGTTCCGGGTCATTGCGACGGCGTCTCTGAATGGCAAGCGGTGTACATCAACAAACTCACCGTCCGAGAGGTCCTGCGTGCCCCTGGTCAAATCCGTCGCGAGGTAAAAGTGAATCACCTCGTTGCTGTATCCAATGCAGGGGAAGGACGATGCAAGGTGGGTGAACGACGCCGCAGCCCACCCCGTCTCCTCTTCGAGTTCACGAGCGGCTACATCGGCGGGATTTTCGCCGGGGCGGTCGATCTTCCCGGCCGGCACCTCCAGGAACGTCCGTCGTGCCGGATACCGAAACTGCCGGATCAAGATCGTGCTGCCGTCCGCGAGTA
>JAAAOT010000083.1 GCA_009908725.1 Bacteroidota bacterium | reverse complement strand
CTACCTTGAACGTGAGGACGTCGTGCGCCACCGCCTCGTCCGAGAAATCATCGCTGCGTACGAACAGCACGACGCATAAGAGTTGAAGGTGCGCGAAGGTAAAGCGGTGCGCACCCTTCACTTGCCACCCATTCCGCTCCACTCGTTGCCTGCTCGTCAATCGTAGTCGTAGAATCCGGCCCCCGTTTTTCGACCGAGCTTCCCGGCGATAACCATGCGACGAAGGAGCGGGCACGGACGGTACTTGTCGTCGCCGAGCTCGTTGTGAAGCACCTCCATGATGTTCAGGCAGACGTCCAGGCCGATGAAATCCGCCAGCGTTAGCGGTCCCATCGGGTGATTCATGCCGAGTTTCATGACGGTGTCGATGTCTTCCACCGAGGCGACGCCTTCCATCACGCAGAAGATCGCCTCGTTGATCATCGGCATCAGGATGCGGTTCGACACGAAGCCGGGGTAGTCCTCTACCTCGACCGGGGTCTTACCGAGATCCTCAGCGAGTGCCTCCACCGTTTCGTATGCGTCGTCGCTCGTGACGAGGCCGCGCACGATTTCGACCAGCTTCATGACGGGCACCGGGTTAAAGAAATGCATCCCGATGACCTGTTGCGGACGGCTCGTCTCCGCTCCCAGCGCCGTGATAGAAATGGACGACGTGTTGGACGCGAGAATCGCGTGATCCGGCGCGTGCTCGTCGAGCTGCTGGAAGACGGATGCCTTCACCTCCATGGTCTCGCTCACAGCCTCCACGACAAGATCAACCTCCGCCACACCGTCTGCAATGTCGGTGGACGTACGGATCCGGTCGAGTGCCGCGTCCTTTTCGTCTGTCGAAATCCGGTCTTTCTTTTCCTGGCGGGTCAGGTTTGCCTCAATCGTGGACAAACTTTCATCCAGAACGTCCTGATTGAGGTCGACGATAGTAGCCTCTCGACCGCTCAGGGCGAAGACGTGAGCAATTCCGTTTCCCATCGTGCCGCCTCCAACAACGGCAATACGATCAATCGACATAAGGTGCTAGATCTGGTGAACAGGATCGAATCCGGGTGCCTGAAGACAAGCAAACGTAAGAAGACGAGCTACCGGAGCCGGAATCGGAAAAGCACGACAAGGCCGGCCGGCATGTTGAATCCACGTGCCTCCCTCCCGTACGTTATGCGATGCCTCCCTAAACGAATTCCGCCTGACGTGCCAGAGCCCCCCGCATCCAACCTTCCCGTCGTCGGCTGGCGTGAATGGGTATCGCTACCTGACCTTGGCGTGCCAACGATCAAGGCAAAGGTTGACACCGGTGCACGCACCTCCGCCCTGCATGCGTACAACATCGAACGGTTCGAACAGGACGGCATCGACCGCGTCCGCTTCAACATCCACCCGGTACAGCGCAGCAAGACGGAGACCGTCCACGCCGAAGCAACCGTTCACGACGTCCGCAGCGTGCGAAGCTCCAGCGGTAAAGCTCAGGAGCGCATCGTGATCGTCACGCCGGTCACGGTGCTGGGCCAGACCTGGGAGATCGAATTAACCCTCGCGCGGCGCGACAACATGGGATTCCGTATGCTCCTCGGACGGCAGGCCATCCGTCGACGTATGCTCGTCGACCCCGGAGCCTCCTACGCCGGTGGGAAGCCGGAGGGGTGAAGGCGTTGATGTGTGAAGGTGTGAAGGTGTTGAGGTTTGTATGTGTGTATGTGTGTAGGTGTTAGCGTTAGAGCTTGCTGGGCCTAGGCGTACCGACATAAAGACTAACGTCGCACCGTACGGCCCTAGCAAGGACCCAACGACCCAGTGTACCAACGCCTCAACACACGAACACATCAACACACGAACACCTCAACGCACCAACGCCGCAACGCCGCAACGCATCAACGCCTGAACGCCGCAACGCATCAACGCACCGCCGCACGACCCGCGATCCGTCCTCTGGAATCCGCATTGTTGAATGAAGCTTGCGATCCTATCGCGCAGCCCGAAGTGTTACAGCACGCGCCGTCTCCGTGAAGCCGCGGAGCAGCGTGGCTGTGCCGTCAAGGTTCTGGACACCCTGAAGTTCTCCATCGATCTAGAAAAGGGGAGTCCGGAACTGTTCTTCCGATCGAAGAAGTTGAGTGAGTACGATGCCGTCCTCCCACGGATCGGTGCTTCTATCTCCTACTTCGGCACAGCCGTCGTCGGGCAGTTCGAGCAGATGGGCGTCTACTGCGCCAACACGGCGGCCGGGCTGTCCAATTCCCGCGACAAGCTACGATCGCTTCAGATCCTGAGTCGACATCAGATCGGGATTCCCGAAACCGCGTTCGTTCGCGACCGCAACGATGTGATTCCGGCCATCGAACGGGTCGGCGGCGCCCCGGTCATTATCAAGCTGATCGAGGGCACGCAGGGCATCGGCGTAATCCTGGCCGACTCGGTGAAGGTCGCCCAGGCGATTATCGAGACGCTTCAGAGTGCACGCCAGAACTTGCTCGTCCAGAAGTTTGTGTCCGAAAGCAAGGGACGCGACATACGCGCGCTCGTGGTCGGCGACACGGTGGTCGCCTCGATGCGTCGCATCGCGCAGGGCGAAGAGTACCGGAGCAATGTGCACCGCGGCGGGCGCACCGAAGCGGTCGAACTCGACGATCACTACCGGGACACCGCCGTCCGTGCAGCCCAGATTATGGGTCTTCGCGTTGCCGGGGTGGATATGCTCGAATCCAACGACGGACCGCAAATCATGGCAGTCAACTCGTCGCCGGGCCTCGAGGGCATCGAGACCTGCACGAACCTTGACGTGGCCGGCGCCATCATCGACTACATGCGCACACAGGTGGACTTCCCGGAGGTTGACCTGCGACAGCGCCTGACGGTCAGCACCGGATACGGCGTCACTGAGATTCACGTCCCCCCGGGATCGGAATTTGTCGGGCGAACGATCGCGCATTCAGGCCTTCGCGAGCGGGACATCAACGTTCTCATGCTCTACCGCGGCCCCCGCGGCATCCCGAACCCTCGGGCAAGCCGCGTCCTGCAGCCACATGACAGGCTCCTGTGTTACGGCAAGATGGAGTCCATTCGGACGGTCGTGCCACCGAAAGCGCGGCGCGGGCGAATTCTGGACGTGACGCACCTGGGTACGGACTCAGATGTGGCGCAGGAAATGGACACGAAGGCCCGGTGGCGACCCAAACAGGAAGAGTAGCGTAACGCACGTGGGGCCTTGCACCGTCACATATCTACACTCAACGCTTACACGACCGTGAGCAAGAGCATCGATCAGTGGGGGGACATCCGCGTTCCCCGGGGAACGGATCGGCATGTCCACCTCGACGTCGGCGAAACGTACAGCGGCATTACGGTGCGCATCCCCGTCCACGTCCGCCGGGGCCCTGAGGATGGACCGGTCGTCTTCGTTACCGCAGCGGTACACGGGGATGAGGTCAACGGCACCGGGGCCATTCGCCGGCTCATCCGCGACCCGGACCTTGTCCTCACGCGGGGGGCCGTGATTTTTGTACCGGTCGTAAATCCGATCGCCTTTGACCGACACTCACGGTACATGCCGGACCGCCGGGACCTGAACCGGTGCTTTCCCGGGCGCCCCTCCGGCAGCCTCGCGAGCCGTCTCGCGCACACCGTCTTCAGCGAGATCGTCCAGCGGAGTGACGCGGGCATCGATCTGC
>JAAAOT010000351.1 GCA_009908725.1 Bacteroidota bacterium | reverse complement strand
GACGGTCCGCGACAACCAGGTCTCGGAGAACGGACAAAGCAGCCCGTCTCCCGGCGGGGTTCGCGGGTACTTCTACGATCGGTTCGACGATCCGCGCAAAGGCCAGGCCGCCTTCGTCCTGTCCCTACTGGTCGGCGCCGCACTGATGGGCGTTCTGTTTCTGGGCGGATGGATCTGGGCCGTCTCCGGTGACCTTCCCTCGACGCAAAGCCTGGAGAACCCGACCTTTCAGCTGGCCACGGTAGCATACACTGCCGACGGGGAGGAGCTCGCGCGGTATGCTCGACAGAATCGGTCCTGGCTGCGGTATGACAGCATCTCCACCGCTGCGGTCAACGCCCTCGTCGCCACGGAGGACCACCGGTTCCACCAGCACTGGGGCGTCGATATGCGGGGCATCCTCGCTGCGGTTGCCGATATCATGACCGGGACCTTCCGCGGCGCGTCCACCATTACGCAGCAGCTGGCCCGAAACCTCTACAATGAGAAGGTGGGCCGCGAAGTGACGATTTCGCGGAAGCTAAAGGAGATGGTCACCGCCGTCGAGCTGGAACGCCGGTACACAAAGCCGGAGATCATCGAGATGTACCTGAACACCGTCAGCTTCGGCTCGAATGCCTTCGGTATCGAGGCGGCCGCGCGCACCTACTACGGGACCTCCGCCAAGAACCTGGAGGTGAGGCAGGCAGCAACGCTGATCGGACTGCTCAAGGCGACCACGTTCTACAACCCGGTCCGCAACCCGGAGAACGCTCGCGTGAGACGCAACGTCGTCATGCAGCAGATGGTGAAACGCGGCTTCCTTGCCCCCGAAACGTTCGTCGAGTACAAGGAAGAGCCGGTGGAGGCCGAATACCACTCCGCAGAGCTGTACGCTAGCCTCTCCCCCTACTTCGCCGAGTACGTTCGGAACTGGGCAGAGGACTGGGCAGACCAGAACGGGCGCGATCTCTACGCCGACGGTCTTCGCATCTACACAACGCTGGACAGCGAGATGCAGGCCATCGCGCGAACCGCTGTCGAACGCCAGATGCAGGACCTGCAGCGCATTGTCGAGTACGAATGGAGTGAGCGATCCGGCGCCCTCCTTTCGCAGAACGTAGCCCCCTACCGCGAGAAAACCCCCGGCGAGGACTACGAGCCGTTCCGGTACTTCTGGGAGTCGAAATCCGGCGTGGTCCGCGACTGGATCCGGTCCACCGACCGGTACTCCTCGCTGCGTGACCAGGGGATCGGCGATGAGGAAGCCGTCGCCCAGCTGAAGGAGAATGAGACCTTTGTCGACTCGCTGAAAACCATCCGCACGCGGCTCGAATCGGGGGTGGTATCCCTCGACCCGCGAAACGGCCACGTCAAGGTCTGGATCGGAGGCCGGGACTTCCGGACGGACAAGTACGACAAGGTCGGGATCGCCCGGCGTCAGCCCGGCTCGACGTTCAAGCCGTTCACCTACACCGCCGCGATCGACAACGGCTACAGCCCCTACGATACGTTCAAAGACAGCACGGTGGTCTGGGAGGACACCGGCGCCGACACGACCTGGACGCCGCAAAACTTCGGCGGATCAACCAATCAGGACATCACGCTGAGCCAGGGCCTCGCCCGGTCGATGAACACGATCACAAGCCGCCTCGTGCTTGAGATCAATCCGAGCACCGTCGCTACGTATGCGCGGCGAATGGGCATTCAGAGCGAACTTCAGGAGGTCCCCTCCATCGCGCTCGGTACCAGCGACGTGACGCTTCTCGAAATGGCGGCCGCCTACTCCACACTCGCCAACGGCGGACTGTACCACGAGCCGACGGCCGTCACACGCATCGAGGATCGCTACGGCAACGTGCTGTATGAAGCCCAGCCGACGCCGCGAGAAGCGCTCTCGGAGCGCACCGCGTTTACGGTCGTCGACATGATGCGCGGCGTCATCGATTATGGAACCGGCATCCGCGTTCGCACCCAGTTCGGCCTCGGGAAGTACGACCTGGCGGGGAAAACCGGGACCACGCAGAAATCCGCCGATACCTGGTTCATGCTCATGCATCCGGAGCTCGTCACCGGCTCATGGGTCGGGTTCAACGACCGCCGCGTTACGTTCCGCACGAACTGGTGGGGCCAGGGAGCGCACTCGGCGCTGTTTCTCGTCGGCGACTACTACAAGGGGCTGGCCGAGAGCGACAGCGTACGGCTGCCCGAAACCTCGTTCCCGATGGTGGAAGACTACGGCAGCCCGGAAGCGAACGTCGACACGACGGAAGCCCCCAACCGGGACGACCGGTTCGGCTGGTAGGCGATTTGGCGTTCCGGCGTTGGATCGTTGACGCGTTGGATCGTTGACGCGTTGGGCGACGGCGCCTCGCTGATGAGCGTTCTGGCGAGCGCAAACACCGCGACATATCACGACCGTTCATTACCTCATGCGCGTTCTGCATACTGCCGACATCCACCTGGGCGTCAAAACCTACGGCCGCCGCGATGCTGCCACCGGACTCAACTCTCGCCTTCTGGACGTCCGGCGGTCCTTCGAGTCGGTGGTGCAGCGGGCGCTGGACCAGGACGTAGACGCCTTCCTCTTTAGCGGCGACGCCTACCACACCGCCGACCCCACGCCGACGCAGCAGAAGATCTTTGCCGAGTGCCTGCAGCCGATCGCGGACGCAGAGATCCCCATCATTCTGATCATCGGCAACCACGACCACCCCGTCACCTTCGGACGGGCGTCGTCGCTCGACATTTTCGAGTACCTCGACGGCGACGTCCACTTCTTTTCGAAGCCAGCGCAGCAGGTGCCGGTCATCGAGACCAAAAGTGGGCCGCTGCAACTGATCCCCCTCCCCTGGCCGGTCCGCAGTCAGATCGTGTCACGGGACGAGTACCGCAAGATGAAGCCGGATGAACTCCGCGCTTTCATCGAGGAGTTGTACGTAAACTACGTGCAGCGCCGCGCGGACGATATCCGCTCTCGGGGAACAGGCGTGACGCAGGACGGGAAGAAGATCCCCCTTTCTCCAGAAACGCCGACGATTCTGGCGGGGCATGTCACGGTTCAGGGCTCGGAGTTGTCCGGCTCCGAGCGCACAAGTCTGATCGCGTCTGAGCCGAAGTTTACGGTCGGTCAACTGGCCGTGAGCCCGATCGACTATGTCGCGCTCGGCCATATTCACCAGCATCAGAACCGCAACCCGGACGGCCATCCTCCCGTCGTATATGCCGGCAGCGTGGAACGAGTCACCTTCAAGGAGCGGGACGAGACGAAAGGGTCGGTGCTTGTGACCATTGACCCAGAGGCTGCTCCCGGGATGCCGTCGAGGACGTCGATGTCGTTTGAGCCGACGCCCGCCCGCCCGTTCGTGGCCGTCTACGTCGACGCCCGGGACACACCCAACCCCACCGAGCGCATCCTGCAGGCGATCGAGAAAGAGGACGTCACAGAGGCCATCGTGCGCGTGCGGTACCGCGTCGAGGCGTCGCAGATTACGGCCATTGATTCCGCCCGGATTCGAGACGCACTGACCGGAGCCGAGAAGGTGGCGGCGATCGAACGGAGCGTAGATCCCTCCGAGCGGCGGCGCCGGACGGTCGTCACCCGGGACTCCGATCTCGAAGACGCGATGCGGCAGTATGTCGGCCAGCACGACGAACTCCAGGGGCTCGAAGACGACCTCGTGAGCGCGGCGC
>JAAAOT010000363.1 GCA_009908725.1 Bacteroidota bacterium | reverse complement strand
GGGCTCCGGGATCCGTACCTCATTGCCCGTCGCGCCAAAGCCGAGCAAGTCCTGCAGGACTCGATCATGGCGGTCGATTCGCTTCGCTCCCGCTACGGAAACGTGCTCGAAGAAATTGAGCAGTTGCAGCGCTCCAAACGAGTGGCTGCGGAGAAGAACAATGCCTTCGCCGCATTCAGCGCCACGTCGATTGGCTCCCGTGTTCTGACGCGGGCCGTCTACGGCTACTTCTACGATACGTTAAAGCGGCGAGGCGCTGCGTCGGATCGTCTTGAAGACATCCGCGAGGATGCCATGAACATAAAAGACTGGCCTGCGGAGGTGGAAGCCCCGTTCATTGCCGCGCGTCTCCGGGAAATCCGGTCGGCATTTGGACCGAACGATCCGACGGTTCGGAAGATCATGTCGAACCGGACGCCCGAGCAGATTGCCGACTCTCTGGTCCAAACGAGCGCGCTGATGGACTCGACGAAGTACGCTCAAATGCTCGACAAGTCGTTCCTGTCGAGTGACGATCCAGCGGTTGAATTGATCGATGCCATCGCGCCGCTCTTCTTTACGACGAACCAGCAGATGTCCGACTTCAACGCGACGGAAGAGACTCTGAATGGCCGACTTGCCCGGGCCCGGTTTGCGGTGGTCGGAACGGAGATTCCGCCGGATGCGACGTTCACGCTGCGTCTGGCCGACGGACGGGTCGCCGGCTATGAGTATAACGGGACGCGCTCCGGTGCCTTTACCAACTACTACGGCCTGTACGATCACTACTACTCGTACGGAAACCGAAACTGGACGCTGCCGAAGCGGTGGGTCGATCGACCGGACGATCTCGACCTCGAGACCCCGCTGAACCTGGTGTCGACCAACGATATCACAGGGGGGAATTCTGGTTCTCCTCTGCTGAACAAGGACCTCGAGGTCGTCGGACTCATTTTCGACAGCAACATTGAGGCACTGCCGAATGAGTTTCTCTACACGACCGCCAAAGCCCGTGCGGTCTCCGTGGATGCCCGCGGGATCGTTGAGGCTCTTCGCGACATCTATGGCGCGGATCGCATTGTAACCGAACTGCTCGACGGTCGTCTCGCCGAGTCGGATGCGCAGGCTGCACGCTGAGAACCGCCCGGACGGCCTCGATACCGGCCCGTTTCCCCCGTTATTCCACAGGATGCCTGACCTATGCCGACGTTTCAGTCCATCCCAGAGGTAATTGCTTCCTATCCCGACCGGTTCAAGCCTGAACAGGCAGAAGATACCGATGCCACTGTTCAACTCAATATTACCGGCGAGGGCGGAGGCACGTACCAGCTCGTCATTCGCGACGGAACCCTCGATATCCGCGAGGGCGAGGCGAACGATCCAACGCTGACCGCCACCGTCGACGCGGATGATTGGATTCGAGTGAACAACGGCGAGGTGTCTCCCATGACGTTGCTCATGCAGGGAAAGCTGAAGTTCAGTGGCTCGCTTCCGATGGCGCTGAAATTTCGGTCGATGTTCGAGACGTACGCCTGATGTGGTGTGTCCCACGGATGGGCGGGGCGAAATGCTGAGACACACGAACTGAGACAAATCTGACGTAAACCAGCGGCGACCAGGAATGAGTAACCGTGTGAGCAGCAGCTCTGTCGGGATGGAGCGACAAGTCGAGATGTACATGAACGGCCTGCAGGGGAAGATGCCGGACTATCCGGTCGATCCCGGTAAACTCCGCCAAGCTGCGCGCGACGTGCTCGACGATCGGGCGTGGGGCTATCTCGACGGCGGTGCCGGCTCCGGCGATACGATGTCGGCCAATCGGGCAGCGTTTCGCCGCTGGCGACTCGAGCCGCGGATGCTCCGTGGCGTAGAGAATCGGGACCTGACCGTTCAGGTGCTGGGCACCGACATCCGAGCGCCGATGCTCTTCGCTCCGATCGGCGTGCTCTCGATCATCCATGAAGAGGCTGAAGTCGCCGTTGCCGAAGCGGCACGTCGTCTCGAACTGCCGCTGGTTTTGAGTACGGCATCGTCTCGCTCTATGGAAGAAGTGGCCGAAGCGCAGGGCGATGGTACGCGGTGGTTTCAGCTGTACTGGGGGAAAAACGACAACGTCACCGCCAGCATGGTTGAACGAGCCGAAGCGGCAGGGTACAGCGCTCTCGTGGTGACGCTCGACACGACCGTTTTGTCCTGGCGCGATCGCGACCTCGAGAACGGGTATCTACCGTTTCTGGAAGGGGAGGGGCTGGGGAATTATTTCGGTGATCCGGCCTTTCGTGAAGCGCTCGAAGAACCCCCGGAGGAAAATCCCACGCAGGCGATTCTGTACTTTGCCAGTATGTTCTCGAACCCCGGCCTCACCTGGGGGGACCTAGAGTGGCTGTGTGGCCTGACCGACCTCCCCATCGTGCTGAAAGGAATTCTTTCCCCCGCGGATGCAGAGCGGGCTGCGGATGCCGGCGTTGACGGTATTATCGTCTCGAACCACGGCGGCCGGCAGGTTGACGGTGCCGTTGCCGCCCTCGATGCCCTCCCACGCGTCGCGGATACAGTGGGCGATCGGCTAGAAATCTTCTTCGACAGCGGGATTCGCCGGGGAAGCGACATCCTCAAAGCGCTGGCGTTGGGCGCGCGGGCGGTACTGGTGGGACGGCCGTACTGCCACGGGCTCGCGCTCGGCGGCGCAGAGGGAGCCGCCGCCGTCATGCTCAACCTGCTCTCGGACCTCGACCTTACCCTCGGCCTCTGCGGATGTACCGGGATGGATGAGATGTCGCGCGACCGGTTGTTGAGAGCCGCATCGGACGGCTCCATCGCCCCGGATCCGTGATCGATCACGGCGTAAGCATCAGGTATCGGACTCCGTCCGGCTCAACAGCCGCTGGATTGCCGGCGTGACGTCCTGTAGCGTTTCGACGTTTCCAAAGTGGCTCGCCCCGTATCCCCAGGCGACGAACGGAACCGGGTGACGCGTGTGCTGCTTCTGCCCGAGATCTTCGATATTCCCGTGGTCGCTGGTTACAATTAACGTATCCTCTGACGCGTCCAGTCCGTCGAGAATGGCGCCGAGGAACCGGTCAACAATCACAGACTCTGCGGGCACCTCCAGACGGCCATGTCCTGCCTTGTCGGTCAGGTAATACTCGAACAGGGTGAGCCGGTGGCGCCGATGGAGTCGCAGTACGTTCGACGCTGCTTCCGTTTCCGAGATCGGACCGATGCCCGGGTCCGGGTCCGGCCATCCCTCACCGGTGATATTTGCTGCCACCGCCGCACCCCGGGCCAACTTCTCGCTGCCGCGAATCGACAGCCCTGTTTCCACCGCGGCAAACGTTGTGACGGTCCATCGCCCTCGACCGCTTACCCAGTCGAAGAAACCGTCCGGGTACGCATTGGCGAACGTTGCGGCGTGCGTTTGACCGTTTACCGGCATACTCGCGTCTTCGACGCGGCGAAACAGGTTGTGGTCACGAAGAATGTCGTGCGTCGTGGAGTGGGGATACGGCCCGAAGTGCCGCCCGACGCGTTCGGCACAGTTTACGCCTGTAAAGAGAGTGGCCTGTCCGGTACCGCTCTGGGGAAGTCCTTCCACGCCCAGGGTCGCGTCGATGGCGCGGACGACCAGGAGATCCGACGTGACCGAGCGAAAGGGGGCAACCCAGGGCTGATCCCCCGCCAGGCGAGCCATAGCTGGCCATTCACGTGTCGAAAGCGGGTTGTTC
>JAAAOT010000307.1 GCA_009908725.1 Bacteroidota bacterium | reverse complement strand
GCATGTGGAAAGTTAGTGCTCTTCGCACCCGTGCCGGCTATTCGCGATGGGCCGGCAGACGAGGGTCAAGGTAGCAAACAGATTCGGTAGATGCAGACTGGTCGGTTCGAAAGATGTCGAAACCGGCACCGTCTTACGAGGATCCATGCCAGATGTGGAAGGGGGTGGGAACCGACGGATTCCCGTGCGCCAATTCAGCGTGGATTTTCCGCGTCGGCGCCCATCCCGCCCGTGCGGGCCGAACGGAAGCTTCGGGTGGTCGTTTGTCTCAGTCCTGGAGTATCCATCTCGCCCGACCTTTCCGAGACGCCGGCTTGCCCGCGCGACCCATGGACGGCAGTCTTCTTTTCGACCCGCAGTATCTACCGATCATTCTCGCGACAGATTCCGAGGCGCGGCCCGACGACGCGTTTTCGGACATTGGCTCGGAGGCGCCGGACGACGACCCGTCTGCCGCCCCGGAGCGCACGTCGTAGCGTTACGGCTCGTCGACGCGAACGAGAGGGCGGACGGCGTCAAGCGTTTTCGGTCCGATCCCGCGCACGCCGGTAAGCTGCTCGACGCTCGTGAAGGGTCGCCGCTCGCGGTGCCGGATGATCCGGTCGGCGAGGGACGGCCCGATGCCCGGTAGCGCCTCCAGTTGGGTGGAGGAAGCCGTGTTCAGGTTGACGCCCCGGCCCGACGGCTCTTCCTTCGCGGCAGGCGTCGACGGAGGCGCTCCGACCTGTGCGATGGACGGCTGGAGTGTGTCCGAGACGTGGGGCGTGTCCGACAGGTTGAGCGAGTCGGTGAGCAGGAGGCTGCGGTCGACGGGCGGGACGTTCTGTTTTTGCACGTACTCCGCGAGCAGACCGGCAAAGAAGAGGGCGAGAACGGAGAGGATGGCCAGCGCCTCGCGTCGCGTAATCGCCAGTCGCTGCTGCAAGTCGTGGAGCCAGTGCATCGGCGCGGGAGGTCGGGTGGAGGCGGCGAATCGATCGCAACGTGTGCGCTCTTGTGCTATTTTGTAGACACATCGAGGCACGGCCGCATAACACCACCGTCCGCTTTTCCCATTCAGCTCGTAGCCACCCATGGCCCAGCGCGACATCATTCGGACGCAGGCAATCGTGCTGCGGGGGATGGACTACAGCGAGACCAGCCGGATCGTGACGCTGTTTACCCGCGAGCAGGGGAAGGTGAGCGTGATGGCGAAAGGCGCGCGCCGGACCAAGAGCTCGTACGGCTCGACGCTACAGCCGATGGCGTACACGCAGGTGGTGTACTACTACAAGCCGACGCGCACGCTGCAGATGTTGAGCGAAAGCAGCCATGTCCGCGCGTTTCACGACCTGAACCGGCGGCTCGACAAGATCAAGATCGGCCTGCGGATCGTCGAGCTCGTGGATGCGCTAATGGAGGAGGAAGACCCGCAGCCCGCCGTCTTTGCCGTGACGCTGAAGGCGCTGGATGCGCTGGACCGGGCCGACGAGCGGATTGACAACCTCTGGCCGTTCGTCCAGCTCCGGATTGCCCGGGTGCTGGGGGTGGCGCCCGCGATCGACCGCGACAATGTCGAAGCCGTCACCGACGAGGGCGGCATCCTATCCCTCGCGAACGGCGGCGTGTATCCGCAGTCCGCCCGCCCGAGTCATGCACGTCGCGCGTCCCGCGCGGCCCTCCGGGCATTTGCGATCCTGGCCCGCGCGGATCTGGATGTGATCCTCCGCATGGACCTCGACCGCCAGACCCGCGCTCGGGTGCACCAGCTCGTCGCGGAATACATGCAGTTTCAGTTCGAGTCCGCATACCCGACGCGGAGCCGAGACGTCATTTCACAGATGAAAGGAGGGGAGGGCGAATGGTGAATGGGGAATGGTGAATGGGGAATGGGGAATTTGGAATGGGGAATTTGGAATGGGGAGCTTGGAAGGGGAATTTGGAATTTCGAATGGTGAATAGTGAAGGGTGAATGGTGAGGGGGGATTCCGGGGACGGGGGCGCACTCGGACCTTCCGGCATACACATACACACTTACTCACATACAGACCTACTCACATACAGACCTACAAACCGCCGTCCCCTGCGAGGCCGGTCGCTGTTCGCCTGCGCGATCGCATTCACCCCCGATGTCCGGTCTGAGCCGGTCGCTTGACCTTTTCCACCGGGGTGGCTACTCTTACTGTGTGGAACATATGTTTCGGGCTGCATTGCCGAGAGAGGCTGCTTTCTGGTGCTCCGTTTTTGCGGTCCGGCGCACCGTCGGCCTGCCTGCCGGTTCTCCCGCTCGCCGAGTCGCGCGACAGATCACGCTGCCAACCCATGGGTCGGAAAAAGCTCACCGCCAAGCAGCACGAGTTCCTCCAGTTTCTGATCGATCACACACAGGAGCACGATGTGTGGCCGACGTACCGGGAGATCATTGACCATTTCGGGTACCGCTCGCCAAACAGCGTCACGCAGAACCTGAAGGCGCTGCACCGGAAGAAGCATCTGGTTCGTGACAGCCAGGGCTATCATCTGGCGCCGCAGCACCGGGAAGACGACGAAGAGACCGGCATCCCCGTCCGCGGGATCATCTCCGCCGGAACGCTCCAGGAGGCTGTCGAAGCCGACCTGGGCACGATCACGCTCGACATGATTTTCCCCAACATCGACCGTCTGTTTGCGATTCGTGTCGCGGGTCAGTCGATGCAGGGCGCCGACATCCGGGACGGCGACTACGTCCTTCTCATCGACGACGACATTCCGGAGGGCGGCATCGGTGCCGTACTGTATAACGGCGAGACGTCGCTGAAGCGCGTTTTCCACGACAAGAACGGCCTCCGGCTCGAGCCCTGCAACCCGGAGTACGACGACATCCACATTCACCCGGACGTGTTCGAAGAGGTCACGATCCTCGGTCGGTACGTCGGCCACGTCAACGAACGCGGGATCTTTAAGCGACGCTCGGCAGCGTGATGGATTGGGGGTTGGGGATTGTCGATTGCAATTGATAGCCGGGGCTTTCGGCGGATCTGGCAGTCTAGGCGGTAGCGTGTTGTTGGGAGCCTTTGGTCGGTATCCGTAGCCGTGATCTAGGCCTTCCTTTCTGACCGTAGCAGCAAGCCGCTTGTCTCGCGGCGTGCCGGGCACGTGAAGGGGTCGCACCTCTGCCGAATGCAGTCTTCCCCTCATCCCTCACCCCCGTTCCCACATCCCTTGACGTCTCCCGCTTGCGGTGCGCATGCTGGACGAACTTCTCGTGGCCACCGTCGCTCCCCGACGGTACGTCCACATGCGACGTGGCCCGCAGCACCGGTAACGCCGCGCTCACGGTCCTGCGTGCCTACCCGGACGTCCACGTCACTCTTCTTGACGAGAACCCGGGCCTGCTGTCCATCGCCCGCGAAACGGTTGAGCGCCTGACGATCGACGTGGCAGCGCTGCAGGCGACGCTCTCGACCGATGGCGTGCCCCTCGACGGCGGGCGGATATGAGGTTTGCGGTATGAGGTCTGAGGGAGATCGGGCGTTTCCGGTAATTGCACGTACAGTTATTGACACGTGGACACGTTCAGACCTCCACACCGAAAGGATTACCGTTCGCCCCGGATCCGCTCGTACGTTTTGTCCAGGTCGACGTATGGTTCGGGGTAGTCGGCGCCGAGGATGCAGTTGTACGTTTCCTGCTCGTCCCGGCTCATGGTGTGGGGTTCGTGGACGTACTGGTCCGGGACGTCGGACAGCTCCGGC
>JAAAOT010000152.1 GCA_009908725.1 Bacteroidota bacterium | reverse complement strand
GGAATACTTCGACGCCGTCATGCTCCTGAACGTCCGATGCGTCGCTGCCGGACGGCTCGAAGAGGTCTTCACCGAGGACAACATCCAGCGCACCTACCGCGGGAAAACGGCACCGCAGGAAGAGTGAGAGGGAGAGGGGAATGGGAGAGGGGGAGAATGGGAGAGGGGGAGAATGGGGGAGGGGCGCTGAACCTTGAACGCTGAACCTTGAACGCTGAACCTTGAACTTAACCATGCTCGATTACACGCTTCGGACGGTGGCGATGGGGGCGGCGACGTTGGGGGCCGTGAGCGGAGCGCTCGGCGTCTATGCGGTCCTTCGGGGGCAGAGCCTCATCGGCGATGCCATGTCGCACGCCGCCCTGCCCGGGATTGCCCTGGCCTATCTCGTCACGCAGTCGAAGCTCCCGCTCGTGCTGATGGCCGGCGCGGCAGCGACCGGGTGGCTGGCGACGCTCGCCGTCATGACCGTCGTTCGGCGATCCCGCGTCAAATACGACAGCGCGCTCGCGATCGTGCTGTCGGTGTTTTTCGGTGTCGGCCTGATGTTGTTGACGTACATTCAGGGTCTCCCCGATGCCGGGCAGGCGGGGCTCGACACCTTCCTGTTCGGTCAGGCCGCCGCGCTCATCACCTCGGACGTCATCACCATGGCCGGCCTCGGAGCCGTCGCGCTCAGCGGCGTCGCCCTCTTCTGGAAGGAATTCAAGTTGCTCGCCTTCGACGAGGCGTTCGGGCAAAGCCTCGGATTTCCGATGCGCGCGGTTGACGTCGGGCTCACGACGCTCACCGTCATAGCGATCGTGATCGGGTTGCAGGCCGTTGGTGTCGTACTGATGAGTGCCATGATCGTGGCGCCGGCGGCCGCGGCCCGGCAGTGGACGGACCGGCTCGGTGTGATGATGCTGCTGTCGACGGGCTTCGGCGCAGCGGCCGGCGTCGCCGGTGCGCTGATCAGCAGCACCGCCGCCAACCTTCCGACGGGCCCGACGATCGTCCTCTGTGCGACCGTTCTCGTGGCCGTCTCCATGCTCTTTGCCCCGCACCGCGGCCTCGTCTTTCGGTGGGTGCGTCAGAGCCGCCGCCTGTAGTGCTGCCCCTTCCACCGCCGCCTTCGAACTCGCTTCCCCCTGCATGACCGCTGCACAGTTCGACATACAACTGGTTGCCGTCATCACCGCCGCCGCGTGCGCGCTGCCGGGATCGTTTCTGATTCTGCGAAAGATGGGGATGATGACCGACGCGATCAGTCATGCCATCCTCCCCGGCATCGTCGTCGGCTTCTTTCTGACGGAGGACCTCAGCTCGCCGCTACTGATTGTGGCCGCGGCCGCAACCGGAGTCGTCACCGTATTCCTCGTGGAGATCGTGCGGGACACGCGTCTGGTCAAGGAGGACGCCGCCATCGGACTCGTATTCCCGGCCCTCTTCAGTATCGGAGTGGTCCTCATCAGCCGCTATGCCGGCGGCGTTCACCTCGACGAGGACGTGGTGTTGCTCGGCGAACTCGCCTTCGCCCCCTTCGATCGACTCACGATCGGGGGCGTAGACCTCGGTCCCCGGGGCGTGTACGTGTCCGGGAGCGTCCTCGCGCTGGGTGCGGCATTCATCGGGGCCTTCTACAAGGAACTGAAGTGTGCGACCTTCGACCCGGCGCTCGCCGCGGCGCTGGGGCTGGTGCCGGGCGTTCTGCACTACGGACTCATGAGCGTCGTGTCGATGACGGCGGTTGCGGCGTTCGACGTGGTGGGCTCGATTCTCGTCATTGCCCTGTTTGTAGGTCCGCCGGCCGCGGCGTATCTGCTCACGGATCGATTGCCCGTCATGATCGCCGGAAGTATGGGCATTGGGGCTCTGTGCGCGATTGCCGGATACTGGGTGGCGCACGCGCTCGATGTGTCGATCGCCGGTTCGATGGCCGGATGCGTCGGGTTGGCGTTCGCGCTGTCGTTTCTTTTTGCACCGGAGCGCGGGGTGGTTGCGCGGTGGCGGCGGCGCCGTCGCCAGCAGTGGGAATTCGCGGCTCAAATGCTGCTCGTCCATCTCTTTCATCACGAGGGAACGGTCGACGAAGCCGTTGAGAATCGGTCGAAGCACCTGCAAGAGCACTTTGGCTGGACGGCAAACGCCGCGGAGCAGACCATGAATGCCGCCCGGACGCGGGACTGGATTTCGTTGCAGAACGACCGGCTGCACTTGACGCACTCCGGGCGGAGCGAAGCGAGGCGCGTCCTCCGGCGCGGGACCGGCGGCGCCCGGGCCGAGGCGCCCGTAGGAAGCATGGCGCACGCGTCGCTGCGCACCCCGTCTGACGGCGCCCGGCCCGATGAGGTACAACACACGACATCGTGACGCTCTCCCGGAGCTCGCGGGGAATCACCGCCCGCGGCGGAGGTGTAGGGACGGTAGCGGTCGCCGGTTTCCGCTCAAAATGCTTCCGGCGCGACGCTCACGGTGACCGTCGCACCGGCGCTTGCCCGTGAGGCGCCGTTGGTTCCGGTCTCACCCGGGCCGTAGTCGTTCGCCCATCCGGGATTCGGTCGGCCGGTGCCCGGATTGCTTTCCGGCAGTCGGTCCGCTGACCGTCAACGACCCGGCCTGGTAACCGATCGGTGCGCTCGCCCGTCGTTTGAGACCCGGTGCGGCCATCCGTGACACCGTTCGGGCCCTCGCTTTCGAATAAACCTTCTACCGTCTTCGGGGTACGACTCATTTGCGACCGGGAGCGCCCGATCCTCCATTTTCACGCTCCCACTTACGTTTTTCCCCGGACGGCCGACACACAAGCCCCTACCGTCGTGAATCAGCTTCAGTCCTGGTACTATCGGCAGCCCTCGGCGCTGCGCGTGATTCTCGCGATCAACGTGACCGTTTACGTGCTCGCGCAGTTTCTCCGCGTTCTCTGGCCGGGTGGACTGGCGTTCATGCTGGATCATTTCGCGCTCCACGCCACGTTTCCCGATATTCTGCTGCAGCCGTGGCAGCTGGTCACGTATAACTTCATGCATACGAGCGGCGGATTCGGGGGACTGCTGCACATCGCGTTCAACATGCTGTGGCTGTTCTGGATCGGCCGGGAGTACGAGGAGATGCACGGCTCGGAGCGGACGTGGACGCTCTACATTCTGGCCGGGGTCGGGGGAGGCCTCGTCTCGCTGCTGTTGATGCCGCTCGGTATTTTCGGAAATCCGAACGTCCCGATCGTCGGCGCCTCGGCCTCCGTACTCGGCGTGCTGATGGCCGTCGCGATTCTCTATCCCTACAAGCAGATCGCCCTTCTCTTCATCGGCGTCGTCCGCTTGATCTGGGTGGTCATCGGCTTTCTCGTGATTGACATCCTCATCAACCTCGGAAGCAACAGCGTGGCGCTGACAGCCCACTGGGGAGGCGCTCTCAGCGGATATCTCTTTGCGAAAGCTGAGCGCGGGGGCGTGAACCTCACCGGCTGGATGCGCATGTTCCGGAAGGGATCGGGCAAACGGTCCGGCCGCCGGGGCAGTCGCAAGGACGAGTCGCTCGGCCTCCTCGGCCGGCTGGAAGTCTGGCTGGGTGGCAATCCCAACGCGGACGCCGACACCGGCTCGCCGCCTTCCTCCTCCGCCTCGCCGAGCCGTGCCACACGGTCCTCCGGCAGCTCCACCGACACGCGCACGTCCACACGGGAAGAGGAGATCGACCGGATCCTTGAGAAGATCAGCGAGAAAGGGTACGACGCGCTCACGGATGAAGAGAAGCG
>JAAAOT010000234.1 GCA_009908725.1 Bacteroidota bacterium | reverse complement strand
CGTCCTTGAACGGGAGATGCTGGAAGACATCGCCGACTTCGTCGTCGAGCACGACCTGATCGTGATCAGCGACGAGATCTATGACCGGCTCATTTACGGCGACATCAAAGAAAAAGGGCACGTATCCATCCCGTCCGTCGAGGGTCTCCGTGACCGAACCATCCTGCTGGGGGGCTTCTCGAAAAACTTCGCCATGACGGGCTGGCGGATCGGGTACGCCTGCGCACCGGAGCCCATTCTCCGGGGGATGTACAAAGCGCACCAGTACATGGTGATGAGCGCTCCGACGGTCGGCCAGATCGGCGCCGTCGCGGCCATGCGAGAGTGCCAGGATCACGTCGAGACGATGCGACAGTCTTACGACGAACGGCGCCGGACCATCGTGGACGGCCTGAATGCGATCGGTCTGCCGACGTTTGAGCCACGCGGCGCCTTCTACGCGTTTCCCGACATCACGTCCACCGGGCTGACCTCCGAAGCGTTCGCCGAAAACCTGCTGCACGAAGAGGGCGTGGCCTGCGTCCCGGGCGACGCGTTCGGCCCGAGCGGCGCCGGCTACGTCCGATGCTCGTACGCCACGTCGCTGGACCAGATCGAGCAGGCGCTGGAGCGGATAGAGCGCTTTGTGAACACCACGACCTAAGCACCACGGACTAGACACTCCGGCGTAGACGCCTGTGAGGCTCCCGCGTCTCTACGGCTCGGTCCGCACCCACTCTCCCGACGCATCGCTCACCGACTCCGATAACCCCGTGTCCCTCGTTCGAACTGTGGCCCTCGCCGCTCCTGTCGCTGCCGGCCTCCACCTCGCGGTGGGGTGGGAGTGGACGATTCTTCCGGCCATCGTGGTCGGCGTGCTTGCCGGCGCCCGCGGATGGATGGCCGGTCTTCTGACCGTAGCGCTTCCCTGGGCCGGCATTCTCGCGTGGTCTTACGCCGCCTCGCCGGATTCCACGCCGATCCTTCTCGGGGTTCTCGGTGGACTTATCGGGGGAAACACCCCGGGCGCTGTGGTCGTTGCGCTTACGCTTCTGTTTGGTGGTCTGATCGGCCTCGCCGGCGGTACCGTCGGGAGTCAACTGAACGGGCTCGCGCCCGCCGGTCCCGAGCGGAGATCCGACGACACCTCAGAGGCCCCGGCCGAAAGGCTTTGATTGCGTCCGAAGGCCGGGCAGAAACGGGTCCCCCGTTCTCGAATTTTGCAGAACCACGCCGCATTGCGGCAACCGAATGAAGAAGTACTCAGATAGCGACATCGAGCAGTTGCTCCAGCGCGTAGAAGATCTGCGCGGATACCTCGACATCCAGGCTCGGCGGGAGACCATCGAGGAACTGAACCACGAGCGAGTCGACCCCGGCTTCTGGGACAATCCGGACCACGCGCAGGAGGTCGAGAAACGCATTGCGCGGGAGAAAAAGTGGGTCGGCGCCTGGGAGAACCTGAAGGAGCAGGCCGAGGATATCGAGACGCTTCAGCTCCTCGCGTCCGAGGAAGGTGCCGATCTGGATGAAGAGATCACCGCCGAGGCGGACGACCTCAAGGCAAAGCTCGAGCAGATGGAGTTGAAGAGTCTGCTGGACGACCCGGACGACGTCCGCGACGCGATTCTGACGATCAACCCCGGTGCCGGCGGTACCGAGAGCCAAGACTGGGCCGAGATGCTTCTCCGCATGTACATGCGCTGGGCAGAAAACGAAGGGTTCAAGGTCACCATGCTGGAGTACCAGCAGGGGGAAGGCGCCGGCATCAAGAGTGCGTCGCTCTCCATAGAGGGCGACTACGCGTACGGGTACCTCAAGGGCGAGTCCGGCGTCCACCGGCTCGTTCGCATCTCCCCGTTCGACTCGGAAAGTCGCCGCCATACGTCATTCGCTAGCGTATTTGCCTATCCCGAGATCGACGACACCATCGAGGTCGATCTGAGTAGTGGTGAGATGGAGTTTCAGACGTTCCGGTCCGGAGGAAAGGGCGGGCAGAACGTGAACAAAGTCGCAACCGGCGTTCGCCTGATCTGGGATGGAGAGCTGTCGACCGGGGAGGAGGTGACCGTTACAGCCGAGTGCACGGAGGAGCGGAGCCAGTTGCAGAACCGGAATCGCGCAGAGACGATGCTGAAAAGCCGAATCTACCAGAAGGAGCGCGAGATCCAGGAGCGCGAGAAGGAAAAGATGGAAAGCCAGAAGAAAAGCATCGAGTGGGGAAGCCAGATCCGCTCGTACGTGCTCCACCCGTACACGATGGTCAATGACCACCGGACCGAAACCAAGATTTCCGACGCAGAAGGCGTTCTGGACGGCGACATCGAGCCGTTCATTCAGGCCTACCTCACAGCCGGCAAAAAGGACCGGGACACATCCCCGGTGTAGCAGCGGGAGACCATTTGTGAATGTGTGAAAGTGTGAAAGTGTGAATGTGTGAATGGTTGTCCGTGGGCTGGGAACGGGAATCCGGGCCCGTCAGCGTCATGGGCGTGTGAACGTTTAGCTCTCTATCTTTGCATATTGAATCTGTCAATGGAGTCCTACGACTTTCTCGTCATCGGCTCCGGCGTTGCCGGCCTGAGCTATGCTCGGCGTGTTGCAGAGCACGGCTCGGTTGCGATCGTGACGAAAGACGTTGTCCACGAAGCGAATACCACGTACGCGCAGGGCGGGATCGCCGCCGTGATGGACGACGATGACTCGCCCGACAGCCACCTTGAGGACACGATGGTTGCCGGCGCTGGTCTTTGCGATCCGGAGGTGGTTGAGTTTGTGGTGACGGAAGGCCCCGAACGCGTTCGTGAGCTCATCGACCTCGGAGCCACGTTCACGACGTCCAACGGAAACGGACGCCTCCATCTGGGACGCGAGGGCGGGCATTCCGCCAACCGGATCGTTCACGCGGCCGACACCACCGGCTATGTCGTTGAGCACGCCCTGCTCGAAAACGTCCGTGCTCATCGCAACATCGACGTGCTGGAGCACCATTTCGCCGTCGATCTGATCACCGAGCACCACCTCGGGCAGCACGTCACGCGCCTGCGACCGGATGTTCATTGCTTCGGAGCGTATGTCTACGATGAGGAGGCCGATCGCGTCAAAACGATCCTTGCCGGGGTGACTATGCTGGCAGCGGGTGGCTCGGGTCAGGTGTATCGGCACACGACGAACCCCGACGTTGCGACCGGGGACGGCGTGGCGATGGCGTATCGGGCGAAAGCTCGGGTGTCAAACATGGAGTTCGTTCAATTTCATCCCACATCGCTTTATCACCCCGATGCGGACAGCTTCCTGATCTCCGAGGCCGTGCGCGGCGAGGGCGGGCGGCTCTTCAATCAGTCCGGGGAGCGGTTCATGCCGGACTACGATGAACGGGCAGAGCTTGCGCCCCGTGACATTGTTGCCCGTGCGATCGACGATCAGCTGAAGCAGCGCGGCGACGATTACGTGCTGTTGGACATCTCGCACCGTCCGGCCTCGCTGATTGAGGAGCATTTTCCCCACATTATGAAAACGTGCGCGTCCCACGGCATCGACATGACCGCCGAGCCCATTCCGGTCGTGCCGGCAGCCCACTACCAGTGCGGAGGCGTGCAGACGGATCATGTCGGACGGACGAGCATCCATGGGCTCTTCGCGAGTGGTGAAGTGGCCTGCACCGGTCTTCACGGGGCGAATCGGCTCGCGAGCAATTCGCTGCTGGAAGGACTCGTGTTCAGCGAGCGCGCCGTCGAACCGTCCGTTGCGTATGCGAACCA
>JAAAOT010000124.1 GCA_009908725.1 Bacteroidota bacterium | reverse complement strand
CGACGTCAGCGACATCTCCGGCTCCACATCCACATTGCCATCATCGCCCATGTCCGTCCGGAGGGTGAATGCGGCGCCGGCGGGAAGCGTCAAACGGACTCGCGCATCGTGGCTGTCGATCTCGATGGGTCCGTCGAGAGAGGAAAAGGCGGCGTTGATCCGGCCGTCATGGGTGTCCACCGTCAGAGGGCCGCGGAGACCGGAGGCTGTGACATCGCCGTCATGCGAGTCGATTTCGACTGCTCCGTCGATGTCTCTCAGGTCGATCGCACCATCATGCGTGTCGATGCGCACCGGGCCTCCGATGCGCGAGAGCTGAATGCCGCCGTCGTGACTGTCGATGTCGACCTGGCCCTGCAGCCCGTCGACGTTGATCGCCGAGCCGTGATCATCGATTTCGACGGAGGCGCCGGCGGGTATGCGGATCGTGTAGAAGACGTCGGGTACCGAGCGAGCGCCCCAGAATCCGCTCTTCTCGACGTCGTCAAAGTCGCTCTCGATCTCAACTTCATTGTCGGACGATTCCGTTTGAATGCGTGTGTCCCGAACCGTGTCCTCGTCTTCATGGACGATCCGTGCTTCGACCTGCACTTCGCTTCGATCCCATGTGGTGATGTTGACCCCTCCGTCATGGTTTTCGACCGTGACCGTGCCGTCCGAATCCATCGGAACGGTATTCGTAACAGTTCGCTCCGCATTCTGGGCGTTCGCGGCCACGGGCACGGCCAGTACACAGAAAGCGACAAAGAGGGAGACGAAGACGATGATTCGAGATGGAATGTACATGGTTGGATCGTTGAAAGCGGAGAGTAGGACTCGGGTGCGCCGGCAGGATCGATCCGGCTGATCCGCCGCGTGGGACGAAGGCGCCGTCCCCGTGCCGTCCGTGTACACGTCCGAGGGCGTGGCGACGTTACAAACCTCATTTCGCGGCACAGAAGATGGCCGAATGGGAAAGCAATCATACGCGCATTCGCAACGCCAAACGCCCCAACGCATCAACGCCAAACGTCCCAACGAACAATGTTTTGACGCAAAAAAAGCAGCGCCTCCGGGTAAGAGACGCTGCTTGGACGCTATCCCGATGTCGAGATATACTACACGTGCTTCTCGGCGTGATACGACGACCGGGTGAGCGGGCTTGATTCGACATGCTCGATGCCGAGGTCTTCGCCCACCTCTTTGTACCATTTGAAGGTATCCGGGTGCACCCATTCTTCCACCGGAAGGTGCATCTGCGTGGGCTGCATGTACTGGCCGATGGTCATGACGTCGAGGTCGATCTCCACGAAGTCCTTCATCAGGTCGATGACCTCCTCTTCGGTTTCACCGAGGCCGACCATGATGCCGCTCTTCGTCCGGAGCCCGTCCTTCTTCGCCCAGTGCAGCACGTCGAGGGAGCGCTGGTAATCTGCCTGCGGCCGGACGCGGCGGTAGAGGCGCGGCACGGTCTCCATGTTGTGGTTGAAAATGTCGGGCCGTGCGTCGAAGACCGTCTGGCACGCGTCGCGGATGCCGCGGAAGTCCGGGGTTAAGACCTCCACCGTAGCGCCGAGGTCGTGAATCCGGCGGATGGTTTCGGCAAAGATCGGAGCCCCTCCATCTTCGCGTTCGTCGCGGTTGACGCTTGTAATGACGGCGTGCTGTACGCCCATCTTCTCCGCCGCCTCGGCGACGCGGCGCGGTTCGTCCCAGTCGAGGCCTTCATCGGGCCGTCCGGTCTTGATCGCGCAGAAGCCGCATGATCGCGTACACACGTTTCCAAGGATCATGAACGTGGCGGTGCCGGCACTCCAGCACTCGCCCATGTTGGGGCAGTTCGCACTTTCGCAGACCGTATGCAGGTCGTATTCGTCGACGAGGCTGCGTACCTTTTTGAACGACTCGCCCTGCGGAAGTTTGACCCGAAGCCAGTCGGGACGACCGCCCCGGCGGTTACGGTTTGTGTTCTCTACGACCGGCAGTTCCAAGAAACCGGGGTCTCCGTCGCCCGTTGATGCCAACGGTTCTTTTTCAGCCGTCTTCAGCTGTACGTCGCCCGGCTTTTTTGGGGTCTGCGGTGGCGCGGTCTCGCGTGTCTCGGACATGCAGAAAATCGATTTGACGGAACAGTCGGCCGGCGGAACCCTCAGCATCGGTGCTTCCTCGCCGTGAGGTGACGATTACGCCACGCACCGGGCAGGAAACGATGCACTAAACGAGCGATACGCTGTGTTGCAGTGCCGCGTGCCGGGCTGTACCGCCACGACACGATCCGTCACTGCGATGCACCACCCGTTTCGCTATTGCCGGCCAGATGGAAAGGGATCGGGAGTGTGCGTGTGTACGACCGACCCGATGGGGCGTTCCTCTCACGACGCCTCGAGCCGGGTGTGGACTGCCGGGGTGAAAGCACCCCGTTCGTGTACTCGCCGGCCCGGGTGTCCTTCCTGATAACGAGAACCGATTTCCGGTGTGCCGGGGCGACGGTGGAATCGACTGTCGCGTGTGTCCCTACTATTTGTTTCATCTTCTGGAAGCCCTTACATGCAGGTAAACCACGATACTTCTTCCGACGCCATGGCCTCCCACGTCCAGCGATCCGAGTCCGATGCAGGCTCGACGCCGGACGTTCGGAAGTCGCTGTCTCGCCATATGCTCACGCAGGGCATGATGGAGATGGTGCTGGACATGGATGAGAGTCGCGGCGTCATGCTCCGGGACAAGCATTCCGGTCGTGAGTACGTGGACCTCTTCGGGTTTTACGCCTCGAGTCCGCTCGGGATGAACCACCCGAAGCTCGCGTCGGACGAAGGCTTTCGGAAGCGGCTGATGGATGCGGCCCTGAATAAGGTGACCAACTCCGACGTCATCACGGAGCACATGGGCCGGTTCGTGGACACGTTCAGTCGGGTCGGCATCCCCGATTACCTGCCCTACACGTTCTTCATTTCGGGCGGCGCACTGGCTATTGAGAACGCACTCAAGACCGCGTTCGACTGGAAGGTGCGCAAGAATCACGAGAAGGGCTACCGGCGCGAAGTGGGTCACCAGGTGCTGCACCTGGACCAGGCCTTTCACGGCCGAAGCGGCTACACGATGTCGCTTACGAATACGGCCGATCCGCGGAAGACGATGTACTTCCCGAAGTTTGACTGGCCGAGAATCGTGAATCCCAAAGTTCACTTCCCGCTCGATGATGAAGAGCAGGAGCGAGTCCGCGAGCAGGAAGACATGGCCATCCGGCAGGCAAAACGCGCCTTCCACGAGCAACGCGACGATATTGCCTGCATCATCCTCG
This sequence comes from Bacteroidota bacterium, assembly GCA_009908725.1. GTDB lineage: Bacteria > Bacteroidota > Rhodothermia > Rhodothermales > Salinibacteraceae > Longibacter. The sequence goes on along the minus strand of JAAAOT010000124.1, from coordinate 460 downwards.
AGCCCATCCAGGGAGAGGGTGGCGACAACCACTTCCGGCCCGAGTTTCTTCACCGCCTCCGGGACCTGGCGCACGAAAACGACGCGCTGCTGATCTTCGATGAGGTGCAGAGCGGCGTCGGAATCACCGGCGAGTTCTGGGCGCATCAAGCCCTTGGCGTAGAGCCCGACATCATCGCGTTCGGCAAGAAAACACAGGTCTGCGGCATCCTTGCGGGCCGCCGCCTGGATGAGGTGGACGGGCACGTCTTCCAGACGCCGAGCCGGATCAACTCGACCTGGGGAGGCAACCTTGTCGACATGGTCCGCTTCGACCGGATTCTCGAGATTATCGAGGAGGACGATCTCGTCTCCCATGCAGGCGAGGCCGGAACGCACCTGCAGCACCGGCTCCACGAACTGCAAGACGACTTTTCCGTCGTGGAAAATGTGCGCGGTCGAGGCCTGATGTGCGCCTTCGA
>JAAAOT010000123.1 GCA_009908725.1 Bacteroidota bacterium | reverse complement strand
TCGCCGTCCCCGTCGATGTCGACGAGCTGCGGTCGCGGAACGTTCAGGCCTCCCAGGAAGGGATGCGCAATCGCCCGACCATTTGTGTCGGCCACCTGAAAGGGCGACACGTCCCGCGTGTACGCCTCATCCGGCTGCTCGCCGTCTCCGGAGGGTGCGACGCCCCGCGGTCCGCACCCGGCAACCAGGCCGGCGGCGATCAGGATCGAGACGGCAAGCAGGAGGGGACGTGCGGGGCGGGGCAAAACCGGAAGTATCATAAACCGGAGGAAGGGGACGGAATCGATCGAGGACGGCGATGCGTCGGGGTTACGGTGCGGCCGGCAGGGAGGATGCGGTCTGCCCCCCGAATGTGCCGATGCCCGTCGGATTCCGGCCCGTCTCGATTACATTCACAATTTCACGCGTGTCGGTGTCGATGATGACCACGGTGCCGCTCTTCGGGTCGTCGCCGGTCGGTGTGTAGGTACCGTTCTGATTGTTGTTCGTGACGAAGAGGAAGCGGCCGTCTGGGGACAGCGCAGAGCCGTGAGGCTGGGACAGGCCGGTACCGGTGATGCGGTGAACCTCCTGACGCGCCTCGATGTCGATGACGGACACCGCGTCGGCACCTTTGACCGGCACGTACGCCGTCCGGCCGTCCGGCGAAATGACCGGGTGCCACGGCATGCTGCCGATGTCGAGTGTGTCCGTCACCGTGATGTTGGAGGGATCGGACGTGTCGAAAAACAGGAGCTGGCCGGTTACCTGACCGCCACCGATCAGCCGGCTCCCGTCAGGGGTGGCGGCAAACTGGACGAGCGTCTGGTTGTCGCCGCCGAGCCGTGTGAGCGACACCTCGCGGGAGTCCGCATCCAGCGACAGCAGCTGGTTGGTTGCGAGGCTCGCGACGAAGGCACGTCGGCCGTCCGCCGAAGTCGTGAGCGCGTGTGGGCGGGGGAAGAAGGTATCAACCATTTCCGTGGTCATGTCCGCGCGATTGACGACGCCCAGGCTCTTCGGCGGGTTGACCGCGCTCATCGATCGGCCCACGAAGAGAAGGTCTCCCTCCGACTGCACGGCAAGCATGCCCGGCGTTTCCATCGTCACCCGACCGACGATCTCATTTTCCGGCGTCAACTTCAGCACGGTATTCTCCGCGATCAAAGACAGGTACCAGAACGACCCGTCCGGTTCGGCGACGGCGTGGTGCGGCTTGGCATTCGCGGAGAAGCCGAGCTCCTGCAGATCGACGGTTTCGATGACCTCGCGGGTCGTCGCGTCAATCACGGTTACGGTTGCAGATCCCTGGTTGCAAACGTAGATGCGGGGGCTGATCGGAGTCGCCGCGGGTTCGGTTGCCTCGGTTTGCTCCCCGGTGGAGGAGGGTTGCGCCGTCGCACATCCAACGGCCACGAGGAGGGTCGCCATCAGTACAGCGGCAAACGAAAGAAGTCGGGTCATCATCGGAGTCGTTCGTCGTGGATGAAACAAAAAATGCCGGCGGCAGCGATCATCGCGCCGCCGGCAGGTCCAGCAGGAGAGGTCAGGACCGGAGAGGGGCGATTAGAGGCCTTGCTCCGACCGTTTCAGGATGAACAGGCCTTCGTTCATGCTGGTGACGACGATCGTGCCGCTGTCGAAGAACGGGTAATTGCTCCACGAGCCGCCGAAGCCGGGGCCGTTGTCTCCGAACGGAACGGTGTCGAAGTGCCCGATCTCAACCGGCTCGGTTCGATTGCTGATGTCGATGAGGCGGAGGCCGCTCTGGTAGTTGGACTGGTACATCACGTCGTCGATGATGTACAGGTTGTGGTCCGACGACCGCTCGGGGAGGAAATACTCCTTCACGAGCTGCGGGTCGTCGAGGTCGGACACGTCCCAGACGAGGGTCCGCGTGTTGTCGACCAGACCGTTGATCTCGTCCAGCTCATCGTTCACGAAGTAGTACTGGTGCTCGTCGTCGAGCCAGCCCTGGTGGACGTACGCGTGATCGGGGTAGGAACCGGTTGAGATGGCGGCCGGATTGTCCTTATCGCTCACATCGGCAATGCTGATCGCGGTCTCGTTGGCCCCGAAGCAGATCTCTTTGCCCTGGTGCTCGGAGTCCGGTCCGTTGTAGACGACGCACTGGGCGTCGTGGGTGTAGCCGGTACCGGTGCGGCCGGTCGAGGGATCAGCGAAGCATCCCGCGAAGCTGGGCTCGGACGGCGTGCGAATGTCGACCATGTGAAGGCCGCCGCCGCACGTCTCTCCGCCACCGCCGGCACCGACGATGTAGGCAAAGCCCGTGTCTTCGTTGATGATGACGTTGTGCGCGCTGTTTACGTTGTCGTAGTGCGCGGTCTGATCAAACGTGACCGGCATGTCTTCGGCGGCCACGTCGCGCAGTTGCGATAGGTCGAAGACCTGCATGCCGTGGTTACCGGCGTTGTCGGCGACAACGTACACGTGGTTCTGGTAGACCTTCATGTCGCGCCACACGTTGGCACGCGAGCCTTCGGTCATCGGCAGGTCGCCCACGTAGACCGGGGCGCCGGGATCGGTCACGTCGACGAACGAGGTGCCATTGAAGCGGCCGACGAGGGCGTACTCGCGACCGGTCTGCGGGTCGGTCCAGCCCCAGATGTCGTTCAGACCGTTTCCGCGACCTCCGCCGATTTCGTGGACCGGGAGGAAGGCGGACATATCGATCTGTTCGCAGCTGAAGCGACCGGCCGTTCCGTCTTCGCACCGGATCCGCTCCCCCGTTTGCTGGGAGAGCACGTCGTAGGGTCCCGGATCGAGGACAGAGGTCATCGACCACGCCCCGTCGCCACCGGCCGTGAAGACGGCCGCGGTGCCCGTACGGTTCACGTCGCCAGGTTGCCCGGCGATCAGCAGACCGTCGGATGCGGCAACGGTGGCACCGAGTCCGATATTGGGCTTGGCGTCGTTGGCGGCAAATCGGCGAACGGAGCCCCACATGTCGCCGTCGCCCTGCTCGAAGCGGTAGAGCGCGCCGGCCCGATCGGAGGCGCCGGGTGCACTGATCCAGAGATCGTCGCCGTCGAAGGCGAGTGCGGTCCCAAAGGCGTGCGGGCTCTCACCGTCGAACGGTAGCAGGCGGTCACCGGGACGCCAGGCTTTTGCCTCGGCGTCGTAGACGAAGGTGTATGCTGCTCCGGTGCGACGTGCCTCACGGGGAGCGCCGACCAGGAGGTGGACGATGTCATCGGCGTTGCGCTGGATGGCAAGGGATGCGCCGAACTGCGCGCCGCGCTGGATCGCGTCCCGTGTCACCTGGCCGGTTTCATTCCAGGCATCGGCGTCCGTGTCGTAGTGGAATGCGTAGACGGTCCCGCTCTGGCTGGCTGGGGCACCGACGAGAAGATGATCGCCGTTCAGCGCAACGGCTGCGCCGAACTGTGATCCGTCGCGTGCTTCGCTGCCAGTCAGTTCGGCGGACTCGGCCCATCCCTCAGCACCGCGTTCGTAGACGAAGGCGCTTCCCGGCCCGGTGCCGGTGGCGGCGGTCACGACGGCTCGCGAACCGTCGATCGCAACGCGCGTCCCGTAACCTTCCGTGGTGTCCGACGGGGCAAGGCGCGAGGACTGCTGCCACGAGCCGTCATCGCCCCGCTCGAAGATATAGGCGGCCTGTGCACCGGGAGCACCTACGATGAGGCGGTTCTCGCTGACGTCGACGGATGTGCCGAAACCATCTTCGAGATCACCGTTCTCGGCGCGGATGAAGGAGGCGCGGCTCCACGTGCCGTCCTCATCG
>JAAAOT010000394.1 GCA_009908725.1 Bacteroidota bacterium | reverse complement strand
CGCCGTCCCGATGACGTACTGTCCAACCCGGCATCCCCTGCAGCGGTTCAGCGGAGGCCCGGATCATCCCATCCCCTGAATCCCGGAAACGCCTGCTTCAGGGCCGCGACCGGTACGTACAGCCGTCGTCATTGAACTCTGGACGATCCTCCGCCTGCGGCCTTCGATGAACCCCTCCAAAGGGAACGGATGAAGATGCATCGCGTGCTACTCACGACATGGTAAATGGATCGATCGACACCGGTTTCCGGCTGTCTCCACTCCACGACGGTCCCTGTCACTCTACGATCCGGCGCCGATCCCAACGGACGGACGCCTCGGATCTTCCCCGCGTCACCGCGCCTCGTCCAGAGGCGACCCGCCAGGACCGGGAGCCCCGAACCGGGCGTTGTTTCTTCTTGCACGTATCTGCTGCCGACTGCACACATGCTCAACTGGCTCAAGGATTTATTCGGAGATCGAAACCAGCGTCAACTGGACGAGCTCTGGCCGATCGTTGACGAGATCAACGAATACTACGACGGGCTGGACGCGCTCTCCGACGAGGAACTCCGGGGCAAAACCGAACGCTTTCGCGAGCGCATTCGCGAGTCCGTCGAGAACATCGAGGCTCGCCAGGAAGAAATTGACGAGCGGCTGACGCATGCGCCCGACGCCGAGTCGCCCGCGATTGGCGGAGACGGTGCGATGGCCGAAACGCTCCCCGAGACCGACATGGAGCCACTGTCGATGCAGGAGCGTGACGCCCTGTACGACGAGCTCGACGAGCTTGAGGAGGAGTGGCATGACCGCGTCGAGGACGAGCTCAACGCCATCCTGCCCGAGGCCTTTGCGGTGATGAAAGAAACGTGCCGCCGCATGATTGGCGAGACGTGGCGCGCCGGTGGGTCGGAAATCGAATGGGACATGGTCCCCTACGACGTCCAGCTCCTCGGAGGCGTCGCCCTGCACCAGGGTCGCATCGCGGAGATGAAAACGGGTGAAGGTAAGACGCTCGTCGCGACCCTGCCGCTCTACCTGAACGCGCTCGCCGGTCGCGGCTGCCACCTCGTCACGGTGAACCCGTACCTGGCGCAGCGTGACGCAGAGTGGATGGGGCCGCTCTTCGAGTTTCACGGGCTGGAGGTCGACTGCGTTGACCAGTATCAACCCCATTCCCCGGACCGCCGGGCCGCCTACGAAGCGGACATCACGTACGGAACGAACAACGAGTTCGGATTCGACTACCTGCGCGACAACTCGTTCGTCGTCCGCCCCGACCAGCTGCAGCAGCGCGGGCACCACTTCGCCATCATTGATGAGATCGACTCGGTCCTCATCGATGAGGCCCGGACACCGCTCATTATCTCGGGACCGGTACCGGATGCCGATGAAAACCAGTTCGGCGAGCTTCGCGACCCGGTCGAGAAACTCGTTCGAGCCCAGCGCAAGATCGTCCGGAGGCTGACGAAGGAGGCCGAAGAGAAGATCGAGGTGATGCGCGAGGCCGAAGAGTCGGGCGACAAGAACAAAGCCCGCGAAATGGAAGAAGAAGCAGGTCTCGCGCTGCTTCGTGCCACGCGCGGCTATCCCAAGAACCGGCGTCTCCAGAAGCTCCTTCAGGAGCCGGGCGTCGAGCGTCTCCGCCAGCAGACGGAGTACTTTTATCTGCAGGAGAATGCCAAACGGATGCCGTTCGTCGACGAGGCGCTCTACTTCTCCATCGACGAGAAGCAGCGCTCCATCGAGATGACGGAGAAAGGCCAGGAGTTCATGGCCGACATCATGGGGCAGACGAAGGACATGTTCATCCTCCCCGTGATCGGTGACGAGATCGCGCAGATCGAGGAGGACCACGAACAGGCGGTCAAAGACCTGGAAGAAGACCTCCGCTCGCGCGACATCAGCGCGGAGAAGCGCGAGAACAAGCTGCTCAACGACAAGCGCAAGATGGAGAAGGAGCAGCAGGAGAAGAAGCGCGAGATTTACAACACCTATTCCGAGCGCGCCGAACGCCTGCACGGCATCGAGCAGCTTCTTAAGGCGTTCACGCTGTACGAGCGCGATACGGAGTACATTGTCGAGAACGGCAAGGTACAGATCGTGGACGAGCACACCGGTCGTGTGCTGGAAGGCCGACGGTATTCGCAGGGTCTGCACCAGGCGATCGAGGCCAAGGAGGAGGTCGAAGTTCAGGCCGCCACGCAGACGTACGCCACGGTAACGCTGCAGAACTACTTCCGCATGTACGACAAGCTATCGGGCATGACGGGTACGGCCGAGACGGAGGCCGAGGAGTTCGGCGACATTTATGAGCTGGACGTGGTCGTCGTACCGACGCACGAACCGGTTCGGCGCGATGACCTGGACGACCTCGTGTTCAAGACGAAACGCGAAAAATACAACGCGGTCGTTGAGCGGGTCGAGGAGTACAACGAGAAGGGCCAGCCGGTCCTGGTCGGTTCCGCCTCGGTGGAGGTGTCCGAGCAGATCAGCCGTATGCTCAAGCGAGCCGGCATCCGCCACAACGTGCTGAACGCCAAGCGCGATCGCGCGAAGCAGGAGGCCGACGTGGTCGCCGAAGCCGGCCGGAAAGGCGCCGTCACCATCGCGACGAACATGGCCGGTCGTGGTACCGACATCAAGATCACGGACGAGGTGCGCGAGCTCGGCGGCCTGGCCATCGTCGGCTCAGAACGCCATGAATCTCGCCGAATTGACCTGCAGCTCCGCGGTCGTTCTGGCCGTCAGGGCGACCCCGGCGAAAGCCAGTTCTTCGTGTCGCTCGAAGATGAACTGATGCGCCTGTTCGGGTCCGACCGCGTGGCCAAGATCATGGACCGCCTCAACCTTGAGGAGGGCGCCGTGATCACGCACCCGTGGATCAACAAGAGCATCAAGCGGGCGCAGTCGAAGGTCGAGCAGAACAACTTCGCAATCCGGAAGCGACAGCTCGAGTACGATGACGTGCTGAATGCGCAGCGCGAGGTCATTTACAAGCGCCGCCGCGAGGCCCTCACCGGGGATCGCTTCCACGGCCAGATCCTCAACATGCTGCACGAGGTCATCGAGGCGATGGTCGACAAGTACTACGGCGACGGCAACCTCGCAGGGCTTCGTGAAGAGATGCTTCGCGTTCTCGCCTTCGACTTCGACATGGACCGCGAGACATTCATGCAGGTTGGCGCCGACGGGGTCACCGATCGTGCGTTCGACGCCGCCACGAACTACTACCAGGAGAAGCGGCGCGCCATCGCGCAGAACTTCTATCAGCCGCTTCAGCAGCTGGTGGACGAACGCGGCGATGAGGCACCCAATCAGATCTACATCGACTTCACGGACGGTCAGCGACTCATTCGCACCGTCATGGAGACCGAAGAGGCCGTCGAGACGAACGGGCGCGAGGTCAGCGACTCGCTCGAACGGACGGCGATGCTTCAGACGGTCGACGCCAAGTGGACCGAGCACCTGCGCGAGCTCGACGAACTCAAGGAGGGGATCAACCTCCGTTCGTTCGGCCGGAAAGACCCGGTTGTTGAGTACAAGATGGAGGCGTACGAGCTCTTCGCCGACCTGATGGCCGAAATCGGACGCGACGTCGTTTCGCTCGTTTTCCGCTCCGGTCCGGTCGTGGATACGCAGGAAGACCTGTCGAAAGCCGACGGTCGCGGCCAGGAGCCGAAGGGCCGCCTGGACCGTCGCCGTGCGAAGACGCGTCACGACTCCATGGAGCCGACGTACAACGTCAAAAACGGCGGTGGGGGCGATA
>JAAAOT010000127.1 GCA_009908725.1 Bacteroidota bacterium | reverse complement strand
AGTTTCATTCGGCGTGCCTTGCGGGAAACGGCTTCTTCAGACGCGAACCGGGCAGGTGCCATCACGGAGGAGATGTGTTTCACAGGAAGGGCTGCGCACGGAGAAACAGACGGCAGGTAGGAGATACCATTCGGGCGCCGCGCCCCTGTTCCAATTGAATCGCGCTCATGGCCGATGAACCAGCGCGAATGTCTCCGTTGATCGCCGGTCGTTGGTCGGAGTGACACACGACCGATTCGCCTCCTTCACCCGAATCCAATCCCATAAACAACAAACGACCTACGAAGTGTTGGTCGTCTATTGTAGGTGGTTTTTCGGAGTGACATGCGACCGAGTCGCCCCCTCTGCCCGAGCCCAATCCAACAAACGACAAGCGACCCACGAACACCCCCCCGTCACGTATTGGCTGAACCCTGAAACTACGCCGGGACGTTCGTATCCGCCCCCTCAATCATCACCTCGTCCAGCGGTCGTCGCGGCGACCGGGACGACTCCGGCTCGCCGTACCCGAGCCGGAACGTGATCTGCGGGTGCATGGATGGATCGGGGAGTAGCATTCGGACCTCGTTCTTGAGTGTCGGAATCTGCAGGATCTGGTTCATGGGCTGTAGCTGTAGCCCGCGTAGCGTCGCTGCCAGCCAGATGCGCTCGAGCGCCTGCCCGGCCTGAACCTGCGCCTTCGGTGTGTCCGCGTCCGTCGCGAGGGCGGCGAGGACGGGAGCAGAGTCCATGCGTTCGCGGTCCTTCGCCGTAGTGGCACCGCTGAGGTCCAGGTGCGTTACGGCGAGCTGCCCGATCTTCGACATGAGCCACGGCGTGCCGAACGCGCCCTCCCCAATGCACTCTGCGAGCTCTTCGCGCCACTCCCGGTCGACGAATTGCATCGCGTTCGCACGGGCCATCATCTTGTAGACGCTCGCCCGGATGCTCTCGTCGTCCGTCAGCCAGAGGCGGGTATGGTCGCCCGTGTATTCTTCGAGCGTGGACAGCACCCGCGAGGGAATCGGCCGGTTGTCGAAGGCCTCATGGTTGGTATGGCGATCCGCGATCGCGGGGAAAAGAGGAGCACGGTCCCGGTCGCCCGATTCGCCAGGATCAAGACGTAGCGTCGCCACCCGGATGCGGTCATCTCCGGTCGTCGACGCGCATGCGGAGAGGTCCGGCGCCCAGTTCATGGTGACCTTCATGTCGAGATGCGCGGCAGCGACGAGGACATTCTCGATCGCGCAGCCCACGCTTACGAAGAGCTCCCGGCGGTCGGGATCTGCGATGGGAAGCCACCGCGACGGATCGGCGAAGACGTGGATGCGGGGACCGTCGACGGCAAACAGCCAGGGCTGCCGGTTGTGGCTGGACGGAGCAAGAACGGCCCAGTTCAGCAGAAAACGGGCCTGGGTTTCGACCGGCTCGGTGACCGGGAAGTCGTACTCCGAAACGGTCCAGGGATCGGCGGGGGAAAACGTGGAGACAGGCATGGGAAGCGGGGTGTCAGTCGGACGGCATCGACCCCGGCGAGGCGGCTAAAAAAGGGTACCGGAACGCAGACCGCCCTGCCGGCACCTCTCAATATCGGCAGCCGCCACCCACGTCCCAACCGGCTCCCTCCCACGTTCCCATGGGGAAAGCGAGAAGCGCAGCGTGGGGGAGATTCCGTCACCCGGTGAGCGTACGAAGGCAGGTCGTCCGCGAGCGGGGTAGAAGCGTCTGCCAAGCGCGTGAATCATCTCGCTTACGCAGACGGAGCGATGTTTCTGGAGCCGTCGTTATCGTTCAGCATCCAGATCACCGCGAGACCGGATAGGACGAGGCCACCGACCGCACTGATTCCGCGAATCAGGAGGCCTGGCGTCGTCCACGCATCAAGACCGGTTTCCGCAGCCTGGATGCCGGAACTGAGTAGCGGACTGAGCCCAAGAAGCACGAGTGCTATCTGAGCCACGACTTGACCGGTCTCTGCGCCATAGCCAAACACGGCCACGAGTACACCTGTCACCAGAAGCGAACCCAGAAACACAGGCGATGCCGTTGGAGCGGCCAGTACCCCAACGACCGCCATCAGCGTCAGGAAACCGGCGTAGAAAAGGGAAGCGCGGAAGAGCGATGAGTTAATCATAGACGGGGTAACCTTCGGAAAATCGAGGTTGCGCTACGCGTCAACTGCTCTTGTCCAGGCTGTTCCGGATTTCTGGATGCGTTCCTCTGCACGCAACAAAGGGGCGACGGGGGAGGCGCATGTTGACTCACGCCACGATCGTATCCGTCTCCGCGGCCTCGGCGAGCGTCGTGGTTTCGAGCGCGGTCCCGAGAAGGGTCGATGACGTGCAGTCGTCGATCCGTATGCGGACGTATTGTCCTTTCTCGTAGTCTTCCCGCGGAAAGACGACGCCCTTGTTCGTGTCCGTGCGGCCGAAGAACTCCGCGTCGCTCTTCTTGCTCGGTCCGTCGATGAGCACGGTGTGCACGCTCCCGAGCTCGCGCTCGTTCCTCTCGTTCGCGTGCTGGCGCTGCAGCGTGATGATCTCCTCCAACCGGCGCTGCTTCACGTCCTCCGACACGTCGTCCTCGAACTTGCGCTCGGCGTAGGTCTGCGGGCGTTCGCTGTACTTGAACGTGAAGGCATGGTCGCAGCGCACCTTTTCCATCTCGAAGTGCTGATCCTCAGTCTCGCCACACAGTTTTCAAAGGCACAAGCCTCCGTCTCCGGGTTCGGTATCACCACACCTGCAAGTCGGAAGTGTCGCGTAGAACGATAACGATACCTTCATCATTCCGTTACTTTTCTGGGGAAGTCAGCTTTCAAGTTGGAAGGCGTAATGGTGCGAGGCGCCGTGCCGGTACCGTCTTGCACGTCCGCACGTCTCTTCCCTCTCGTCCACGGTTCCATGCGCCGATTGCTTCTGCATTTCGTCCTTGCTCTTTCGAGCTTCCTTCTCCTATCTCTAATTACGAGTCCTTCTCTCGCCTACGCGCAGTCCGGTGTTATATCTGGACGCGTCACCGAAGCTGAAGGCGGGAGCCCGCTCCCCGGGGCTAACGTGTTTATTCAGGGAACCGGGCAGGGTGTCTCGACGGCCCCCGATGGGCGGTATCGCTTAAGTGGCGTCTCACCCGGTGAACAAACACTCGTCGTGTCGTTCGTCGGCTATGAGCCCGTGGAGCAAACCATTAGTGTCTCTGCCGGAGAGATCACCCGCATCGATATCGCGCTGGAGAGTCGAGTCCTCGAATCTGGTGAAGTCATTGTGACGGGGCTTCGCGAGGGGCAGCTTCGGTCGATCAACCAGAAGCGGCAGGCCCTCAACGTCCAGGACGTGCTCTCGGCCGACGCCATCGGCAAGCTTCCCGACCAGAACGTTGCGGAGGCAGTGCGCCGAGTCCCTGGCGTCACCATCCAACTCGACAACGGCGAAGGGCGCTTCGTCTCCATCCGTGGCTCCGAGCCGTCGCTGAACAACGTCACCGTTAACGGCCAGTCACTCGCCTCCTCGGCCGAGAGTCGTGCCACGGCACTCGACCTCGTGCCCGCATCCATGGTCTCAAGCATTGAGGTCGTCAAAGCCATCACCCCAGACATGGACGGCAATGCCGTCGGCGGCACCGTCAACATCAATACGCTTACGGCCTTCGACCGCAACGGCCCGTTCGCCTTCGGCCTTATCAGCGGGCTTTTGCACCAACAGACCATCGACTACCGCGATGAACAGACCCCCTTCCGCGCCAGCTTCACGGCCGGAACGCAGTTCGGAGCTGACAACCAGTTCGGACTCGTCGTCTCGGGCGACTTCTCGCGCCGCGACTTCAAGGCGTCGACTGTGGGAGCTACCGAGTTTATCGAAGACGAAGACGCAACCGACAACGCGTTCATCCGCCCTGAGGCCCTGGAGACGGAGGTAGAGGACACGCGCCGCGACCGATACGCCGTCAATGCCAACGTCGACTGGCGACCCACCGAGCGCACCAACCTCTTCGCCCGCACCTTCTACTCGCGCACGGACGAGTTCGACGACAACGCCGAGTTTCAGTTTGAATTCGCCGAAGTGGATCAGACCTCCGCTACCGCCGGCACCATCCTCGAAGCTGAGGGCGCGCTCGATCTTGAACTCACCAACGAGGACGAGTCCTTGCTCGGCCTCACGCTTGGCGGCGAGCACCGCGTCGGTGCCGTTACCGTGAACCTCGACGGCTCCTACACCCGCGGTATCTTCGACCGCGTAACAGACAAACCCGAGTTCGTCGCCGAGTTTGCGGGCAGTAACCTCGGCTCCTACAGCAGCGGGGGCGACTTTCTCGCGGTAGACTACGCCGACTTCGGCGCCGTTTCCAACCCTACCAACTACATCTACGACGAGATCGACCTCGAATTCGAGTCCAACACCGAAGACACCTACATCGCTGAGGCGGACGTGCGCTGGGACACGCAGCTGAGCGGGTACCAAGCCTTTCTGAAGGTAGGCGGTACGTTTCGCACGCGCCAGAAGATTATCGACGATCTCGAAGAGGGTTTCAACGGAGGCGTCAACCCCTTTACACTTGCCCTCGACCCTGTTAGTCCACCCACGGGGCTGCAAGGGCGCGCGCGGTATCCGGTCATGGGCGATACCGAAGACCTCTTCGACCAGTTCGAAGCCGAGGAAACTGCTGCTCGGAACGGCAATTCCGAGCGCTTCGAGGCCGATGACGCCGAGACCTTGGCCGAGGGCATCGAGAACGACTCGAACAACGACGAAGACGTCTACGCCGGCTACGTAATGGGAAGCGTCGACCTCGGGCGTCTCACGGCTGTCGGCGGCGTCCGCATTGAGGCAACCGAGACGCGCTCGGAGCGCTTCGTGGCTGTTTTCGACGATGGCGAAGTGACCGAGGACGAAGTGTCATCGGAGGTCTTCACCAACAACTACGTCAACGTCCTCCCGTCGCTGCACCTGACCTTCGACGTGACGAACAGCCTGCTCGTGCGCGCAGCCCTGTCCAACACCATCGGTCGCCCCGACTACGAGGAACTCTCGGGCTTTCGCGAGATCGAGATCGAGGCCACGGCCAGCGAGGTGGAGGCGAGCGTGAACGAGGGCAACCCCAATCTCGACCCGTTCAAGTCGCTCAATCTCGACGTGACGGCCGAGTACTACACGACCACGGGCGGCCTCTTCGCTCTCGGCGGCTTTTATAAGCGCGTGCGTGACCCGATCTTCGAATTCGAGACCACCGAGACCAACACGACGCTTGAGACCGCAGAGGGCGTCTTCGAGGTGGACGAGCTCAACTTTACACAGGACCGCAACGCCGATGCGGGCACGATCCTGGGCTTGGAGGCGACAGCGCAGCAAACCTTCGTCTTCCTCCCGAACCCCTTCGATGGCTTCGGCCTCGCGTCCAACCTCACGATTATCGACTCGCAGGTGGATATCCCGGGCCGGGACGACAGCGAGGTGCCGTTCTTCGGGCAATCGGACTTGATCGTCAATGTGATCCCCTACTACCAGAAGGCAGGCGTCGAGCTGCGGGCGGCCTTCAGCTACCAGAGCGAATTCTTGACCTCCGTAGGCGGGGCAGCGTTCGAAGACGAGTACTTCGACCACCGCTTCACCATCGACCTGACAGGCAGCTACTCGTTCTACCGCGACGCCCTGCAGGTGCAGGCGCAGGTGCGTAACCTCACCAACGAGGCTGAGCAATTCTACCAGGGCATCGAGAGCCGCCGTCTGGGCAACATTGAAACAGGCCGAACCTTCTCTCTCGGTCTATCAGCGAGCTTCTAGGCCCGTGCTTGGACACCCGCCGTATGCGGCGATGTCACATCCTCGTCCACGCGTCGTTTCTGGCGGCGCGTCGTCTCTAGCGACGCACAAGAAAAGAACGTCCACAACATGGCTCGCTCTCTCTTGCCCCTGCTTACGCTCCTAGCCGTTTTGGTTGCTGGCTGCAGCCCCTCCGATGGCGACGACCCGGAAGACACCGCCATTGGGCAGGAAGCGTCTGTGCCGACCTCGCCCACTCGGCAGACGGCCTTCCGGGTCCGCACGGGATTCACCGCCGATCTCAACGCCGACGCCGGGTGGGCTGCCGGGATCAACGAGCCCGCCACTGTGCCCGTGGAGCAGCCGTTTCGTCTCCGCTTCGAAGTCGAGACATCTGCAGGCGCTCCGCCCGTTGAGCGGTTCCGATTGCAATATCGCCACAACGAGGGAGACTGGAAGCCGGTGCGGACGGCCGACTTTCCGTACCCGTCCGAAGAAACCCCAAGCGTGAGCATCGTCTCGACGGAAGGGTACGACGCTGGCGCCAAAACGACCGACCTGTTGACGGGCTCTGAGGCGTCCTATCGAGGCGGTGCCGGCGTTCAGTTGTCGGACGTGAGTCCGGTGCTCGACGTCTCCGACGGGCAGAGCGAGTGGGAGTGGCCGCTCGTCGTTCGGCGCTACGCGGATGAGGCGCAAACGACCAAATCCGGCGATACCGTCGCCTTCCGCATGGTTTCGGACGATGGAGGGGCCGTGTCAGCGCAATCCCACGCGACGGTCACCGTATCGGTACCGCCCCGCTTTCTCGGCGGCACGTTCGTCGAGACGCCCGGCCGCGTCGGCCCCTGGGAGGCGTCGAACGGGGATCTTTACTTCTTGATGGAGCCGGCCGAGACCTACAATGTGCTGATGACCGTCAAGTCATCGGATGGAGGCCGGACGTGGGCAGAAGCCGACGGGGCCAACCGGCCGGCCACCGGCGACCTGGAAGGATTCGCATCGGCGCAGCACGACGACACTCTGCACATGCTCCACCAGATCGATGAAGGGGTCTTCTACCACGCCTTCCGCACCTCGGACCATCCCACCGCTCCCAATACCTGGTCCGTGCGGGACGACACGGTGGCGACCCCCGGAGAGCCGCCCGTTCAGGTCGCATCGCTCGCGGCACGGCCGGACGGCGGCCTCGTCGCCGTGTACGGCGGACCCGACGGCTTGCGGATGTTGATCCGCGCGCCGGATGGGGACTGGGGAACGGAGACGGTATTTGATGCCGACTCCCCGCATCCTTCCTCCGGACCGCAAACGGTCCTCGGAGACGGAAACACCGTGCATGTGGCTTACACGGACCGCGGCGGACATGTGTGGTATCGGCAGGTCCGCCCCGACGGATCCCTCACACCTCGCGTGCAGGTGACCTCCGAGGTCGGCACCGACGAGGCGGACATTGGCTCCGTTCTACCGCTCGTCTTCCTTCCCGAAACGAACACGGTCGTCGTCCTCTACCGCCGCGCAGACGGAACGCTGTGGGAGCGTAGCGTCCTGGAGGACGGCACGCTGTCGGAGGCGTCGCAGGTCACGGATCGCAAAGTTGTGCAAAACGCCGTCGACTCGGATCAGGCCGGCGCAGATGCCATCGCGGCGGGAGGCTCAGTCCACGTCCTCTTCATCGCGGCAGATACCGGCCACATCTACCACACGCAGCGCGATGCCGCCGGGTCATGGTCGAATCCAGAGCGTCTGGTCGACGGAGTCAACGCCCAATGGATCCGCGGCCGCCCGCTTCGACGCGATGCCGAGGCGCCGTCGGTCTACGGGTTCGTCTACGACGCCGGCTCGAACGGCGGCTCGGGGATGAACTGGTACGCCGAGCACCCGCTGACGCGCACTGCTCCCTAACGGGCCCGTCACCGATTCTCCCCGTCGGCCATCTGCGCCAGATCGCATCGGTTTCCCGAATCTTCCCCACCTCATCCTCCGCTGATGCCTCGCTTCCTCTGCATGGCCGCGCTGGCCGGTGCGCTCGTTCTCGCCGGATGCAACGCCCAGTCCTCGTCGCCCGATCACGGCCCCGCGCATCCGCACGGAGACGCAACACACAGCAGCGCGGTGCCCGGCGAGCTGCCGTCTGCCTACCCGGACCGGGTTGTGCTCACGTGGTCGGAAGACCCGGCCCGGTCCCTCAGCGTCACATGGCGCACGGACACGACCGTCACGGACGCCGTCGCCCAGGTGGCCCTTGCCCGCGCTGAGCCGTCGTTCTACACCGACGCGGAAACGATCGAGGCAGCCACCGAAACGCTCGACCTTTCGCAGGTGGACGGGCAAATGCTGGTGGCGCACTACCACTCCACCACGTTTCGCGACCTCACCCCCGACACCCTCTACGCCTACCGCGTGGGCGACGGCGAGCGGTGGAGCGAGTGGTTTCACGCCCGCACGGTGTCGGACGGCCCCGCCCCGCTCTCATTCCTGTACTTCGGCGATGCGCAGAACAACATTCGGTCGCACGGGTCGCGCGCGATCCGGGCCGCCTACCAGCAAGCCCCCCGGGCGCATTTCGCGATCCACGCGGGCGACCTCGTGAACAACGCCCACCGCAACGTCGAATGGGGGGCGTGGCATCAGGCCGGCGGGTTCATTCACAGCATGCTGCCCAGCGTGCCCGTGCCCGGCAACCACGAGTACGACCCGTTCGAGGTGCGCACGGCGCCGGGGACGTTTCGCGTCGAGGCCGTCCGCACCGACACCTCGCTCGAAGGGACCGTCTACGAACCCGACGGGGACGACGAGCCGTTCGTCGCCACCCTCTCCTCGGGACGTGGGCCGTGGGAAGGCACCTGGCGCTACGTCATCGACAACAACGACTACAGCGGTCCGCTCACGCTCCGGCAGGGACCGGAGGGATGGACGGGCACCGTCTCCAACCCGACCGGGCGCGACGTTTCGCGTCCAGACGAGACGTTTGCCGTGGAGGATGTGCAGATTTCGGGGGACTCTCTCTCCGCCCGGTTTCAGCTCGTCGTCGAACAGGAAGGTGAAGAACAGCTCTCGGCCCACTGGCGTCCGGGCTTCACGCTGCCCACGAACGGGCCGGACGGCTTCGAGGAGACGGCCTATTTTCTCGACATCCAGGGCGTGCGGGTGATCGGGCTGAACACGGAGCCAGCCTTGAGCGACGAGGCCGCGCTGGACACACAGACCGCGTGGCTCGACGCCGTTCTCACCGACAACCCACAGCAGTGGACCGTCGTCACCTTCCACCATCCGATGTTTTCCTCCGGCGAGGGACGCGACAACCGGGAACTGCGGGACCGTTGGCGCCCGCTCTTCGACGAGCATCGCGTCGACCTCGTGCTCCAGGGGCACGACCACACGTACGCCCGGGGCCGTACCCTAAACCTAGCGCAGGGAGTCAACGCGCGTTCGCCGGTCGGCGGCACCGTGTACGTCAACTCCGTCAGCGGGGCGAAAATGTACGCCATTCGGCCCGACCGCTGGGCCAACTACGAAGCCGTCGACATGGACCGCGCGGCGGCGAACACGCAGCTCTTCCAGGTCATCCGCGTGGACGGTGATCGGATTCAGTTCCGCGCCTACACCGTGACGGGCGAGCTGTACGACGCGTTCGAGCTCACGAAACAGTCCGACGCGCCGAACGCGTTTACGGCCCTCGTCCCGTCCACCCCTGAGCGCACGCACGAAACCACGATCGAGTACGAACGCCCGAGAGAGTGAGATTGTCGCTGGAAGAGCTCCCTCCGCTCACGCTTGGGCGGGAGGCGGAGCGTTCCTCGCCCTTGGAATCGCGACAGGTCCTGCTGCAGCAGGAGTAGCTGCCTACGCTTTCGCAGCAGGAGGCGCAGCTTATGCTTGTGAATACGCTGGCTACTAACGTCGGGGATTACTGAGCAGACGACTCTTGGGGAAGGCTCGGCCTTCAGCAGAGGGTCGAGCCTTGCTCATTCCCGAGTAGAAACGTTTCCATATGCTTGTACCGAGCGCAGTACGTTCACACAAGGTGAAGAAACGTTGCTCTTGACGCGCCGGTAAGATTCAGACATTTCGTTTTCGTGAATCCTCGATTTGTTGACACCACGAGAGTCAGTATGCGTGAACATCGGCTCTCAATGATCACTGCCATATTGAGCGCCGGAAGTGCTGTCTTCGGAGTCTTGCGGCTTACGGTCAGTAGCTCGATGAGTAGCATGATCCTGTACGGCCTCGGAACGATCGTCATGGCTGCTTTTGCCGTCAAGTCCTTTGTCAAGTACTGGGGAGAAAGAACCAGGACATCGGAATGACCGAGCGCGTCGCCATCCTCGAAAGCGGCCGGATCGAGTGCGACGAACCCGTCACCGCGACGACGTTCGGCGAGTTGTCTAACGACTTCGCCCGCAAGATTCGCTCGTCTTAGGAACAAGCGGCGACCGCACACCGACCGTGGCGATACCGCTTCCAGCGAGCCCCGCACTTACTCCGGTTCCTCGTCCCGCCCGCTACGGACTGAATGGATACGCGTCTGGCGTCGCGGTCTTTCGGGAGCCAGCGGTCATGCGTCGCCCCCGTGCTGCACGACGTCCTCGAGCGTCATATGGTCAGACATCGTTGTCAGATCTGCGATCGAAAAAGAATCCGGGCAGAGGAAGCAGCCCCTACGCTACGATCGTGTCCGTCGCGGCGGCCTCCTCAAGCGTCGTTGTGCCGAGGGCGGTGCCGAGGAGGGTCGACGAGGTGCAGTCCTCGACGCGGACGCGCACGTATTGCCCCTTCTCGTAGTCCTCCCGCGGAAACACAACGCCCTTGTTCGTGTCCGTCCGGCCGAAGAACTCTTCGTCGCTCTTCTTGCTCGGTCCTTCGATGAGCACGGTGTGCACGGTCCCGAGCTCGCGCTCGTTGCTCTCGGTCGCGTGCTGGCGCTGCAGCGTGATGATCTCCTCCAGGCGGCGCTGCTTCACGTCCTCCGGCACGTCGTCCTCGAACTTGCGCTGCGCGTACGTCTGCGGACGCTCGCTGTACTTGAACATGAACGCGTGGTCGTAGCGCACCTTCTCCATCAGCGTGAGCGTATCGCGATGCTGATCCTCCGTTTCGCCGCAGAACCCGGCGATGATGTCCGTGGAGAAGGAGATGTCCGGACAGATGTCGCGGGCCCGATCGATTAGCTCCAGATACTCCTCCCGGGTGTACGTGCGGCGCATCCGGTCGAGCACCTCCGTGTTGCCGTGCTGCACCGGAAGGTGAATGTAATTGCAGACGTTGGGCCGGTCGCGGTGCACCCGCAGCAGATCGTCGGAGCAGTCTTTCGGGTGACTCGTCGAGTAGCGGACGCGTAGCTCGGGCGAGACGCGGCTGACGCGGTCCAAGAGTTCAGCGAAGCTGACGTCGGTGCCGTCGTCGTCGGTGTAGTGGTATGAATTGACGTTCTGCCCGAGGACGGTCACTTCCTTGTAGCCCTCGTCGACGAGTTGCTGCACCTCGCGCAGAATGCTGGACACCGGTCGGCTCCGCTCGCGGCCGCGGGTGAATGGCACGACGCAGAACGAGCACATGTTGTCGCAACCGCGCATGATGGTGACGAACGCGCTCAACCCGTTGCTGTCGTAGCGGACCGGGGCGAGGTCAGCGTACGTCTCCTCCTTCGAGAGCTGGACGTTCACAGCCGCCTGACCGCTTTCATCGGCTTCGTTGAGAAGGCGCGGCAGGTCGCGGTAGGCATCCGGCCCAACCACAAGATCCACCAGTTGCTCCTGCTCCAGCAGCTTCTCACGCAGCCGCTCCGCCATGCACCCCAGCACGCCGAGCGTCAGATCGCGCCCACGGTCCCGCTTGTCCGCCCGCAGCATGCTCAGGCGCTTGCGCACCTTCTGTTCGGCATTCTCCCGGATCGCGCAGGTGTTGATCAGAACGACATCCGCCTCGCTCTCCTCCGTAGTCAACCCGTACCCACTCTCCCGGAGCACGGAGGCCACGATCTCGGAGTCGGATACATTCATCTGGCATCCGTACGTCTCGATAAAGACGGACCGGGCCCCGTCGATTTCTTGATACCCGGACTTCGGGCGGTCGAGTTCGTCGGGATCGATGCCCTTCTCCTTCGCGCGTTCACGCTTCAGGTCATCGTCGAGGATCTGGATGTCGGAAATCGGCTGCATGACGCGGTACGGCTGGCTGGGGTGGATCGCGGCACACGTGCAGGTGCGCCATCAGATGCATTCAAAGCCAACGACCGGATCTCGGTTCGGTTCACGCACGATGCACTCGTCCGCTGAACGGCCCTCTCTCGTCTCCGGCCTACCACGCCAGCCGTTACGATCTGGCACGGTTACGAGGGCCGCGATTCGCCCCCGATGCTCGGTCTTCCAACGTGCCCGTCTCCTGATCATCCAGGAGCGGCGCAGATACCCCGTTCTCCTCCGTCGCCGGACGTTCATCCATGGCGTATTCCCCGCCGTCGGTCCGCGCCGCCTGGAGGTGCTGGATCCGATCCATCGCCTTCTGCATCCGCTCGTGCGTCTGGCTGATCTCCGCACGGTGCGACATGTAGGTGTACGTGCCCAGCCAGACCGACATCACGAGCATGATGAACGTCGCGATCAATACCATCGGCTCCCCCACCGCCAGGGAAATCCCGCCGGTCAGAAGCGCGATCGCTCCGAAGAGCATCACCAGACCCGGACCCTCCCAGAGCCGTCCGGACGGCATCGCATACGACATCTCGACCCGCGTGCCACTGCCTTCCGGGCGCACTTCGACGGTCACCGGTCCTCGCGTCGGCTGACTCATACTGTCGAAAATCTGCAGCCAGTCGTTCACGGTCGGGCCCGACTCGAAGATGCGGCGGTCAAAGCTGAGCGAGGACGCCAGATGCCACTCCCGGATGGGGCCGGCGGTCGTCGCCTTCCCGGCGTTCTGAAACACGGCTTCCAGCACCTCCACCATGTCGTCCCAGGTCTCATCAGACATCGTCCCCGGCAATACGCGTTCGATATGCTTCTTAGACGTGGTCCGATAGAATCGCTCGACACCCCGGGGCGCCGACGCTTTCTCAACGGCTCCGGCTGCCTCGGCCCGTCCGGAGGAGACTTCGCGCGCGGCGGCCTCGACATGCGCGGGATCCAGACCGGATTCTTCGGCGATCTGCTGAAGTTCTTCCAGCGTCAGACCGGTGCCGCCGTCCTTTCCCTGCGCCGCCTGCTGTCGCTCGGCCGCACGGCGGAAGATGTCCTGAATCTCGTCATTCGAATACTGTCTCGTATCATCCATCGCAGGACCGTTCATTTTATTCCCTCAGGCTGACTGCTGTCCACGTCCCACTCGCTGCACCGCCGGCATGCTGCGGACGATCAACATTGCAATGTACAAACTCGCGTAACCATTCCCGAAAATGCGTCGTATCATATCCGCGCCCATTCAACAGGACCGATGCCCATGATCCGCCTCCGTCTTCTCACCATCCTCTTCGTGATCGGATGCATGAGCGGCTTTTCGCCTTCTGCGGCCGGGCAATCGCCGGACCCTGATCGGAAGGAGTACGCCTTTTCCAATTACGATGTTACGATCCACCTCCGCCCGGACGGCGCCCTGGACGTTCGCGAGACCCTTCGCCTGGACGTGATCGCCGGCACCTTCTCGTCGATGTACCGCGAGGTGGAAATGAGCAATCTGGACTCGCTCGGCCACGTGTCCGTGATGGGCGCGGAAACGTCCGTGGACAGCCTGTCCGTGGCGCGGTCAGACGGAGACCTCATGCTTCGCTGGCAATATCCTGAACGGTCTGAGCCGGCGTCCTTCGACATTTCCTACCGTGCGTACGGCGCACTACGGTCCGAGGACGGTATGAATATGCTAAAATGGACCGCCATCGGGACGGAGATCGACGTTCCGGTATCTGACGTAGATGTCACGCTGATGCTCCCGTCCGAGATCGCCATTCCGCGGGACAGTCTGTCGCTTACGCCGGAACCGGAAGCGGTCCGGTCGTCCGGCGGAGGGTGGTCGATTTCATTTGCGAAGGACAGCCTCGATGCCGGCACCGGCTACTCCGTGGAGGCGACCTTTCCGGAGCGGTTCAACGCCCCGGAGCGGTTCGACGGGCGGGATGTCTTGAAAGGGCTGGCGTTCGCCCTCGTTACGTTCTTCGCCTTCCTTGGCGCGTACCTCATCCGCCGACGCCGCAATCCCCCTCCGGAGGTTATGGCGCGGACGCCGCAGATGCCGCCATACGAGGCTGCCCGCATGCTGGGCGAATATCGCGCGTCCCGTATGCACGGTGCCATGGTGTTCGACCTGGCGCGCCGCGGCCACCTTACGCTCCGGGCGGACAAATCGGAATCGTGGCTCAGCTCGACCACGACGATCACTGTGGAGGTGCATCCCGACGAGAGCGACCTTCGCCCGTTCGAAGAGACGTTCCTCAACGAACTCAGCAAGCACGACACGCTCGACAAGATGCGGAGCGACATGTCGACCTTCCGGCAGGAGCAACGAACGGAGGTTCGAAAAGCGCTCGTGGAGCGTGGGTGGCTCTTCGACCGGTCGCGACCCTACCTGCAGGCCTCGGCGCTCGCCGTCGGAACGCTCGCACTCACGATCGGCGTCATCGGCTGGGCCATTGTGCAACACGTCCCGGCTGCCGTCTACGTCGTGGGCCCGCTCATCGGCGTATCGATCGGGAGCCTGTTTTTCATCGGGTCCCGGTACGCTCCGACGGAGGAAGGACGACGCCTCCGCGCCCAGATCAACGCATTCATCGACAAGGCGAAATCCGACATCGAATCGCTCAGCGACAGCGACCCGGAGCGAGCGGCAGAGCAATTTCCGGAACTGCTGCCCTGGCTCTTGCTGTCGGACGACGTGTCAGCGTCCTGGATTGAGGAACAGGGGGAGAAGATCGAGGCTTCCGGTGTGGAGGATGTGCTTCCCGCATGGCTCCGGCAGACCGGCGGATCACCCGAGGCTACCCTGTTCGTCGTTTACGTCGCCGCGATCACGAGCACCGGCGACGCCGGGGGAGCCGTCGCAGCGAGCACAGCGGGCGGCGTTGCAGGTGCGGGAGCAGGCGGGGCCGGTGGCGGGGGAGCCGGTGCCTCGTAGGGCCACCGTGCCGCCTTTCCCTACCGGCCGTCCAGCCACTGCTCGGCAAGCGCGGTCGGATCCGGCACATCCCCGCCCGGCTGCAGCGCACCGACGACGTATTTGCCGATCATGTCGAACTCGAGATTGACCGCGGCCCCCTCGTCCCATGTCCGCACATTCGTGTGTTCGTACGTGTGCGGGATGATGGCGACGGTCATCTCGTCACCGTCGAGCCGTGCCACCGTGAGACTGATCCCGTCAATAGCGATCGAACCGACCGGGATCAGGTACGCCGCGTAGGAAGCGTCGTAACGGATCCGGTACAGCCAGTTCGTTTCTTCCTGCTCGACCGAAACCACGGTCCCCGTCGTGTCCACATGTCCCTGCACGAAGTGGCCGTCGATGCGGCTGTCGGCTTTCATCGCCCGCTCCAGGTTCACCGGATCGCCTACGGCAAGCTGTCCGAACGTCGTCTTCCGGAGCGTCTCCTCGATCGTGACGACGGAAAACGTCGTTTCCGTGGCGTCGACGACCGTCTGACACGCTCCGTTGATCGAAACGCTCTCGTCCACGCGAAGCGACGGAGACATCTCCGCCGCAACCGTGATCCGTTTCCCCGCAGCGTCGCTACCGAGAGGTTCGATCGTTTCGATGTGCCCGACTTCTTTGATGATACCTGTAAACATAGACGGATCGTCTCAGCGATGAATTCGAATCGGGGAACCGCACGTCAGTCGTCCACGCGTCGGGCGGCTCCCACCGGCCGGCAGTAGGCGCGGAGCAGCATGTCCTCCCCGACCGGCTCCCAGCGCGATTCCGCGAAGGTGAGGGCGTCCCGCATCTCCCTCGTGCCGAGGTCGCCCGTGACGGGCGTTCCCTCCCCGCTGACCTTCGGAGCGATGAAGCAGAAGTAGCGGTCCACGAGATCCTGCTGGAACAGAGCGGTCGAGAGACCCGGGCCCGCCTCCACGAGAAGCGACTGCACCGGCCGGGGCGCCCGGCTGTCGCCCGTCTCCGGCGAGGGTCCATTTTGCCCGAGCCGGCGGAGCACTGCGTGGAGGTCGAGGTGCTGCTCGGACGTCTGCGGCACCCGTAGAACGCGCCCGCCGCCGCCCGTCAGCCGGTTTTCGTAGGGAAGCATCGTGTCTTCTGCCGTCACGACCGTGGTTCGTGCGACGTGATCATCAGAGAAGAGGCGCAGATCGGGCGATAGCGTACCCTGGCGGTCCAGCACGAGCCGTCGTGGCTGGGGGCCGTCCACATGCCGAACCGTCAGGCGGGGATCGTCGGACCGCGCCGTGCCCGAGCCGACCAGGACCGCATCCATCTCCGACCGCCAGCGATGGACGAGCGTGCGGGCTGCCGTCCCCGAAATCCAGCGGCTGTCCCCCGACGTCGTGGCGACGCGGCCGTCGACCGTCTGCGCCACCTTCAAGGTGACGAGCGGCCGGCCGGTACGGACGTGATGAAAGAAGGGCTCGTTCAGCCGTGCACATTCATCCTCCAGCACGCCCAGCTGCACGTCCACGCCATGCTCGCGTAGGCGCCGGATGCCACGCCCCTTGACAGCCGGGAAGGGATCGATCGTTCCCACGACCAGGCGCGGGATACCCGCCTCCAGCACCCGGTCGGTGCACGGCGGCGTCTTGCCGTGATGGGAGCACGGCTCCAGGTTGACGTACAGGGTCGCGCTCCGCAGCGCCTCTTCGCCGTGCCGTTTAAGTGCCAGCGCAATCGCGTGTGCCTCTGCGTGGGGGCCTCCAAACTGCTCGTGCCAGCCTTCAGCAAGGCATTCTCCATCGGCACTCACGAGAACGGCACCGACGAGCGGGTTGGGACTGACGGTCCCGGCCCCGCGCCGGGCAAGATCCAGGCAGCGGTGCATCCAATGCTCATGGTCCGCGTCGCCCCGGGCCCTCACACTTCCTCGATGTAGTCCGGGAGCGATGGCTCCTTCAGCTGCCATGTTTCGAAGTAGAACTTGCTTTCTGATCGAGCTTTCTGGTAGGGCAATACGAATCGACGGAGCCCGGGAGCGGGGTTGGCTCGAAAGGCGGCGACGAGCCGGTCGCGCATGGGCTGTGAACCGAAGAAACTCCAGTCGAATCCGTCGTGGGCACGTTCCGGAAAAAACACGACGGCCCCGGCGTCCAGCACCGCACGCAGAGGGGCAAGCGCCTCGCGGCGTCCCCTACCCACCACGGCGGCGGCGCGTTCCGGCGGTACAGCGTCCGAAGCGGTAATCAGTGCGGCTGTACCGTCCGGATCGGCGAAGCGGCGGGCCGCCGTATCGCGGTGGATCTCCTGCACGTTGTCGTCCGCTCCCACGACTGCCCACCACGACTGCCCGAGCGCCTCGAGCAGGGGGGTCACGTAAACCTCCGGGTCGGGCAGTGCTGTCAGGCCGACCCGGTCTGTATCCGGATCCGGCGCGCCGTCCGTTCGCGTCCCCGCAAGGTAGCCTCGGTAGTAGTCGTCTGTCTGCAGCAACTGGTCGATCGGCATCGACGGCCCCGAGGCTCCCGGGCCGCGCTCCGGCCGTTCGGCTCGACGCCGGGCGTCCGGATCGGCATCCGGGGTCACCGGCTCCATCAAAACCGGCTCCTCGTAGAAGTACTTCAAAATGTCGGGCGAGTCAGCCACGGCGCATGCGGTCGTCGGATGAAGCGGGAATCATAGGTCGGGCGTTTCAGGTCTTTTTGTATCGACGCAACCACGAAAGGATGCCCGGGCTCTGCAAGAAAGCCGCGAAACGAACACGACCGTTCCGATTCCTGCCGAGGGACTCCGATCGAACCAAATCGTTGCGTTCGGCATTTGCGATATGCTCTGTTGCATGACCTGACCACACGCGCTCTATGCGATCCACTCTCGTCACCATCTGGGTATGGACCGCGATCATCACGTTGATGATCGCCTGGCTGCCCATCATGGCGATCACGCGGCTGTTTGACCGCGACCCGGCCTACTATCGCACCGGCCTGATGCTTCGCCGCCTCGGCCGATCGATGACGTACGTCAACCCCTTCTGGGACGTCGAGGTGGATGGTACCTTTCCTGAGAACCCGCGCAATCCGTACGTATGCGTGAGCAATCATCTGTCGCAGGCCGACCCGCCCATCATCGCGCGCGTTCCGTGGGAGATGAAATGGGTCGCGAAGGTTGAGCTTTTCAACATGCCGATTGCAGGCCCGCTTCTTCGGATGAGCGGCGACATTGCGGTCGACCGGCGAGACCGCGACAGCCGCGGGAATGTACTCGCGCAGGCCAGAACCTATCTGGACCAAAAGTGCAGCGTGATGTTCTTTCCCGAAGGAACGCGCTCTCGGGACGGTCGCGTGCACCGATTTGCCGACGGGGCGTTTCGCCTGGCGATCAAGAGCGGCGTTCCGGTTCTCCCGATCGCGATTGACGGTACGCGCCAGGCTCTCCCGAAGCACAGCATCTGGTTTCAGCCCAACCCGGAGAAAATCCGCGTCCGCGTGCTTCCGCCCGTCGACACGTCAGACTACGGTCCTGACGAGAGTCGCGAGCTTCAGCGCGAGGTGCGCGCCCGGATCATCGCGCAAGTGGCCGAGTGGCGCGGCGTCTCCCCCGAAGACGTGGATGCACTCGCGGAGCCCGAGGAAGAAGCCGCCGAATCCTGACACGAGCGACGCCCGGGGGCGACCGGCAGATCAGTCAGTGAAGCATCGGTCAAACCGGCGTGCCGACCCCGCCAACCGGAACCCGCTGCGGCTCACGTGCATTTTTCCGAATGCTACAGCGAGGGCTCACCCGATGACAATCGGCCAGCCCGAAGAGTGCCCAGTAGCTCAATTGGCAGAGCATCTGATTCTGGTTCAGAAGGTTGATGGTTCGAGTCCATCCTGGGCAACACAGCTCGCACCGAACGACGCCCGTTCCGTCACCTCACCGGTGACCGGACGGGCTTTTTTTATTGACGCAGCACACGTCTGCTGCTCCGGTCCGATCGGTCTACGGCCAGCGCCCGATCGGCATTGGGTGGAAACGGAGGTCGCGATCCTTCATCCGTCCGGCACGGTCCTTCATCCTCACGGCACGGTGGCTCCACCACGCAACTGATGATAGCTGTACAATAACCCGCACTTCTTGGACACGCCCCCATAGCCTTTCCTCATCGCGCTCAGACGGCGTTTGGGCCGGAGAATGCCATTTCTGCCGCTGTAATCGCTCGTCTTCACGGTTTCTCATTTGGAGAAATGGATAGCGATCGCTATAATGGGAAGTGTTGATTTGAAGCAAATCGCTGAGTCCGGTCCCGTCGGGACGGGCTTTTTCTATGCCTGATCGGGACGTAAGTAGCCGGCGGGTGGGGGGGCTCACCGTGCCCCGAAGTCTGACCTCATAGAGCCGGGACCGCGGCCACCTGTACTCTCGACTCAGCGCGTCTGTACATAAACCCGCCCAATATGTACAGTCGGGCGGATATGCCGCTTGGCGGCGTTCGTGGACGCTCAGGGGCTGACTGGCGTAATGCAGGACAGGGAATCAGGCGTCTTCACGATTCCTTATTTGGAGAAGTGCCTGACAATCATTACTATGGTAAGTGTTGATTCGAAGTAAACACCGACGCTGGCTCCTCGAGGAGCGGGCTTTTTTTATGTCTGCGTTCGGCGCGCCCCACCTAGATCCGGGCGGCCCGTCTGCCGAACCCTCCGTCGTCGATGACAGTTTGTTCGTTGCTGCACTTCAGTCATCGGCGAGC